>DAIEIW010000154.1:0-13449 GCA_027351205.1 Acidithiobacillus sp.
GATGCATGCTGGCGCCGCGCGCTACGATCTGGATCGCTTCGGTATTGTGTTTCGTCCTATTCCGCGCCAGTCCGACGTGATGATCGTGGCGGGGACACTGGTCAACAAGATGGCGCCGGCCTTGCGTAAGGTCTATGACCAGATGCCGGAGCCCCGCTGGGTTATATCCATGGGCTCCTGTGCTAATGGTGGCGGTTATTATCACTATTCCTATAGTATTGTGCGCGGTTGTGACCGTATCGTGCCCGTGGATATCTACGTGCCAGGTTGCCCACCCACCGCTGAGGCCTTGCTCTTTGGCTTGATACAGCTTCAGAAAAAAATCCGTCGCACCAATACCATTGCTAGGTGAACCATGACTGACGCACTCGAAAATTTGCGCCGGAATCTGGGCGAGGAGCTAGGGGAAACCCTGCGTAATGCGCGTCTGGATCGCGGCGAACTGACCGTGGAGTTGTCTCGTGAAGGTTTTCTGACGGCCTGTCACTGGCTTCGGGATGACGTGAATTGCGCCTTTGATCTGTTAGTGGACATTTGTGGTGTGGACTATGTCGACTACGGCGATGGGCTTTGGGAGGGTCCCCGCTTTGCTGTGGTCTATCATTTGCTCTCCCTGAAACATCGCCAGCGTTTGCGAGTGCGCATTTTTGCGGATGACGATTTGCCCATTGTGCCCTCGGTGGTGGATATCTGGGCGGCGGCCAACTGGTTTGAGCGTGAGGCCTTCGACCTTTACGGAATTCTCTTTGAGGGCCACCCCGATTTGCGGCGGATCCTTACGGATTATGGCTTTGTGGGCCACCCTTTCCGTAAGGATTTTCCTTTGGTGGGTACGGTAGAAATGCGCTACGACGCGGATCAGGGGCGGGTGGTTTACGAACCGACACGGACTGAGGAGCGCGTGGTGGTGCCGCGTATCCTCCGCGAAGAAGGGGAGGGTCGCTACAATGCCCGAAATTAACAATTTCACCATGAATTTCGGGCCGCAGCATCCTTCTGCCCACGGTGTGTTGCGCTTGGTGCTGGAGCTGGATGGTGAGGTGATCGAGCGTGCCGATCCCCATATCGGCTTGTTGCATCGTGCCACTGAAAAGCTGGCGGAGAACAAGACCTATTTGCAGAGTCTGCCTTACATGGACCGTCTCGATTATGTATCCATGATGTGCAACGAGCATGCCTATTGCCTGGCGGTGGAAAAACTGCTCGGCGTCGCTGTGCCCGTCCGGGCGCAGTATATCCGTACCCTGTTTGATGAGATCACCAGGGTGCTTAATCATCTGCTCTGGCTGGGGGCTTACGCGCTGGATGTCGGGGCCATGAGTGTCTTCCTATACTGCTTCCGCGAACGGGAAGATCTTATGGATGTCTATGAGGCGGTCTCCGGCGCGCGCATGCATGCCGCCTATTATCGCCCCGGCGGCGTCTACCGTGATTTGCCCGCACAGATGCCCCTGTATCAGCCATCGCCTTACCGAAATGCCAAGCGTTTGGAGGAACTCAATGACAACCGGCAGGGCAGCATGCTGGACTTCATTGAAGATTTCACCCGTCGTTTCCCCACCTATGTGGATGAGTATGAGACCCTGCTGACCGACAATCGTATCTGGAAGCAGCGTACCGTGGGCATCGGTGTAGTGGGTCCGGAGCGCGCGATTCAACTGGGCTTCACCGGACCCATGCTGCGCGCTTCCGGGGTGGCCTGGGATCTGCGGCGTACGCAACCTTACGCCGCTTATGCCGACCTGGACTTTGAAATTCCGGTGGGCAAAACCGGAGATTGTTATGATCGTTATCTGGTCCGGGTGGCGGAGATGCGGCAGAGTAACCAGATTATTGCCCAGTGTGTGGACTGGCTACGCAAAAACCCCGGTCCGGTGATTACCGACGATTTCAAGGTTGCCGCGCCGCCCCGCGAAGAGATGAAAACCAGCATGGAAGCGCTGATCCATCACTTCAAACTCTTTTCTGAGGGTATGGCGGTTCCTGCGGGCGAAGTCTATACCGCGGTGGAGGCCCCCAAGGGGGAATTCGGTATTTACATGATTTCCGATGGTGCCAATAAGCCCTACCGGATGAAAATCCGGGCACCCGGATTCCCGCATCTTGCCGCCATGGATGAGATGGCGCGGGGACACATGATCGCGGACGTGGTGGCTATTTTGTCCACCATGGACATTGTTTTCGGCGAGATCGACAGGTAGGCCATGTTATCGGAAAAGTCTCTGGCAGAAATTGCTCGTGAGCGGGCTAAATATCCGGCGGATCAGGCGCGTTCCGTTCTGTTGGCGGCGCTGCGCATCGCCCAGGAGGAGCAGGGCTACCTGAGTGACGCGGTGATGGAGCATATCGCCGGTCTGCTCGGCATCCCGGCGATTCAGGTCTATGAGGCGGCAACTTTTTACAGCATGTACGACCTCCAGCCGGTGGGCCGGCACAAACTCTGCGTCTGTGGTAGCGTCTCCTGCTTTCTGAATGGATCCGACGCAGTACTTCAACACTTGAGCGAGCGCCTGGGTGTGAGCCCTGGTGAGACGACTGCGGACGGTCTCTTTACCCTGCAGGAAGTGGAGTGTCTGGGTGCCTGTAAAGACGCACCGATGCTGCAGGTCGGAGATCACTATTACGAGAATCTGACGCAGGAAAGTCTGGATGCCTTGCTGGCGAAATTACGGGGGGAGTCCGACGATGTTCGTTAACGGTGTTACGTTGCAGAACCGTGGGTTGCCTGACTCCCACCGCCTTTCCGTGTATGCCGGGACCGGCGGCTACGGTGCTCTGCGCAGGGTGCTGCTGGACTCCATGGCGCCGGATCAGATCATCAGCGAGATAAAAAAATCCGCACTGCGTGGTCGGGGGGGCGCCGGTTTCCCTACCGGGCTGAAGTGGAGTTTCATGCCCAAGGGCGTGACCGGTACCAAGTACCTGCTCTGCAATGCCGACGAGGGTGAACCCGGTACCTGCAAGGACCGGGACATCATGCGTTATGAACCCCATCGCCTGATCGAGGGCATGATTATCGGTGCCTACGCCATGGGGGCCAGTACCGGATATATTTTTATCCGCGGCGAGTTCGTGGAGCCGATCCACATTGTGGAGGGAGCGCTGGAAGAGGCCTACGCAAAGGGGTATCTGGGGCAGAATATCCTTGGCACTGATTTCTCCTTCGATCTGTATGTGCATCGGGGGGCGGGTGCGTATATTTGCGGTGAGGAAACGGCGTTGATGGAAGCGTTGGAGGGGAAGAAAGGGCAGCCACGTTTCAAGCCGCCATTTCCCGCCAGCTATGGTCTCTATGGTCAGCCCACCACCATCAACAATGTGGAAACCTTTGCTTCGGTGCCGAGTATCATGGCCAAGAGCGGCGAGTGGTTTCTCAATCTGGGAAAACCCAACAATGGTGGCACCAAAATCTTTTCGGTGACCGGCCACGTGCAGCGGCCGGGTAACTACGAAGTTCCCATGGGTACCCCCTTCAAAGAACTCCTGGAAATGGCCGGAGGGCTACGGCCAGGGCGTCAACTCAAGGCGGTGATTCCCGGCGGCACCAGTACTCCCATGGTGGGCGGCGAGGCCATGATGGCGGTCACCATGGATTATGACTCCATCGCCAAGTCAGGATCCGCCCTTGGGGCGGGGTCGGTCATCGTCATCGACGACAGTGTTTGCATTGTCAAGGTGGTGGAACGTATCGCCCGTTTTTACATGCACGAGTCCTGCGGCCAATGTACCCCGTGCCGGGAGGGCATGGGCTGGTTGTGGCGGGTGATGCATCGCCTCGAAAATGGCCAGGGCCGCGAAGAAGACCTGCAACTGCTGCTGGATGTGGGATCTCGCATTGAGGGCCGCACCATCTGCGCCCTGGCGGATGGTGGTGTGGCACCGGTGGTCAGTTCTGTGCGTCTGTTTCGTGAAGAATATGAATACCACATTCGGCATAAGCACTGTTTGGTGGATGGGGGGGCTGCCTGATGCCGCATATCGAGATCGACGGACAGTCCATCGAGGTTGTACCAGGGACCACCATCATGGAGGCGGCCCAGGCTTTGGGGATCTATATCCCCTTCTTCTGTTATCACCCCAAACTGTCGGTAGCGGCCAATTGCCGAATGTGTCTGGTAGATGTGGAAAAGGCTCCCAAGCCATTGCCGGCCTGCGCGACGCCCGTCGCAGACGGCATGAAGGTCGCCACAGCGTCGCGCAAGGCGAAGATGGCGCAGCAGGGTGTGCTGGAGTTTCTTCTCATCAATCATCCCTTGGATTGCCCCATCTGCGATCAGGGTGGTGAATGCCCCCTGCAGGACATCGCCATGGGCTTTGCCAATCCGCACAGCCAGTACGCCGAAGAGAAACGGGTCGTGCAGGACCCGAACATCGGGCTGCTCATTGCCACGGAAATGACGCGCTGCATCCAGTGCACCCGCTGCGTGCGCTTCGGTCAGGAAATCGGCGGAATCATGGAACTGGGAGCGACGGGGCGTGGCGAACATATGGCTATTGGCACCTACGTCGCCAAGGCTGTGCAGTCTGAATTGTCCGGCAACATGATTGATCTCTGTCCGGTAGGCGCATTGACCAGCAAGCCTTTTCGTTTCAAGGCCCGTTCTTGGGAACTGAAGCACACGCCGGGGCTTTGCCCGCACTGCTCGACAGGCTGTAATACCGACGTGCAGAGCCTGGGCCGCGAAGTGTTGCGGGTTCTGCCTCGTGCCAATCAGGCGGTGAATGAAGAGTGGATTTGTGACAAGGGACGTTATGCCTATACCGGCCTACAAGCGGAAGACCGCGTGACGCGGCCTTTGCTGCGTGTCGACGGCGTATGGCGTGAGGCCTCGTGGGCGGAAGCGTTGGATGTCGCCTTGTCGGGACTGGAGCAGGTGATTGCCCGGCATGGTGCGGAACGGCTGGCCGGACTCATTTCGGCGCAGTCCGGCAATGAAGAACTATTCCTTTTCCAGGCCTTGCTGCGCGGCATGGGCAGCCCTCACGTGGACCATCGTTTGCGTCAGCAGGATTTCCGCGCGGATGCCGCAATGCCGGTCTATCCGGCGCTGAACATGGCTCTGGAAGATCTGGAGCGCGCGCCGCTCATATTGCTCTGCCATGCCTTTCCGCGGCAACAGCAGCCGCTGACCAACCATCGTTTGCGCAAGTCGGTGTTGCAGGGTGGCAAGGTGATCGCCATCGACAGCCTGCGTCAGGATTTCAACTATCCCGTCACCCAACTGGTGGCGGAAGCAGGCGCCGACCTGGCCCTCTATGCGGCGCTCTGCAGCCAGTTATCCGGCCACGCCGGGAAGACCGGTGCGGAGTCTCTGGCTGGTGTCGCGAGTGACCTGCTAGCGGCAGATAACCCCCTGATCCTCATTGGCAGTGCCTTGCTGCATCACCCGCAGGCGGCGGCGATGATCGCACAGATCGAGTCTCTTGCCGGGTTGGCGGGCGCGCGGGTGGGATGGCTGGCGCAAGACGCCAATAGCGCCGGAGCCTGGCTGAGTGGTTGTGTACCGCACCGTCTGCCGGGGGGGCATCGGGCGCAGGCGATAGGGTTACCTGCCGATGCGCTTTGGGATGCGGATATGCGGGGCTTCATACTCCTGGGCACAGAGCCGGGTGTGGACGCGATGCGCGGCGTGGCCGCACTGGCGGCATTGCAAAAAGCGGAGTTTGTGCTGAGCATCACGCAGTTTGCGGGCGAGGCGAAACAGTATGCCGATGTGATTCTGCCCATGGCAGCCTTTGCCGAGGGGTCTGGATCGTTCATCAATAACGAAGGGCGTCTGCAAACCTTCCGCGCCGCGGTAAAAACGCCGGAGGAGGCGCGTCCTGCCTGGAAGATACTGCGTGTACTCGGTGATGGCCTTAATCTGCCAGGATTTCAGTTTAATGAACTGAGTGAAGTAACGGCCACCTGGCAGCGTGAAATCGGCGAGTACGCCCTGGATGTGCCGCCTTTCCGTACCTTTCCGGTCTTGGAACCAGTTCCTGTGTCCCCGTATGCAGACGACGGATTATGTCGGCTGGGCGATTGGCCCCTTTTCCGGGGCGACCCGCTGGTGCGACGTGCCGTACCCCTCACCCAGCCCGCTGTGGTGAAAATGCATCCGGATCAGGTCAGGGCGCTGGCCCTGCAGGGGGATTTCGTGGAAATCAGCACCCCCAGCGGCAAGGTTTGCCTGCCTCTGGTAACGGATGCCGGGATTCCGATGGGTACTGTCTGGGTGCCTATGGGATATGGCGAGACGGCGATATTGGGTGCTGTCTACGCAGCCTGCTCGGTGACCATGGCGACGCCGCCCGCTACTACGACCGGTACTTAGGAGGCAAAACACCATGCATGATTTTCAGAATACGGCGTGGTGGGCGATCCTCTGGTCGATCATCAAGATTGTCGTTGTTTTGGTGCCACTACTGTTGGGTGTAGCCTATCTGACACTGGCCGAGCGCAAAGTGATTGGCTATATACAGGTACGTCTGGGCCCCAATCGCGTGGGCTTCAAGGGGTCGTTGCAGCCGATCGCCGACGCGGTCAAGCTGATGTTCAAGGAAGTGATCATCCCTACCAACGCTAATCGGTTTCTGTTTCTGGCGGCACCGGTGCTGGCTTTCGTGCCGGCAATGCTGGTCTGGGCGGCCATTCCTTTCGGCCCGGATATGGCCATCTCCCACATGAACGCCGGTCTCCTTTATGTGCTGGCCATCGCCGGCCTGGGGATATACGGCATCATCGTTGCGGGCTGGGCGTCCAATTCCAAATATGCCTTTCTGGGGGCCATGCGGGCAGCGGCTCAGTTGGTGGCTTACGAAATTGCCATGGGCTTTGCCCTGGTGGGGTTGTTGATGGCAGCCCAGACCCTGAATCTCACCAAAATCGTGGAAGCCCAGGCGGGAGGCGGTTTCTGGTCCTGGTACTGGCTACCGTTATTTCCGTTCTTTCTGGTGTACTTTATTTCCGGCGTGGCCGAAACCAACCGCGCACCATTTGACGTAGCGGAAGGCGAGTCGGAAATTGTGGCGGGATTTCATGTGGAGTATTCCGGGATGGCCTTCGCGCTGTTCTTTCTGGCGGAATATGCCAACATGATTTTCGTCTCCATGTTGACGACGGTGCTCTTTCTCGGTGGCTGGTATGCGCCGATCAATACACCATGGCTCACCTGGATACCGGGTGTCGTCTGGTTGTTGCTGAAAACTGCTTTCCTGCTGTATGTGTTTTTATGGATTCGCGCCACTTTTCCCCGTTATCGCTATGACCAGATCATGCGTTTGGGCTGGAAAGTGTTTATCCCGGTGACCATTGCCTGGATCGTCGTGGTCGGCGTTGCTCTGGAAACGCCCCTGCGTGCCATTTTGCGCTGAGGAGAACCATATGCAATTTCGCCCAAAGCAATGGTTGAACACTTTTTTCCTGACGGAAATGCTGCGCGGCATGCAGCTTACCGGCCGTTATTTTTTTGCGCGGAAGATCACCGTGCAATACCCCGAAGAACAGACGCCGCAATCGCCCCGTTTCCGCGGCCTGCACGCCTTGCGCCGCTATGCGAACGGTGAGGAACGCTGCATTGCCTGCAAACTTTGTGAGGCGGTGTGTCCGGCGCTGGCGATCACCATCGAAAGTGACGTCCGTAGTGACGGAACGCGGCGGACGACGCGCTACGACATCGATCTCAGCAAGTGTATTTTTTGTGGACTCTGTGAAGAATCTTGTCCGGTAGACTCCATCGTCGAAAGTCGGGTGCTCTCTTATCATGGAGAAATTCGCGGAGACCTGATATATACCAAAGACATGCTGCTGGCCAATGGCGATCGTCTGGAAGCGGAACTGGCTGCCGATCGCGATACTGATCGCGCTTACCGCTGACGGAGAACGGATGCCATGCTGCCAGTAACCACGATTCTGTTTTATATCTTCTCCGCTATATTGCTGGGCTCTGCAACGCTGGTGATAACGGCGCGTAATCCAGTGTACGCGACCCTGTATCTGGTACTGGCGTTTTTTAATGCGGCCGCCTTGTTCATCCTGCTGGGGGCTGAATTCCTGGGGTTGATTCTGATTCTGGTCTATGTGGGCGCGGTGATGGTGCTTTTCCTCTTTGTGGTGATGATGCTGGATATCAACCTGGCACGCATCAAGGAAGGCTTTCTCAGTTATCTGCCATTGGGTCTTGCTATCGCCATCCTCGGTGTACTGGAGCTGGCGGTTGTTTTCTGGACGTCTTCCCTGGGCCATATCCCTGCACCCGCCGCACTCCCGGCTGATACCGACAATACCCGTGCACTGGGGGGCCTTCTGTATACCCAATATCTGTATCCATTTGAAATAGCGGCAGTGATTCTGCTGGTGGCGATTATCGCGGCCATTGCCCTGACCCTGCGGCGCCGGACTGGTACCAAAACCCAGAATATTGCCGCGCAGATGGCTGTGCGGGCCAAAGACCGGGTACAACTGGTGGATTTGCGGGAGCCTGAATGATGAATGCTGGACAACCGACCCTGGCGGCCTACCTGATTCTCGGAGCGATGCTCTTTTCTATTGGTGTGGTTGGTGTTTTCCTCAATCGCAAGAATGTTATCATTCTGCTGATGGCCATCGAGCTGCTGCTGCTGGCGGTGAATATCAATCTGGTCGCATTTTCCCGTTATCTCGGCAATCTCGACGGGCAGGTATTTGTATTTTTTATTCTTACGGTGGCGGCTGCCGAAGCGGCGATTGGCCTAGCGATACTGGTCGCCTATTTCCGCAATCGCCATAGCATCAATGTGGATGATATCGACGAGTTAAGGGGCTGATATGTGGGTTTTTGACTGGTTAAACGCCTTCCCCCCCCTCGCCGTGTATCTGGTTATCCCCATGGCGCCGCTGGTGGGTGCGCTCGTGGCCGGTTTCTGGGGCTGGAAGCTCCGGGAGCAGGCGCATTGGGCGCCGATCATCGGGGTGGCCATTGCCTTCTATCTATCGTTGGCCGTGCTCTGGCAAACCGGTCACGGTATAACCTTTTACGGAGATGTCTATACCTGGGCGGTATTGGGTCATCTGCCGGTATCCGTCGGTTTTGACATCGATAGTCTGACGGCATTGATGCTGGTCGTTGTCACTTTTGTATCTCTGAGCGTGCATCTTTATACCGTTGGTTATATGCACGGAGATCCGGGTTACGCGCGTTTTTTTAGCTATATTGCCTTGTTCACGTTCAGTATGATCATGCTGGTGATGAGCAATAATTTTCTCCAGCTCTTTTTTGGCTGGGAAGCGGTGGGTCTGGTTTCCTACCTGCTCATCGGCTTCTGGTTCCAGCGTGAAAGTGCCAATGTCGCCGCGATCAAGGCATTTATCGTCAACCGTGTCGGTGATTTCGGCTTTTTGATCGGTATTGCCGCAGTATTCCACTATTGTGGCAGTCTGGATTATCGTACGGTATTCGCGGCCATACCTCATCTGATCGGACAAACACTGGAAATCATACCGGGACATCCCTGGAGTGTGCTGACCTGGATTGCCCTGCTGCTGTTTGTCGGCGCCATGGGTAAATCCGCGCAGGTGCCTTTACATGTTTGGTTGCCGGAATCCATGGAGGGTCCGACCCCCATCTCCGCCCTGATCCACGCGGCGACCATGGTCACAGCGGGTATTTTTATGGTCGCACGGATGTCGCCGATTTTTGAACAGTCCGCGACGGCCCTTACGGTGGTGCTGATCATCGGCGCGGTAACGGCGTTCTTTATGGGGCTCGTCGGTCTGGTGCAGAACGATATCAAGCGTATCATCGCTTACTCGACCATTTCTCAGTTGGGTTACATGACTGCGGCGCTGGGTGTTTCCGCCTTTTCTGCGGCAATTTTTCACCTGATGACTCACGCCTTCTTCAAGGCCTTGCTATTTCTGGCCGCAGGTTCAGTGATCCATGCGATGTCCAACGAGCAGGATATCCGCAAAATGGGCGGGCTGCGCAAAGTCATGCCCATCACCTATGTCACCTTTCTGATCGGCAGCCTGTCGTTGTCTGGCATTCCGCCATTTGCCGGATTCTTCAGCAAGGACCTCATTATTGAGGCGGTAGGGCTCTCTACCCTGCCCGGAGCGGGTTGGGCGGAATTGATGCTGGTGGCTGGCGCCTTCGTCACGGCGCTTTATACCTTCCGGATGTTTTTCCTGGTCTTCCACGGCGCCCCGCGTATGGGTGCCAACACCCGCGCACATCTGCACGAGTCACCCTGGGTGATTACCGTGCCCCTGATTGCGCTGGCGATTCCGGCGGTTTACGCGGGTTGGGCATATATTGGGCCCATCGGCCTGGGGCACTTCCTGGATTCTTCCCTGGTCGTTGCCCCGCAGTGGAATACCATTGGGGAGATCCGTGCCCACTGGCAGGGTGCGGGCGCGTTCGTGCTGCACAGTCCGGAGACCGTACCATTCTGGTTGGCGCTCTCGGGTATTGCCGTCGCTGCCTGGTTCTACTGGTTGCGGCCGGGTCTGCCTGCAACGCTGACCCGGTTTCTCAGCCCCGTTATCTGGGCGCTGCAGCGCAAATACGGGTTTGATACCTTCAACCAGACGGTTCTGGTACGCGGCGTCTTACAGCTTGGCGCTTTGTTCTGGCACGTGGGCGACGAACGCCTTATCGATGGCATCATGGTCAACGGTACGGCCCGTGAAATCGGTAAGGCGGCATTATCCTGGCGGCGTGTCCAGACGGGTTATATTTACCACTATGCTTTCGCAATGATTATCGGGTTGATTCTGCTCATGAGCTATTTTGTGGTCTGGAGAGGATAAGGCATGACGCACTCCCCTCTCCTCAGTTACGCCATCTGGGTGCCGATCATCGGTGGTCTGCTGGTCCTTACGGTGGGTGACCGGCGTGCGGAGGCCGCGCGCTGGCTAGCACTGGTGGCCTCGCTGGCTGCTTTCGCCGTGACCATTCCCCTCTTTACTGGATTCGATACCCATACGGCGGCGATGCAGTACAGCGAACGGGTCGCCTGGATTCCCTCCCTGAATATCTTTTATCACCTCGGGATCGACGGAATTTCCCTGTGGTTTGTCCTACTCACCAGTTTCCTGACGGTGTTGGTGGTCATCAGTTCCTGGAAAAACGTGCAGGAGCGGGTGGCACAATTCATGGCGGCTTTCCTGATCATGGAGGGTCTGATGATTGGTGTCTTCTGTGCGCTGGACGCCATTCTGTTCTATGTGTTCTGGGAAGCCATGCTCATCCCCATGTTCCTGATTATCGGGGTCTGGGGTGGCCCGCGGCGGGTCTACGCGACCATCAAGTTCTTTCTCTATACTTTCCTCGGATCGGTACTGATGCTGGTGGCGCTGCTCTATCTGTACTTCCATAGCGGGGATAGTTTCAGTTTGTTGGTGTTTCAGAAAACCCCTTTGGGCATGAGCGCGCAGACGCTCATCTTCTTGGCCTTTTTCTTTGCCTTCGCGGTAAAAATTCCCATGTGGCCGGTGCATACGTGGTTGCCGGATGCCCATGTCGAGGCGCCCACCGGGGGCTCCGTCATCCTGGCAGCGGTAATGCTCAAGATGGGCGCCTACGGCTTCCTGCGCCTGAGCCTGCCGATTGTGCCCGACGCGAGTCACAGGTTGGCCTGGCTGATGATTGTCCTGTCCCTCATCGCCATCATCTATGTCGCGCTGGTGGCGATCGTGCAGGAGGATATGAAAAAGCTGATCGCCTATTCCTCCATCGCTCATATGGGTTTCGTGACGCTGGGATTTTTTGTGTTCAATAGCGTGGCGATCGAGGGCGGTATCATTCAAATGTTATCTCACGGCTTTGTCAGTGCAGCCATGTTCCTCTGTGTCGGCGTACTCTATGACCGGATGCATACCCGCAATATCAAAGCTTACGGGGGAGTGGCCAATGTCATGCCGGTTTTTGCCGCGCTGATGATGCTCTTTGCCATGGGTAATGTCGGCCTACCGGGGACATCGGGTTTTGTCGGCGAATTCATGGTGGTGCTCGGGACATATCAGGTAAATCCTTGGTTGGCGATTCTGGCGGCCACCAGCCTGATTACCGGCGCTGGATATACGCTCTGGCTCTTCAAGCGGGTGATTTTCGGCAGTATTGTCCAGCCCGAAGTGGCCAGACTGAAAGACCTCGATGGCCGGGAGGTGTTGGTGCTCGGTACCTTGGCGGCCTTTACCCTGCTGCTCGGCCTCTGGCCAGCGCCCTTCCTTGATATCGTGCACAGCTCGGTACAGCACCTGGTGACTCAGGTGTCTCTCTCCAAGATTCCGGCGTAAAGGACCTTGCCTATGAATTCATTCCTTATGCACTGGACTTACACCATCCCGGAAATCTGGGTGCTGACGATGGCCTGCGTCGTTTTGCTGGCAGACCTGTTCTGGGGCGATGGCCTGCGTGATCTTGCCGCGGTGCTGACGGTGCTGACCCTCAGCGGTGCGGCAGTGCTAACCGTTTTTGAGATGGGGCAGAGCGGTACCGCCTTTGCGGGCCTTTTCGTGCTGGACCGCTTCACCAACGTTGCAGAGCTGTTCAGCTATCTGGCCGTGCTAATGGTGGTGCTCTACTCCCGGCGTTATCTGGTGGACCGGGGTATTTACCGCGGCGAGGTGTTTGTGCTGTTGCTTTTCGCCCTGCTGGGAATCATGGTAATGGTTTCCGGCGGCAGTCTGCTGAGTGTCTACCTCGGGCTGGAACTGCTGGCGCTGAGCCAGTATGCCCTGGTTGCCTTTTACCGCGACAGTGTGGTGGCGACGGAAGCGGGGTTGAAATATTTCGTTCTCGGAGCGCTGGCCTCGGGTTTGCTGCTCTACGGGATGTCGCTTCTTTACGGGCTGACGGGCACCCTGGATGTGCGGGATATTGCCGCTGATCTGGTGAATATGACTGCAGGCAATCTGGTACTGGTCTTTGCCATCGTATTTATTGCCGCGGGTATTGCCTTCAAGTTGGGCGCGGCGCCCTTTCATATGTGGTTACCCGACGTATATCAGGGCGCGCCTACGGCGGTGACCGCCTTTCTTGCCTCGGCGCCAAAAATCGGCGCCTTTGCCCTGATCATCCGCCTGCTGGTGGATGGCGGCTACGGCATGCAGGAATCTTGGCAGCAGATTTTTGTCGCGCTGACCGTGGTATCGCTGGTGGTGGGTAACGTGATCGCCATTGCCCAGCAGAACATCAAGCGGATGCTGGCGTATTCCACCATCGGTCATGTCGGATTTATGTTGCTGGGGGTCGTGGCGGGTACGGAGGCCGGGCTGGCCAGTGCATTTTTTTATACCGTAGTCTATACGCTGATGTCTTTGGCGGGTTTTGGCATGATTCTGCTCGTGAGCCGGGCGGGTTTTGAGGCAGAGCGTATCGATGACTTCAAGGGCTTGGCGCAGCGCAAGCCCTGGTATGCTTTTTTGATGATGATCGTCATGTTTTCCATGGCGGGTGTACCGCCGACGGTGGGCTTTTATGCCAA
>DAIEIW010000220.1:0-36470 GCA_027351205.1 Acidithiobacillus sp.
CGCGCCGCCGGGCTTCCCAGCGAGTTGATCTGCAACGAAGCGGTAACCCCAGCCGTCCGTAGAATCCGCGCCGACAGGGCGATAACCTCGGCATCGGCGCCCGCCGCAGGCAGCCCAAAAACCTCCACACCCAGTTGGTGAAACTGCCGGTAGCGGCCCTTTTGCGGACGTTCGTGCCGAAACATCGGGCCCATGTAATAATAACGCGGGGTCTGGCCCCGTATGCTCCGGGCCTGAATAGCCGCACGCACGCATCCCGCAGTGCCCTCCGGCCGCAGGGTAAGACTGTCCCCATTGCGATCGGCGAAAGTGTACATCTCCTTCTGGACGATATCGGTGGCATCGCCAATGGCACGGGCGAAGAGTTCCGTCGATTCCAGAAGAGGCAGACGCACCTCACCGTAGTCGTAGAGCGCCAGCAACACCCGCAGGTCACCTTCCAACGCCTGCCACCCCGCGCTCTCCTCGGGAAAAATGTCATTCATACCACGTACCGCCTGCAACTCTTTACTCGCCATGCCCGCTCCCGCTTTGCAGCAAGGGAAGGTGGTGCTCAACCCTCATGGCGCGCCGCCTGCCGTTCAGCGATTTCCGCACGAATCCTCTTTTCGAGCACGTCGACGATATCGCTGTTCTCCACCCGGTCGACCTGTTTGCCGCGGTAGTAGAGAATGCTGCGCTTGTCACCGCCTGCCAGACCGATATCGGCCTCCTTCGCCTCGCCGATGCCATTCACCACGCAGCCGATTACCGAAATGTCCATGGGCTCGAGAATGTCTTCCAGACGTGCTTCCAGGGCATTGATGGTGGTGATGACATCAAACTCCTGACGGGAGCAGGACGGGCAGGCGATCAGATTGATCCCCTTCTGACGCAGATGAAGGCTTTTCAGGATATCGAAGCCGACGCGAATCTCCTCGACGGGATCCGCTGCGAGCGAAACCCGGATGGTATCGCCGATCCCATCCCGCAGGAGCAGGCCCAGCCCGATAGCGGATTTGACGGTGCCGGAACGCAGGCCGCCGGCTTCGGTGATACCGAGATGCAGCGGGTAATCCACCTTTTCCGAGAGCTGGCGGTAAGCGCTCACAGCGAGAAAAATGTCGGAGGCCTTGACGCTGATCTTCACGTCATGAAAGTTCAACTCATCCAGAATGCTCACATGACGCAAGGCAGACTCCACCAGTGCCTCCGGCGTCGGTTCCCCATATTTCTCCTGGATATCCTTCTCCAGCGACCCTGCGTTGACGCCGATACGGATTGGGATGCCCTTGTCCCTGGCCATTTCCACCACCAACCGCGTTTTGTCCAGAGAGCCGATATTCCCGGGATTGATACGCAGGCCATCGACACCATCTTCCATCACCTGCAAAGCGATACGGTGATCGAAGTGGATGTCGGCGACCAGTGGGGTTTCCACCTGAGCGCGGATCGTCTTGAACGCCTCCGCAGCATCCATGCTGGGTACGGATATCCGGACGATGTCGGCACCTACCGCCTCCAGGCGCCGGATTTGCGCGACGGTGGCTGCGATATCGCGGGTCTCGGTATTGGTCATACTTTGCACGCTGATCGGTGCATCGCCGCCGATCGCCACCTTGCCAACGTGAATTTGCCGGGTCTTTCGACGCCGAATGGGAGATTCATGGTGCATGGAAAGCCTCGCTGGAAACGGCCGCGGTACCGGATACCGCAACAGGTGGTGAAGTCATGCTGGCTACCGGCAGCGCAGGGGGGGACACCTGACCATGAGCGGCGGCTACCGCGTGGGTGACACCGTGGGGCATACCTGCGACGGCCGGCGTGGTGCCGATCTGCAGTCTGGCCACGCCCAAGGCGTTGGCGGGCAGAGGCACAGGCTTGTCATCATAGCTGATGGTGACGGCGCTGGCCTTGCCTACCAGGACATTATATGGCGGAGTACCGGAATCGACGCGTAGGACATCGTCGCGATGTCCCAAAACTGCGAGCAGAGTTTTCCCCAAGGAGTCTTTGACCTGCACCCAGCAGTCCGCCCTGAACTGAAACGTCAGCCCAGAACCCGTCGCCACGGCTGCAGACCGGGTTGCCGGAACCGGCGCAATGGGCCGGTCGGGTGCCGCCGGCGGGTTCCCGATTGCCGGCACAGAGGCAGCGGCTGACACGGCGGGCGCCATGGTAACTACCTTAGTGGAAGTCGCCGGACGTTCAGCTACCATAGGCGAAACCGCCGTGGCAGGCAGGCCCTGCACCTGATGATGACTCCAGACCCACCATGCGACCGCAATAACGGCTATCACGATCAATACGGAAAAAATCAGTACGCGTCGGCTGTAATCCAACAGCGGCCCTTCGCTGGCGGGCAACACCGTTTCCGACGGGTGCAACCCCGACCCCTCATTGGAGGCATCATACGTCCTCAGTAGCGGTTCCGGATCCAACTCCAGCAGCCGCGCGTAATTCTTCAGAAAACCACGCGCGAAGGCGGCTCCGGGCAGTGCAGTATAATCACCCTCTTCCAGACCCCTTACCTGAGCTTCGGTGATATGCAACCGCTCTGCGACTTGGCGAAGACTCCAGCCATGAGCCTCCCTTGCCGCCCGCAAGTCCTGAGAAGTTTCGTTTTCTGTTGTCATATCCATGGCGTACCGTCTCAACCGTTTTGCAGCAGCAGTCGCTGCGCCTGCTTGCCTGCAGCGGAATAGGGTGAAGCAGTCACACAACGCTGCCAAAGGGACTGTGCCTGTGTTATCCGCCCCTGCATGGCGGCAATCCGCCCTGCCAGCAAGAGCGCGTCAGCATTATCCGGCTCCTGCGCCAGAACTACCTGCAAATGGGCGAAGGCGGCATCTGCTTTACCGTCCTTGTAATCCAGTTCGGCAAGCATCAGCAGGGCTGGCGGATAGTTGGGTACCAGATAAAGTGCCCGGTTCAGGGCATCGCGTGCCGCCGACAAGTTCTTGAGCCCTGCGTAGGCCTGTGCGAGGTTGGTCCAGGCGAACTGCGGTGTGCTGTATAGCGGATCGGCCGTGGCCCGTTTCAGCTCGATAATCGCTTCGGCATAGTTGCCGGAATTGACGAGAAATGCGCCGTAGTTATTGAGATACTCGGGGTTTTTTGCATCTATGGAGAGTGCCCGGCGAAAGGCGCTGCGGGCGAGATCACGCTGCTGCAACTGTTCGTAGGCCAGACCCATGACATTGTACGCATTGGCATAACGGCTGTTGGCGGCAATCGCCAATTGCAGTTCCCGGATCGCCTGCCGGGGATGGCCATTCTGCAAATAAGCGGCCCCCAGGGACGTGTAGATACCGGCTTTGGCTTTATCGCTGTTGGCGGGGGTCGGCCTGAAGCCCGAAGCGGAAGCGTTGGCCTTGTGTTCATGGGCGATATACGCAGCCATTTGCTGATCGGGCGTCAATCCTGCTCCTTTGCCACCAAAAAGCCCACAGCCACTCAGCAGAAGTACACCAGCCCCCAGTCCCAGAAGTCTTTTCATGAATGCACTGCCAAGGGAATACGGCGACGGCCGTCGCGTACCTGTCCGGCCAACTGACCACACGCGGCGGCGATGTCGTCACCACGTGGTCGACGCGTAACCGTCATTATGTCACCGCGCAGAATGATATCGCGAAAAGCATCGATGCGCACCTGTGGCGACCGTTTATAATCTGAACCGGGGAATGGATTGAAGGGAATCAAATTCACCATGGCCGGGATGTCTCGCAACAGGCGGAGGAGTTCCCGCGCATGGGAATCGGCGTCGTTGACACCCTCCAGCATCACATATTCAAAGGTGATGCGGCGCCGAGGCGGCAAAGGATAGCGGCGGCAGGCGGCGAGTAGCTCCGCCAGCGGGTAGTGGCGGTTTACCGGCACGAGAATGTCGCGGATTTCATCACGGCTGGCGTGCAAACTGATCGCGAGATTGACCGGGCTTTCGGCACCCAGTCGATCCATACCGGGCACCACACCTGCGGTGCTGACGGTAATGCGTCGCGCGCCAAAGCCATAGGCATAATCGTCGCGCAACAAATCCAGCGCCGGCAATACCTCGCGCAAATTGAGCATCGGTTCGCCCATGCCCATGAAAACGATATTGGTGATCGCGTCCAGGCCCAAAAAATCGCGCGCCACCCGCACCTGCGCGATAATTTCGTGGGTTTCGAGGTTGCGGCTAAGCCCCTGCGCACCAGTAGCGCAGAAACTGCAGGCCAGAGAACAGCCTACCTGCGAGGAGA
Source organism: Acidithiobacillus sp. (assembly GCA_027351205.1). Taxonomy (GTDB): domain Bacteria; phylum Pseudomonadota; class Gammaproteobacteria; order Acidithiobacillales; family Acidithiobacillaceae; genus Acidithiobacillus. The sequence continues at coordinate 4,221 of DAIEIW010000220.1, forward strand.
TGCACAGCGTACCACGATCTTCTCCAGGAATGAAAACAGTTTCTATGGCATTGCCATCGGGCAACCGGAGCAGCCATTTGCGAGTGCGGTCCGCCGCTGTCTGATCGGCGATAATTTCCGGCGCGTCGATGCGGGTTTCTGTGGCGAGGCGAGCGCGAAGGGCTTTACTGATGTTGGTCATGGCCGCGAAATCCGTCACCTGACGGGTATGCAGCCATTGCAAAATCTGGTTGGCACGAAAGGGGGACTCTCCCCAGGTACGCAACAACTTAGCGAGGGACTGGCGACCCAGTCCCAGCAGGTGTGGCCTTTCGGCCGGAGCAACCACCAAAAAATCGCCCATCATTCAGTGCGCAAAAATCTCCCGTTGACCAAAAAAGTAACTGATTTCCCATGCCGCAGTCTCGGCACTGTCTGAACCATGCACGGCGTTGGCATCAATACTGTCGGCAAAGTCGGCACGAATCGTTCCTGCAGCGGCATCCTTGGGGTTGGTAGCACCCATCAGATCACGGTTTTTGGCGATGGCACCCTCACCTTCCAGTACCGTAACCAGTACCGGACCGCTGCTCATGAAGTCGCACAACTCGCCGTAAAAAGGCCGGGCCTGGTGCACAGCATAAAACCCACCCGCGTCATCGCGACTGAGGTGCAACATCTTGGCGGCTGCGATGCGCAGCCCCGCCTTCTCGAAGCGACCAAGAATGGCACCGATGGCATTTTTCTGAACGGCATCGGGTTTGATGATGGAAAGAGTGCGCTCAACAGCCATAAGATCCTCAATGGGGGTAAAAGTCAGAGTGGCCATAGGCTAGCATTCTGCGTATTCGCTGGCAATCCGGCGCATCGACGTCCGTCGCGTCGGCGTTGATGTCGGGACTGCGCCAGCTCTTAAGTTTGCAACTGGGCGACGAAAGGCTTGTCGATACCCTAGAAGTTCCAGCCCATCAGTCGGTCTCCCCGTTATGGATGGCGTTCATCCGTTTTCCTCCATTTCACCCCTGTTGTCCCATCCGATGGAATGCACTTCGCCCTGCCCATCTCGGGTGGCCATTTGCAATAGCAGAGATGATGCGTCGTCGCGGGATGGATCGAGATAATAATGCGCTGATTCCCTCTTAAACCAGGTATCCTGGCGCTTGGCCAGTTGGCGGGTCGCCACCAATGCCGCCTGATAAGCCTCTGCGGCGCTGCAGAGGCCGTCACGCCAGGCAAAGTATTGACGGTAACCCACGGCGCGCATGGCGGGTAACTCCGGCGCGTAGTGACGCGCGCTCAGGTCGACAATTTCGCCCAGAAATCCCTCATTCAGCATGACGTCAAAGCGCTGCGTGATACGCCGATGTAACCAGCTTCTTGGCGGACGCAGGATGATTTTGCAGAGCGGGCCGGGGAATGTACCTTGCCAGTGGCGTGCCCCGCTGATCGCCTGCCCCGAACCGAGGATGATTTCCAGGGCGCGTTGAATGCGTTGCCGGTCATGGGGGGCGATACCCGAGGCGGTCTCCGGATCCAGGGTCGCGAGGCGCTGGTGTAGTGCGGGCCATCCCGCCGTCTCTGCTAACGCCATCAGACTCTGGCGCAAGGCGGGATCGGCGGGGGGTAACGCATCAATACCGCGCTCCAGCGCGCGAAAATACAGGCCCGTGCCGCCGACCAGCAGAGGGATGCGACCGCGTTCCCGCGCCAGCGCAATACAACGCAGGGCATCCTCCCGAAACAGGCCCGCCGAATAAGGTGCGTCGGGCTCCCGAATATCGACCAGTGCGTGGGGATATTGCTGCCGCAGCGCGACGCTGGGTTTGGCGCTGCCGATATCGAAATGGCGGTACACCAGCAAAGAATCGACGCTGATAATGTCTACGGGCAGCGCATCAGCGAGACTTAAGGCCAGTTCGGTCTTACCGCTGGCCGTCGGACCCATCAAAAAAATAGCGGGAATCATCGCCCGCGGAGAAAGAGCCGGTCGAGATCAGCCAAGGAAAAATGCACTACCGTCGGTCGACCGTGATTGCACTGCCCAAAACGCGGGGTCGCCTCCAGTTGGCGCAACAGGCTGTTCATCTCTTCGAGGCTGAGGCGGCGGTTTGTCTTGATGGCGGCACGACAGGCCATGTCGGCGAGGACGGCGTCACCGTCTCCCTCGACCCAGGCAGGCTCTTCCGCAAGAATATCGGCGACGATCTGCCCATAGGTGGCGGCAGCGACGGCTTTGGGGGCCGGGGCCGCATGAATGGCCAGGGTACCGGGACCGGCAACGCTGATTTCCAGCCCGGCGGTTTGCAGATCGGCCTGTCGTTCGTCGAAGCGCGCCATTTGCGCCGCTGTTACGTGCACATATTCCGGAATAATAAATGCCTGTTTATCATTTTGTTGCGACGCATTCTTCATCTTCTCGTAGAGGATGCGCTCATGGGCTGCATGCTGGTCGACGAGGATCATACCCTCACCATTCTGGGCGAGGATGAAACGTGCGTGGATTTGCCCGACGGCCTGCCCGAGGGGGTAGTTCGGAGCCAGTTCCTGGGCAGGCGCCGCCGGCAAATCAGGGGGCGGTACGGAAGTCATCACCGGTGCCACTAGATGTTCCCAATAGGCCCCGGCACTCTCCTGCACAGCAGCGTTCAGCGACCGCTGACTCGGGACGTAGGCAGGATTTTTGGTGGCGGTCGGGCTTTGGGGGAAAGGCTGGACCGGAACGGTTACCCGTGGTTGCGCCCCGCCCTGCTCCGCAATCACCCGTCGCAGGGTATGAAAAAGAAAATCGTGTATCTCGCGGCCGTCGCGAAAACGTACCTCCGCCTTGGCGGGATGTACATTAACATCTACCCGCCCGGGCGGCAGCTTCAGGTAAAGCGCATAAAGAGGGTGACGATCCTGAAAGAGCACGTCGTTATAAGCCGCACGCAGGGCATGGGTAACCACCGGATCACGCACCGGACGACCGTTAACGTAAAAATACTGTTCATCTCCGCGGGCGCGGTTGTAGGTGGGCAGGCCCAGCCAGCCGCTGAGAGACAAGCCCTGATCCTCCTGTTCGATATACAGTGCATTGGCCAGAAAGCCTTCCCCCAATATGGTGGCCACTCGCGCTGCCCGACTTTCTGCATCCGTAGCCGTAGGAAATTGCACAAGAGAACGACCATTCTGGATGAGCTGAAAAGCCACCGGGAAGTTGGCCAGCGCAATCTGACGCAATACCTTTTGATTGCGCGATAACTCGGTGGCCGGACTATGCAGAAACTTACGCCGCGCCGGCACGTTAAAAAATAGATCAGCCACACGCACCGTAGTTCCTGGTGCCCTGGCTGCGGGCTCCGGGGCGGCAGCCATGCCCCCCGTTACCTGCAGCCGTGCCGCCTGATTCTGGCTGCGCGCCCGCGAGAGAAGTTCTAGGCGCGAGACGGAAGCGATTGCTGGCAAGGCCTCACCGCGGAAACCCATGGTCTGGATCGCCTGAAGGTCTTCCCAGGTGGCTACTTTACTGGTGGCATGGCGCTCCAGGGCGAGGGGCAGATCCTCGGCCAGGATGCCGACACCATCATCTTCCACACTGAGCAAATCCATTCCACCACCCTCCAGATGGATGGTGATCCGCGTGGCTCCGGCATCCAGACTGTTTTCCAGAAGCTCTTTGAGGATAGAGGCAGGACGTTCCACCACCTCACCGGCGGCAATCTGATTGGCCAATGTTGCATCCAGACGATGAACGCGGGGTGCCTGTTCATTCCCCATGGCAGATTTTCCGGGTGGACGCGGGCGTTAAGAAAATGGTCCAGTCCTGAACATGGGGCTGATGCCCCAGCCACTCCAGACGGTGACTGCCGTTGTCCAGAATACGGAGGGTGAGTGACAAATCGGCAGGGGGCAGGAAACCTGCACCCCGCTCCGGCCATTCCACCAGCCACAGGGACGGTTCTGTCAGATAATCACGGATACCGATAAATTCCAGCTCCTCCGGCTCTTGCAGACGATACAAATCAAGATGCAGAGCCGGTCCGATTCGGGTCGGATACTGTTCCATCAGGGTATAGGTCGGGCTTTTGATGTTCTGGGTAACGCCCAGCGCCTTTAAGATAGCCTGGGCCAAAGTGGTTTTACCGACCCCCAGATCACCCTCAAGATAAATAACCGCAGGGATATGAATGCGCTGGGCAAACTGTCGCCCCCAGTCCCGGCAGGCTTCAGCATCTGCGAAATCCCAGTGCATCCGATACCCGGTTCAGGGTTTCAGAAGATGATGAAGAATATCCGAGCGACTGATGATACCCAGCAACAAACCGCTGTTATCGACCACCGGCACCGCATGCACATCCTTACGCAGCAACTTCTCGGCTACCGCGTCCGTATCTTCATCTGGGGCTGCGGTAATGACGTGGGAGCTGGCCAACTGACCGGCAGTCACCGCCGTGACTTTGCGCAGTTCTTCCTCGTATTCATGCATACCGCCCAGAGGGATCAGACCATCCAGAATAGTAAGCATGGTCGGCAGATGCACCTTGCGGTGGGCGTCAATCAGATCCCGTTCGCCGATCATCCCGACCAGATGATCCTCGCTGTTCACCACGGGCAGGCTGTGGTGCCCGGAACTGAGGAGCACATCCCCCACTTTATCTACCGGATCATTGGCCAGCACCGTAACAACTTCGCGGTTCATGATATCTTGGGCCGTTTTCATCAGGATCGTCCTTCCGCCATGGCGTCGTATAATACGTTGAGGATAGTGTCTATTTCCGCTGCTGTCACCGACAGCGGCGGGACTATGGTGAGGAGATCGCCGAGGGGGCGGCTGTAAACGCCCATTTCCCGTGCTCGCCGGCACACTGCGTATTCGACGCGATCTCCGTAGGGATAAGGCGCACTCGTCCCGGGGTCGCGCAACGCGATGGCGGCCATCAAACCGAACTGGCGGACCTCCCCTGCCCACGACTGGCCGTTAAAACGCTGCAGCCCGGCTCGCAACTGGGCGATTTTCTCGGGCAAAGCAGCCAGCACACTACCTTCTGCAAAAAGTGCCAGGTTCTCCAGCGCTACCGCACAGGCCAGAGGATTGGCGGTGTAGGTATGCCCGTAGTAAAACTGCCGGGTTTCCCCGAAAGGGGCAAGAAAGGCAGCATAAACGTGTTCTGCGGCGAGGGTCGCGGCCACCGGCAAGTAACCACCACTCAGCCCCTTACCCAAGGCCAATAGGTCTGGTTCGACAGACTCCCACTCACAGGAAAAAAGCTTGCCGCTGCGGCCGAAGCCGGTCGCGACCTCATCAATGATCAGCAAGACCTCGTAAGCCCGGCACAGACGTTGCGCGCCGGCCAGAATGCCGGGCGGAAAAGGCAATATGCCTGCGGCGCCCTGCACCCCGCCCTCCAGGATCACGGCCGCAATCTCGCCGCTCTGCTCCTGGAGCGTCGTTTCCAGCGCCGCCAGCCATACGGCTGTTGCCTGCTCCGGATCTCCCTCGCAGTCTTCCCACTGCAATACATAAGGGCTCGGCAAGCGTAAAGTCGGGAATAGGAGGTGCCCGTATACCTCGTGAAACAGGGGGAAGCCGCCCACCGAAACGGCGCCCACGGTGTCCCCATGATAGGCATTGTCCAGAGTCAGGAAGAGGCGTTTTTCGGGGCGCCCCAGATTGCTCCAGTACTGGGCTGCCATTTTGATGGCGACCTCGACCGCCTCGGCGCCGTCCTCCGAAAAAAAACAATGTTGCAGGGAGGCCGGGGTAATTTCCACCAGTGCCTTGGCGAGACGAATGGCCGGGGCATTGCCCGCACCCAGGGTGGTGCTGTGCGCGACTTTGCCCAACTGCCCGATCAGCGCGGCATCCAGTCGGGGATGACGGTGGCCGTGAACGTTGCACCACAGGCTGGCGATCGCATCCAAACAGCGATGACCTTGCGTATCATACACGTAGTTGCCTTCTGCCCGGTCGATGATCCATGGGTCGTCATCCCCGTAACACTGCATCTGGGTGAAGGGATGCCAGAAATAACGGCGGTCCCATTCCCGCAATACTTCAGTTTCCGTCATGACGTTGCGTCAACTCCTGTAAAGCGCGGGGCACTGCCGCCAGGATATCCCCGGCCAGCAGGCTGGCCTCACCCATCTCCGCGGCCGCGATATCGCCCGCGCGGGCGTGCAGGCACACGCCGAGGGACAGAGACCGGTCGGCGTCCAGACCGACCGCCAGCAGACCAGCCAACAGGCCGGTCAGCACATCCCCGCTGCCGCCCGTAGCCATGCCGGAATTGCCCAAAGTACAGAGATTCCGGACAGCGCATCCAAGCAGGAGACTATGGTGACCCTTGAGGACCCAGTAGCCGCCATAGCGGGCACGTAACCGAGCGATCGCCGCGATACGGTCTGCCTGTACAGCGGCGACTGTCACCCCCAGCAGGCGGGCCGCTTCGCCCGGATGTGGGGTAAACAAACGAAGTGCATCGGTGGTCAGCAATTTCGGACCAAAACGCGCGAGAATGTTCAGGGCATCCGCGTCCCATACCTGGGGACAGGACAGTGTACCAATCTCCAGCAAAAGATCATGGGCGGCCAAACCCTGACCCAAGCCAGGGCCAACGGCCAGGACGGCATGGTCCGGCAAATCTCCAAAACTCGCAGGCCAGTCCCGCCAAGTGGCTTCTGGCAGGTGTGCTGCCAAGTATGGGATCGCCGAGGGATGTCCCACTGCCGTCACCAATCCGGCGCCCACCCGATAGGCGGCGGCAGAGGCCAGCGCCAGTGCCCCGCCCATGCCTGGCCCTCCGCCTACCGCGAAAACGTGGCCGAAGCTTCCTTTGTGCGCCTGCGGGCTGCGCACCGGCAGGACCGGCATGGCCTGCCAGTTCAGGGCAGCAAAAGGTTCTGTCATGGTCACGCCCTCTCGATATCCTCTTCAGGATACGCGCTGACATGGTGCAAGCTCAAATCCGCCCCAGCATACTCCGCCTCGGGATCCAGACGAATCCCGATAAAGTACTTGATGCTGCCGTAGACGATACCACTGCCTGCCAGGGCGACCAGGACGCCTAGTGAGGTGCCCAGCAACTGAGACCAGAAACTGACCCCACCGGCACCGCCGAGGAACTGATGTCCAAAAATACCGACGGCCAGTCCACCCCACACACCGCAAACACCATGGAGCGGCCAGACGCCCAGCACGTCATCCAGACGCAGGCGATGCTGCACAAAGGTGAACAGGTAGACGAAAATAATGCCGGCAATGGCGCCAATGGCCAAAGCCCCAATGGGTTGCACCACATCGGAACCGGCGCAGATGGCCACGAGACCTGCCAGAGCGCCATTATGTACGAAGCCTGGATCGCCCTTCCCTACCGCCAGCGCCGACAGCATGCCGCCCACCAGTGCCATAAGCGAATTGAGCGCCACCAAGCCCTGCACAGCGGCAATTTGCTGTGCACTCATCACATTAAAACCAAACCAGCCGATGATCAGAATCCAGGAACCCAGCGCCAGAAAGGGAATATTGGACGGCGGCATGGCGTGCACCGCACCATCTTTCCCGTAACGCCCCTTGCGCGAACCCAGCAGCCAGACCGCCGTCAGTGCCATCCATCCACCCATGGCATGCACTACCACTGAGCCTGCGAAATCGTGAAAAGGTGCGCCAAAAACGCTGGCAAACCAAGCTTGAATACCGTAATGGCCATTCCAGACGATCCCTTCATAAAAGGGATAAACCAACCCCACCAGAAAGGCAGTCGCCAGCAATTGGGGATAAAAACGCGCCCGCTCGGCAATACCTCCGGAGATAATGGCGGGTACCGCAGCAGCGAAGGTCAGCAGGAAAAAAAAACGTACCATCTGGAAACCATGATTGCTTGCGGTCAGGGTCTTTACGTCGGCAAAAAAGCTGATGCCATAGGCGATATGATAACCCACAAAAAAATAGACGATGGTGGATACACCAAAATCACTGAGAATCTTGACCAGTGCATTTACCTGGCTGCGCCGTCGTACCGTACCCAGTTCCAGGAAGGCGAATCCGCCGTGCATGGCAAACACCAGAATGGCACCCATCAGCAAAAAAAATACATTTCCGCCTGGAGGCGTGACTCCTGTGGGTATCATGATGGCTGCTTCCTCTCGAAATTGATTACTTTTATCTTTACGAAACGATGGGTCAGTGCTTATTCGTCGAGCAAGCGACGACCATGCAAGGCGCGTCCGAGGGTGCTGCGATCGACATATTCCAGTTCACCACCCACCGGCACCCCCCGCGCGATACGACTGATGGTGATGCCCTCAGGAACCAGTCCAGCGAGAAACTGGGCTGTAGCCTCTCCTTCCAGGGTAGGATTGGTCGCAAAAATCACTTCCCGCAAGTCTGTTTCACCCAGACGCGCGCTGAAGCGGTCGATATGCAGGGCTTCTGGACCGATGCCATCCAGAGGCGACAAATGCCCCATCAATACGAAAAATTCGCCGACGAACACCCCGGTATCTTCGATTGCACGCAGATCAGCGGGCGATTCCACCACACACAAAATGGAACGGTCCCGGTGTTCGGAATGACAGACGGCACACAATGGCGCTTCGCTCAGATTGTTGCAGCGCTCACAAAAACGGACCACCGCGTGGGCTTGCTGAAAGGCTGCGGCGAGTTGCGGCATGAGATCGCGCTTACGCACCAGCAACTCATAGCTGATCCGTTGCGCCGAACGCGGGCCAATACCCGGTAGGCGGCGTAGCAGTGCCACCAGGGCATCCATACTCGGAACGTCTGCCATAAGTGCCTAGAAAGGCAGGTTCATGCCCGGAATATTCATGCCGCCGGTCACTTCCGACATCCGCTCCGCACTGGCCTTCTCAGCGTTGCGCACGGCGTCGTTGATGGCCGCTGCCACAAGATCTTCGAGCATCTCCTGATCGCCGTCGGTCAGCAGAGAGGGGTCGATGCGAACCCGGCGCACATCATGTCGGCAGGTCATGGTGACTTCCACCAGATTACCACCCGCGTGGCCCTGCACCTCTACCTGGGCAAGTTCTTCCTGTGTTTTTTGCAAACGCTCCTGGAGTTGCTGCGCCTGCTTCATGATATTTCCCAGTCCGCCTTTCATCTTTCCTTACCTCTCTGTTTGCGCTTCATTGTGAGCTGACGGCATACCGTTTGAGGATGACGCCACGATTTCAATGGATTCTACGCGGGCATCCAGGGCTTCGAGGAACGCGCCGATGCGCGGATCCGCAGCCACACGTGCCTCTGCTGCAGCTTGCCTGGACGCCACCTGCGCCCGGTCTTCCTGCACCAGGCTGCCCACTCCAGTCTCTACAGTGAGAGCAACAATGCTCAGCCTGGGCTCCTGGCCGTAATATGCCGTAAGCGCCTGATGTAACGCCCGGCGGGCTTCGGCCTTGAGAAGGAACGGCAAATAATTGGGCTCCACGGCCAACTCCACCGCCTCTGAATCGCAGCGCAAGGCCTGTCCGTAGCGCAGGTACTCGGCAATCATGGGCGACACCGCAAGCGACGCCAGTACGCGACGCCAGTCTGCCGCTGGCGCGGTCCCGGCACCCGCATCGCGCTGACCGGACGTCGCTACCGGCGAGGGCTCCCGGACTTCATCCCGTGAACGGGTGGAGAGCAGAGGGGCCGAATGGTGCGATGTCGGCGAAGTCGCCTCGGGCACAACCAACTCGTGGGTCGGGGGGGATGACTCGCCAGGATACCGGTTTCCCCCGCTCGGGAGGGCCGCTGGCAGCGAGTCCAACGATGCCGAACCGGAAAAACTCAACACCCGCAGAAAGGCCATCTCCAGCGCCATGCGATCGTCTGGATAAAGCGCAAAGTCACGTCGTGCCGAAAGGAGCAAAAAATACCAGGACTGCAGGGTAAGCGGGCTGATTCTCCCGCGCAGATGCGCGACCGCCTCGGCGCCATCGCCATCCGGATCGGCTGGAAGAAATTGCGCCAGAGCGATGCGATGCAGGCCCTCTATGACCAAGTCCAGCAGGCCGGGTCCGTCCATGCCCCGCGCCAAATGATCACCCAGTATGGCGAATACCTGTGCAGCATCCCGGTCCACTAACGCTGCGATCAAACCCAGCACCGCGTCATCGCCGCTGCGCCCCAGCATCGTGAGCACGCCGTCGCGCTGCACCGCGCCACCACCGTGGACAATAGCCTGATCCAGCAGACTCAAGGCGTCACGCAGACTCCCGTCGGCAGCGCGCGACAGTATCTGCAGGGCGGCGTCCTCCGCCGGCACCTGTTCCAACAGCATGATCTGCCGCAATCTTCCCTGAATCTGGGGGATATCCAGTCGGCGTAAATTAAACTGCAGACAGCGGGAGAGCACGGTTACCGGCAGCTTCTGCGGATCCGTAGTCGCCAGCAGAAATTTGACATGCTCCGGCGGTTCTTCCAAGGTCTTCAGCAGTGCATTGAAGCTATGCGCAGACAACATATGCACCTCGTCAATGAGGTACACCTTGTAGCGACCAACCGTAGGCGCATACTGGACATTGTCCAGAAGGTCGCGGGTCTCATCCACCCGGGTACGGCTTGCCGCATCCACCTCCAGCAGATCCACGAAGTTCCCCGCAGCAATACTGCGGCAGGCGCTGCACTCTCCGCAGGGGTTGCTGCTCACGCCTTGCTCACAGTTCAGACACTTGGCGAGCAGTCGCGCCAGAGTCGTCTTACCGACGCCCCGCGTGCCAGTGAACAGAAAAGCATGATGAATACGGCCGGAATCCAGGGCATGGCGCAAGGCAGAGACGACGGCCTCCTGCCCGACAAAATCGTCAAAATGTTGGGGTCGCCAGCGGCGGGCCAGCGCGAGATAGGCGCTCATGCGGGTCTGAAATATAGGGTGGCGACGCCGATCAGCCGCACCCCGGCACCTGGATCACCGGCTGCCGCTGCTCCCTTCCGGGCCTGACGGGGTTCACCAGTTACCACTGCGAGGGGACCGATCTTTGTCGCCATAGAAAACCTGAGACTGTCCACTGACGGACGATGATTGGCGGAGAGGGTGGGATTCGAACCCACGGTACCCTTTTGGAGTACACAGCATTTCCAGTGCTGCACCTTCGGCCGCTCGGTCACCTCTCCTGAGGGGACGAAGTGTACCTCAGACGCCAACGTCAGGGCAATGACCCCGCGCGGAGCCGCGCCCAAACGGTATTTTAAAAACTCAGCACCTCACCGTCGTTCCTTGGCAGCCCGGACAGCGCGTTCTGAATCCGGATCAGGACACCGGAGCGGTCATTCACAAACTGGACACCGATGGCGGGAGGGCGACCGTCACGGTTGTCGGGTGGCGTCACCCACACCACCTTTCCCATGACGGGTGCACGCGGCTGACCATCGGGGAGGGTGATCATGAGCAGCACCTCGGTACCTATGGGCAGGAGGTTCGGTGTCTCTACCAGCACCCCGCCCCCTTTGATGTTGGGCATGTAGTAACGTTGCACTGCGCTGGCATCCCGTAACACGACAGACAGCGCTTTTGCCGCGCCACTCGCTTCAGCTTGTAATTCCATGCGCCACCCGCCCTGACCAAATGCCTACCCAACTCAACAACAACGTTTCCAGTGTCATCCCCACATTGCGATTCTGCGCAAGCGATTCAGGTAGCCGCGCCCACCCCTCCAGGGCCGCCCAGAGGCACGCGATATGAGCCGATTGCGCCATAACCTCTAGCGATTGCAAATAGTCTACATGCACGACGTTGTCCAGGCGACGGCCATGAAGACGCAGCAAATCCGCCAACAAGCTCAGAACCAGTTCGCGCAACAGCAGCAAGTCGTTGTCTTTGGCCCAGTTATCCGCCAGCCGCAAAGCGGCGACAGGCCCCTGCCGAGGAAGGTTCAACAGCGTCTCGATCCAGGTTCGACGCAACGTGACCCACCCGGATTCCCAAAGTTGCCAAGCACGCAGCGGCCGGTTCGCAAACTGCCGGCTTAACGAGAGCGCCTCCGCAGGCGGTATGCCGAGACCTTCCAGCCAGTTCACGCACTGCCCCGGCAGCATCGTCGGGAACGGCAATCTCTGCAAACGGGATCGAATAGTGGGAATAAGTTGCGACGGGTGTTCACTGAGCAGAAGAATATGGGCACGCGCCGCAGGTTCCTCCAGGGTTTTAAGTAGGGCGTTGGCGGCCGCCGCAGTCATCGCCTCGGCTGGCGCGATGCGCAGCCAGCGACACGCGCTGACCTGCGGGGTGAAGGCGAGGAACTCGTTGGCATGGCGCACCGCCTCAATTGCGATGCGTTTTCCGGTTTCCGGAGTAATCATCAGCAGATCGGGATGGTTGCCCTCTGCCAACAAACGGCAGGAACGGCAGGTTCCGCAGGGTAGTCCCTGCGCTGTTGGCGCAAAACACAGCGCCACCTGTTGCAAATCATCGCAATACTGTCCGATCAGCGTTCCCGATTCGCCTGCGGCAAGCATCGCCTGGGGCAAACCGGTTTGCACCAGGCTCCATATCGGCGACCACTCTGCAGGCGTCGGGCGCGGCACGTTCATGAATAAAAGGCCGCCAGGCAAGCGGCGAGCCTTGCCCGCACAGCGTCATGCACCACCGGCAGAGGCTGGCTCGCATCGACGCGCCAGATTCTTTGTGGTTCGGCCGCGCAACGCTCCGCAAAGACCGCCCTAGCGCGGTTGAAAAAGGCCTGGTCTTCCTGTTCCAGCCGATCCGGGCGGCGCCTGCGGATACGTGCTGCACCCAACTCCGGCGCTATATCGAACCAAAACGTCAGGTCTGGACGCCGGGTGATTCCCGCCCAGCGCGCCAGCGCCGCGATGTGCGCGGGAGGGACCCCCCTTCCGCCGCTCTGATAAGCGTACGTGGAGTCTTCATAACGATCACTGATGACCACCTTCCCGGCGGCCAGCGCAGGCGCGATACGTGTCAGCCAGTGATCCCGACGTCCGGCATAGAGCAGAAGCAGTTCCTCGTCCGCATCCAGGTGCAGGCTATCGTCTAGAAAAATAGTGCGCAACGCCTCGCCAAGTGCCCCTCCGCCCGGTTCCCGGGTAACTTCAACGGCATAACCTTGCTGGTGGCAAAGTTCCGCCAGCACCGGCAGGGCTGAGCTCTTCCCCGCACCCTCAATACCCTCCAGGGTAAGGAAAAATCCGTTCTTCCGTGTGGTCACCTTCACTGATCCGCTCCTCCGGCATGCTGGAGATAACGTCGTATCTGCTTGAGGTGTTGCGCGTAACTCTCAGAATAATGATACTCATCTCCTTGAGCAATGAAATAGAGGTCGGTACTGTCCGCCGGATGCAGCACGGCCATCAGGCTGGTGAATCCCGGCATCGCAATGGGCGTAGGCGGCAATCCGGAATGCAGATAGGTATTATAAGGACTGTCCACATGCATCTCCTGTGCTGTCAAAAGCCCGGCATAGCGCCCGCCCAAAGCATAAATCACGGTAGGATCGGATTGCAAAGGCATCCCATGCCGCAAGCGATTGAGAAACACGGCCGCAATATGCGCCTGCTCTGCGGGGGGCGCCCCTTCCTTTTGTACGATGGAAGCCAAAATCAGTGCCTGGTAGGGATCATTGAGCGGCAGTCCGGGAGCGCGCCCGGCCCACAGGGCCTGCAATTCGTGCTGCATGCGCACGTAGGCGCGCCGCAGCACACTCAGCGCCGTGGTGCCCGGCACGTAACGGTAGCTATCCGGGAAAAGCCAGCCCTCTGCGCTGCCCTCTGCGCCGATGCCTCGCTGCGCCAGGCGCGTTGCCACGCCTTCCTCCTGAGGCAGATCCCGCCGGTTGAGATAGGGGGCCCTGTCCCGTATTTCCCGGACCACGTCCTGCAAACGCCAGCCCGGCACAATCAGCAGATTAAGGGGCGTGGACTGACCGGCAATCAAGCGGTGCAACACCTGTTCCTGGTTAATGCTCCCCCTGAACTCATACAGTCCGGCCTGCATGGCCGGATGCCCGGCCAGAGCCCAAGCCAGATGAAACAGTCGCGGATATGGCAGCACCCCGGAACGCGCCAGGCTGGCGATACTCTGCGCGTCACTGGCACCAAGGGGGATAGGGACCGTCACCCCCTTCGCCGGTAGAGTTTCCGGCCAATACATGCCGATACCGTAAAATCCGACAGGAAATAATACGGCCAGAAGAATGAGCAGAACCACCATACGTCTGCGGGTCACGGTTGTGGCCCCAGACCCATTTCCCGAACCCATGCGAGCAGGGCGGATGTTATAGGTCCGTCATGCCCGGGTAATCCGCGCCCCATGAAGTAGCGCACCGGCCAGACACCGATGAGGCTGTTGCTGAAAAATATTTCATCAGCATCCTGAAGCATCGCCAGTGGCCAGTGGCCCAAGCGGGTCGGCACGCCATGCGCCTGCAACCACGCCAGAATGGCGGCCCGCTGAACACCGGCAATGCCGCCGTTTTCCAGTTCCGGAGTATGGACAACACCAGTCGTTACCCAAAACAGATTGGACATGATGCCCTCGCGCAGCAGTCCAGACTGGTCCAGCATGACCCCTTCGGCGTATTCGGAAGCCAGGGCATCCCGGGCCATAACCTGGTTCAGGCGATTGAGAGATTTGACGCCGAGATACGGCGCACCGGTGAGCAAGGTGACCTCGCAGGTTGCGGCGGAGATGCCGGGATCCCAGTAGTGCGGGTTTCGCTCCGGCCAGTGGGATAACCACAGATAGCGTCGGGGAGGGCCGGCGTCGGCGCTGCCGTACCCCGGCCCTGGTCCACGACTGAGGGCCAGTTTAAGGAGAAAGCGCGGCTGTGCCGGGATAGCATCCAGCACCGTCAGTAAATCTTTGCGCCAGACTTCCGGATGAGGTGCCGGAATATTCAGAATGGTCGCGCCACGCCCGAGCCGCGCCAGATGCGCCTCCCAAAATAGGGGGACGCTCCTTATCACTGCAATGGTTTCAAAAAGCCCGTCGCCGTAATGTAAGGCACGGTCCAGGGTAGCATCGCACGCCCCCGCCACGAGGGGATCTCCATCCATGGTGGCGACAATCACCCCCACGCGGTGAATCAGTCGTCGACGCGGCGGAAAACCAGAGAACTATTGGTGCCGCCGAATCCAAAGGAATTGCTTAAAGCAACTTCTACGGATGCTTTTCGGGCTTTGAGGGGCACATAATCCAAGTCACAGCCCTCGTCGGCCTGATCCAGATTGATCGTGGGCGGCAAAATGCCGTGATAAAGCGCGAGCGCCGTAAAAATGGCTTCGACCCCCCCTGCGGCACCCAGAAGATGACCTGTCATCGACTTGGTGGAGCTCATGGCCAATCGCTGCGCGTGTTCGCCGAATACGGTATGTACCGCATCGGTCTCCGACCGATCTCCCAGCGGGGTAGACGTCCCGTGCGCGTTGATATACCCCACCATCTCGGGCGACACCGCGGCGTTACGCAGTGCAGCCCGCATGCAACGGGCGGCACCTTCCCCACCCGGGGCGGGTTGGGTCATATGGTAAGCATCGGAGCTCATGCCGTAGCCAGCCAACTCTGCGTAGATCCGTGCGCCACGGCGCCGGGCAAATTCATACTCTTCGAGAATGAGGACGCCCGCGCCCTCGCCCAGCACGAACCCATCCCGATCCTTATCCCAGGGGCGGCTCGCTCTCTCTGGGTCGGCGTTGCGCGTAGACAGCGCCCGCGCCGCACAAAACCCACCCAACCCCAAAGGGCTGACAGCCGCCTCGGCACCACCGGCAATCATGACATCGGCGTCGCCATACTCGATGAGCCGTGCCGCCTCGCCGATGGAATGTGTGCCGGTGGAACATGCCGTCGCCATGGCGATGTTGGGCCCTTTGGCGCCATACATAATGGAAACGTGCCCCGACACCATATTGACGATGCAACGTGGAATAAAGAAAGGCGAGATCCGGCGGGGGCCACTTTCCGTGACGACCTGATGCTCGGACTCAATGCCCGGCAGACCGCCGATACCGCTGCCGATGGACACGCCCACCCGATCCGCAATATCTGCTCCGATCTGTAAACCAGAGTCTGCAACTGCTTCCATGGCCGCCACGAGACCGTAATGGATAAATAAATCCATCTTGCGGGCTTCCTTGGTCGGAATGTACTGACCAATATCGAAGCCACGGACTTCTCCTGCAATCTGGGAACTGTAGGAGGCAGGATCCAGTCGGGTCACCCGACCGATACCGCTGCGTCCCTGGGTTATCGAATCCCACGCCGCGGGGATACCCACACCGACGGGCGACACAATCCCCAAACCCGTAATCACTACACGTCTCTTCAAACGCCCGATCTCCTCATCGTTCCTGTCAGGAATTGCTCAGGCATCCTTGGCTGGAATATGTGCAGACACATAGTCGATGGCCTGTTGCACGGTCGCAATCTTTTCCGCTTCTTCGTCAGGGATTTCACAATCGAATTCTTCTTCCAGAGCCATCACCAGTTCCACGGTATCCAGCGAGTCGGCACCCAGATCATCAACAAAGGACGCTTCATTGGTGACTTCATCTTCATTAACGCCCAACTGCTCTACTACGACCTTCTTTACACGATCTGCCACATTATCCATTAGGAGAAGCTCCTCTGTCGGTGAAAAATTATTGTCGGCGAGATTGGACCACAGGGCATACAGTCCTGTAAAGCCACGAATGCATTACCCCATCCACATGCCGCCATTGACATGCAGAATCTGTCCGGTTACGTAACCTGCTTCGGGGCTCGCCAAATAAGCGACTGCAGCAGCCACGTCGGCCACCGCCCCCAGCCTTCCTGCAGGAATCTGCTGCAGCAGAGTGTCGCGTTGCGCTTCATTCAGCCCTTCGGTCATGTCCGTGCTGATAAAGCCTGGTGCCACACAATTGACGGTCACCTGCCGCGCCGCCACCTCCCTCGCCATGGCCCGGGTAAAACCCGCGACCCCTGCCTTGGCGGCCGCATAATTCGTCTGCCCGGCATTCCCTGTCACCCCGACTACCGAAGTAATGTTGATGATGCGGCCAAAACGGGCTTTGAGCATATCGCGCACGCATAGCTTGCTCAAGCGGTATACCGCGCGCAGATTGGTCGCCATTACAACATCCCAGTCCTCATCTTTCATCCGCAGGAGCAATTGATCCCGGGTGATTCCCGCATTGTTCACCAGAATGGCCGGCGCACCATGGGATGCCTGTATCTGCGCGAGCACTGCGGACATGGCCGCGTCGTCGGTCACATCCAGTGCTATCCCGGCCCCGTGGATGCCCTGCGCCGCCAGATCAGCGCTGATCCGTTCCGCGCCGGCAGAGGTCGTTGCTGTGGCAACGACCCGCGCACCCTGCCTGCCGAGTACGTGCGCGATCTCCTGTCCGATGCCGCGGCTGCCACCGGTGACCAGGGCTAGCTGGCCCTCCAAAGATCCTGCCATCAGATCACCTCCAGGGTGGCCTTGAGGCTTTTACCATCTTCGACGTGGAGCATGGTCAGACTGGGCTCTATACGTTTCCCCAGGCCCGACAGCACGCGCCCCGGGCCCATTTCCACAAAGGTCATGGCCCCCTGCCGGGCGAGGTGGCGAATCGTGTCCGTCCAGCGCACCGGCGAATATAACTGCCTGGCAAGCACGGCACGGATGGAGTCTGGCGAGTTGTGGCTTTGCACATCGGCGTTATGTACCACCATCGCCCTAGGGCTACGGAACTGCACGGATTCCAGCACAGACTGGAAACGTTCAGCGGCCGGCTCCATCAGGCTGCAATGACTGGGCACACTGACCGGAAGCAGGACAACGCGTTTGGCCCCCGCCGCACGTGCCGACTCCACCAGTCGCTCGATGGCCGCCTGATGACCTGCGGCCACCACCTGTCCCGGCGCGTTGAAATTGGCCGCAGCCAGCACTTCACCCCTTGCTTCCTGAGCACAAAGCTGCTTCACTTCATCCTCGCCGAGACCGATGATGGCTGCCATGGCACCCACCCCCTCCGGCACCGCTTCCTGCATCAGACGGCCCCGTTCCGCGACCAGACGTACAGCGTCCACAAAATCCACCGCATCCGCAACCACCAGAGCGGTGTATTCTCCCAGGGAATGCCCGGCGACAAAATCGGGAAAGACGCCACCCTCCTCTTCCCATACACGGTATACAGCATATCCGGCGGTCAGCATCACCGGCTGCGTCCAGCGGGTCTGGCTCAGTTTTTCGGTGGGCCCCTCCTGCGTAAGCAACCACAGGTCCTCGCCCAACTGCGCAGAAGCTTCTTCAAAAACCTCCTTGACCAACGGATGACTGTTAGCCAGGTCGGCCAGCATATTCAAAGACTGCGAACCCTGACCCGGAAAAACAAAGGCGATAGAGCCGTGCAAGCGAACCTCCTCTCAATACAAATTTGGTATGCGGAGTTTCAGCCCCAACGCAGGAGTGCTGATCCCCAGGTAAAACCACCCCCGAATGCTTCCAGCAGAAGCCGCTGCCCCGGCTGAAAACAACCGCGTCGCGCTGCTTCATCCAAGGCTAAAGGTACCGAAGCCGCGGAAGTATTACCATGATGTTCCACCGTCGTCACCACCCGCTCCATAGGCAGGCCCAACTTATCGGCCGTCGCCTGGATAATGCGGATATTGGCCTGATGTGGAACCAACCAGTCAATTTCCGCGGGTGTCAAGGCATTTGCCGCGAGCGTTTCCTGTACAATCTCACCCAGGGTGCGCACCGCCACGCGGAATACTGCGTTACCCTGCATGGTGATCCGTGTCTCCCCGCCGGGGACCTGCAGTAAGTCGGCATAGGCACCGTCGGCATGGATGTGTGTGGAGATAATACCGGGTTGGTCACCGGCACTAAGTACCACAGCCCCGGCGCCATCCCCAAAAAGAATACACGTCCCGCGATCCGTCCAGTCGACGATATGGGACATGCTCTCCACGCCGACCACCAGCGCATGCCTCGCCCCGCCACTGCGAATGAAGCGATCAGCGGTTGCCAGCGCATAGATGAAGCCTGTGCAAACCGCCTGGATGTCGAAGGCCGGCGCACCCCGGTTACCCAGACGGGCTTGTAGCAGGCAGGCGGTACTGGGAAATACCTGATCTGGAGTGGTCGTCGCCACGATAATCAGGTCCAGATCTGCCGCCTTCAGACCTGCGTCGGCCAGCGCCTGGCGCGCTGCCGCTTCCGCCATGTCTACGGTCTTCTCGCCGGGAGCGGCGATATGCCGGGAGCGGATGCCGGTACGGGCGAATATCCAGGCATCGCTGGTCTCTACCATCTGCTCCAGTTCGCGGTTGCTGAGAATACGTTCCGGCAGATAGCCGCCAGTGGCGACAATACGGCTGTAAATAGGTTTCACGCGCTGTTTCGCACCGCTGGATCGAGATTCTCCTGGATCACTTCAGCAATACGCAGGGTCAGGCGATGTTTGGCCTCGGCGATCGCCACTTCGACCGCGCAGGCAAAGGCAAAACGATCCGCATTCCCGTGGCTCTTGATGACGATCCCGTTCAATCCCAGCAGCGTGGCGCCGTTGTATTGCCGGGAATCCAGGCGGCGGCGCAGGCGTTGCAGAATGGGACGATTGATCAGATATGCAATACGCCCATACCAGCCATGGGTATAGCTGGCGCGCAGTTCGTGACGGATCATCGTTGCCAGTCCCTCTGAGGTCTTGAGCGCCACATTACCCACGAAGCCGTCACAAACCACCACATCCGCGACTCCCTTGTAAATATCGGAACCCTCTACATTGCCGATGAAATTCAGCCTGGCGGCACGCAACAGAAGTGCCGCCTCTTTGACCTGCTCATTGCCCTTGATCTCTTCAGATCCGATGTTGAGCAGTGCGACGCGGGGCTTGGTCACACCCATGACCCGCTCAGCGAGTATCGAGCCCATTACCGCGAACTGCAGGAGATGTTCCGGGCGACAATCCACATTTGCACCCAGATCCAGTGCGAGAAAACGCCCTGTGGTCGTCGGCAGAAAAGCCGCAATGGCCGGCCGGTCAATTCCGGGAATGGTGCGAAGGAACACTTTTCCAAGCGCCATCAGGGCACCGGTGTTGCCTGCACTGACCACAGCGTCGGCATGCCCTTCCCGCACCAGACTGATAGCGACATGCATAGACGAATCCCTTTTGCCTCTCAGGGCCTGGGACGGCGTCTCACCCATTGCCACCACCTGGCTGGCGTGGTGCATAACGATCTGAGCCGATCCGTGGAGGTGTGCCTTCTCCAGCTCCGTCTGAAGGGAAACCGTATCACCGACCAGGTGAAATATGACATCGGGGTGATCTTCGAGCAGATCACGGATGGCAAGCACCACTGTCGACGGGCCGGAATCGCCACTCATGGCGTCTACCGCAATATGCGGCATCGCGAAGCCTCCGGGACGCTCTGGCGCGGCAGGCTGGTCAGACTTCGACCGCCTTCTTCACGATCTCGCGACCTTTATAGAAACCACATTCGGGGCATACATGATGGGGCAGCTTGGCTGCTCCGCAATTGGCGCATACGGAACGGTTTACCGTTACCAAAAAATCGTGGGCGCGCCGCATATCACGACGTGAACGGGAAGTTTTACTTTGTGGAACGGCCATGACTCAATTCTCCAATTTGTATCAAGATGTACTGCACTTCACTTTGCAACCATTAAGGGCTCAAGCCCGGTAACCGGACAAACACCCGACTTCCAATCCACACAGCGCGGAATCATAGGCAGGGCTAGCAGCACCTCGTCCTCCAGCCAGCTTTGCTGAGCGACAACCCCATCTTCCGCAAGGACCACTTCCAGATCAGGGTCCAGCGCGGTCACCGCAGACTCCTGTTCTGCCAATCCGCTGTGTACCACCACGGAAAGCTGCAAGGGCATAACACCCATGCAGCGTTCGCAGCGGATTTCACCGCGCAACTCTATACGGCCATCGGCGGTAACCACCTGTCCCCTGCGGACCAGATCAAGGCATACACGCACAGCCTGCACGCTGGCCAGCGCCTCACCCAGGCGCAACCAGGCGCGAAGATCGACATCACCATCCAGCCGGTCACCATGGACAGACACCCGGGCAATCAGCAGGCTGGACGCTTTGGCGGAAAACATAAGCGCGGGATATTAGCGATCACGGCGTTGCAAGTAAAGACCTTGTCAGCTCCCCGGTGCTCCCTCCTGAATTTAATGAATAGAGTGCATCTTCCCTAATGGTCACCATGCGTCATTCCAGCCGCTGCCATTTCGGCGCCAAACAGAACACTCGCCCAGGCCATGTATAACCAGAGGAGAAAAACGGGAAAAGCGCCGAGTGCGCCATATAGGGTTTCGAAGGTTGAAAATTGCAGGTAACCGGCCAGCACCATCTTTGAAACCTCAAACAGAATGGCTGCGGACACACCGCCGAGAAAAACATCCTGCCAGCGCGTGGGCGCTGAAGGCAGTATTTTGTAGAGTAGCCCCATCATCACTGTAACCACGAGAAAGGCGAGTGCATGGCTCAGAACGGGGGGCAGAAGGGGAATATGCGCCAGGTAGACCAGCAAGGGTTGCAGGGGGCCCAAGAGAGGCAGAATGAGCGCGATACTGAGCGGGCCGGCCACAAGCATCGCCATGTAACGCAAAATACGGCACCACAGGCAGGTCGGCGTGACCCCCCAGATGGCGTTAAAATGCCGCTCCACCGCATGCAGCAGCAAAATCGCGGTGATGCCCAATCCCAGCACGCCAAACAAACCCATTTGCGCGCCACGCGCTGCGAGGCTGTTCACCTGACGCAGAATCGCCCCACCAGCCTGTGGGACAAAACTGCGTAAAACCAGATCATCAACCTGAGCGCGGTGGAGCAGACTGAATCCTACCAGGTTCCACAGGCCGAATCCGAGTACTGCCAATGGTATTAGGCCAAAGAGCGTGGTATAAGCCAGCAACCCCGCGCGATCGATACAGTCATCGTTCCAGAAACCATGCCATGCTCTGAATACCCGGTAGAACATACGCTGCCAGCAACCGTTTTGCTCTGCAGGGACCGGGTGCAGCGCTTTATTCTTCTGACGAAAGCACCTGCGCGCGGGCATTTTTCCCGACGTCATGGTTTCTCTGCACCCAGGCAAAGGCGTATGAAAGGAATGGTCACTTCCCGCTGATGCTCCCAGCTTCCGGCGTCCAGCACAGTTAACAAACCATCCAGTGTACAGGGATCGCGAGCATAATGACGTAACAGATAATGCGCCGCCTCTACACCTATCTGCAGGCCCCGGCGCTGCGCCATTTCCTGCAGAATAGCCATTCTTTCCGTGTCATTGGGCAGGCGTAATGCGACCTGCAGGCAAGCGCTCGCCCTGCTGGCCCAGTCGGGAAGCACCCAGTCCAGGAACCGGGGTGCCGCCCGACCGGCAAGGAGCATCGGTCGCCCATAACTCATGCGCTCATTGTAAAGGTCGAATAAAAAAGTTTCCTTATCGCGCTGACCTGCCCAGGTCTCGATATGATCCAGACACAACAGGGGCGCTGCTACGAGGCTGGAGAACCCCTCAAAACCATTCATCCTGTTGAATAGGTTGGAGATATCTCCACAGTCCATATATGGTGTCCAGCCGGCAAGCGCCGAAGCCGCTCCCAGCAGCAAATGACTTTTACCGACCCCGCCCGGGCCATAAAGGTAAAGACAAAGGCTCTGTGGTTCAGCCACCAGGTTCAACACTGCACGCAGTGCCGCCGCGTTGGGACAAGGATAATATCCCTCCAGTGTTGCGGGCGCCTGCACGCCCAAGGGAAGAATGCGCTGTCGGTTTCCCATAATGATTGGCCGGAAGCCCTGTCCTGGGCAATGGCCTTGCGACTCCAGACCCAGACATATTGCCCCCCGGATGCAACAGCCGTAACGAATACCAGGACAAAGACCGGCAGCAGCGGCATCCGCCAGCGGTAGGCCGCCTCTAACAGCACGAACACAATGACGACAAATTGTAACGCGGTGTTCCATTTCGACAGCAGCGTCGGGTGAATACTGAATTTTCCGATCAGCAGCAGGTAGAGCAGACCGCCACCGACGATCAACAGGTCCCGGGAGATAACGGCGACTGTCAGCCACAATGGAATGCGCTGCAACCAGGTCAGCGTGATAACCGTCGTGACTACAAGTAATTTATCCGCCACCGGGTCGAGAACGGCACCCAGACGGGTCTGGAGATGGTAATGACGGGCTATCCAGCCATCCAACGCGTCGGTAATCGCTGCCGCGAAAAAAATGACCAGTGCCACGGCGAAAAATCCCCTCGCCAGTGCATAGAAAATTACAGGCACCAGAAAGAGCCGCAGCAAGGTCAACAGGTTCGGCAGGTTCATGACCGTGAAGCTAGGCAAGGGGGCGGCGGCTGTCAAGAACAATTGGGGACAATACAGCTTCAAACGATCGGGAGGTCGTTTGCAGACGGAACGCCCACTGACTACAATCAGGGCAGTATTGGTTCAGTTCTAAACTTGAAATCAGGAGAATGACGAATGTCCGAATATAGCGTGCGCGAAGAATTGAAGCCCAGCGGCCTGGATGGCATCTCCGATGCCCAAATTACGGATCACTGGGGCCTTTATGTAGGTTATGTCAACCAGAGCAATGCGTTGCACAAAGAGCTTGCAGAAATGCGGGCGGCGGGTAAAGTCGGCTCCCTCGCCTATGCGGATCGCCGCAGGCGCTTTGGCTTTGAGTATAACGGCATGGTTTTACATGAGTATTATTTTGCGCAACTGAAGCCGGGCAGCAGCATCGATCAGGCACCCGGCTTCAAGGCAGCGGTCACTGAACAGTTTGGCAGCGCTGAGGTATGGCACGAAGATCTGGTGTCTGCCGCCAAGAGCCGGAGCGTGGGTTGGGCTATCGCCTATTATGATGGTACTACTGGTCAGATCAACAACCACTTCATTCAGCTCCACGAAGACGGTAACGTGGGTGGTTTCGTGCCGCTGGTTATCGTCGATGTCTTCGAGCACGCCTACATGGTGGACTGGAAGGCACTTGGCCGCGCGGATTACCTGGCAGCCGTTCACAAAAACATGAACTGGGGCGTGGTGGAAGCGCGCTTCCAGGCAGCCCGGAGTGGTCAGATTTTCAAGCGTTTCTGACCGTCGGCAGGAATCCGGTCCGAAAAGAGCGGTTCGCCGCTCTTTTTTTATTGGGATGCGGCCTAGGTGAGGATTCCCGATTCTGCCTTTGACAGGCGCCAGATGCCCTCATACCATGAGCCAAACCCCATCGAGGAAGTCACCGTGGACACCCCAAAACCTTTGACCTATCGCAGTGCTGGAGTGAATATCGACGCTGGCAACGCATTGGTGGACCGTATCAAACCTCTTGCCAGAAGTACCCACCGCCCCGGTGTACTAGGCGGTATCGGTGGTTTCGGCGGATTATTCGCCCTGCCGGGCGGCTATCGTGAACCGGTACTTGTGTCGGGCACCGATGGGGTAGGTACCAAGCTGTTGCTGGCCTTGGAAGCCAACCGACATGATCATATCGGTATCGACCTGGTCGCCATGTGTGTCAACGACATCCTTGTTTCCGGTGCAGAACCCCTCTGGTTTCTCGATTACTATGCCTGCGGGCAGTTGGACAATGCCGTGGCTGAAGCGGTTATTTCCGGGGTGGCTGAAGGCTGCCGCCAGGCTGGCTGCGCTCTGCTGGGCGGCGAAACGGCGGAAATGCCCGGCATGTACCCGGTCGGGCATTATGATCTTGCGGGCTTTGCGGTGGGTATCGTCGAGAAGTCCGCCATTCTGACGGGTGCCGATTGCGAGGAGGGCGATGCGGTAATCGGCATCGCCTCGTCCGGGCCACACAGTAACGGTTATTCGCTGATTCGGGAAATACTGGTACGCAGCGGTGCCCACGCCCATGTCCAGATCAATGGTGAACCGCTGGTGGATCTGCTGCTGCAACCGACCCGGATCTATGTCAAGGCCATTCAGGCGTTACGTCAGGCGGTTACCATACGCGCCCTCTCCCACATCACCGGCGGCGGACTGGTGGAAAATCTGCCCCGTTCACTGCCTGCGGCACTTGCCGCCCATATTGATCCCAAAACCTGGCAAATGCCGCCCATTTATCAATGGCTGCAGGAACAGGGGCAGGTCTCCACGGAGGAGATGCGACGGGTCTTCAACGTTGGTATAGGCATGGTAGCGATCGTACCCTGGGATTCCAGGCAGGCGGCTGTAGAGTCTTTGGCAGAGCATGGCGAGCAGGCCTTCGTTGCTGGGCAGTTGGTGCCGCGCCGGGACGGTGAGGGAGTACGTTTTCTTGACTAAAAGGCTGGTGATTCTGGTTTCCGGTCGGGGAAGCAACCTGCAGAGCATCCTTGCAGCTTGCCGTAGCGGGCAGATACCGGACACGCAAGTCGTTGCGGTCATCAGTAACCGCCCAGCCGCCGGCGCGCTGGAGTTAGCGGTGCTGGCAGGCATTCCTGCCCTTACGGTCGACCATCGCGATTATGGGGTCCGGGTGGATTTCGATGCCGCACTGCAAAGGCAGATTGACGACTACGCCCCGGATGCAGTGGCGTTGGCGGGGTTCATGCGTCAACTCACGCCCGCCTTCGTTCAGCACTATGAGGGCAGAATGCTGAATGTTCATCCTTCCCTGCTTCCTGCCTTTCCCGGCCTGCATACCCATGCCCGGGCGCTGGAGCAGGGTGTGTTATGGCATGGTGCCAGCGTCCATTTTGTGACACCAGCACTAGATGCCGGTCCTGCCATCATTCAGGCAGCGGTAGCCGTACTGCCGGAAGATGACGAGCAATCTCTTGCCGCCCGCGTGCTTGACGCGGAACATCGTATTTATCCGCAGGCGCTGGCGTGGCTGCTGAGTGGCCGGGTAGCTTACGCCGCAGGCCGCGCCCAGTGGCGAGATCCGCCAGGGACGGCCATCCGCGAGGCCATTACCCCTTCTCTGGAGAGTTTCTCATGAGCGAAGATGTTGGCTTGGTGATCATCGGCACGGAGATACTCTCCGGCAAACGGGAAGACCGTCATGTTGTCCGCAGCCGCCAGCAATTGGCACGACGCGGTTACGGCATAGCGTGGTGCCTGATCGTACCGGATATCCGGAATATCCTGCTGAGCCAGTTGCGCTGGGCCATGGCACAATCTTTACCGTTTTTTTCCTTCGGAGGTTTGGGGGCAACACCCGATGACCTGACCCGCGATTGCGCCGCGGCGGCGGCCGACGTTACCTTGTTCCGGCACCCGGAAGCGGAAGAATGGATTCGTCGGCAGTATGGCGAAAAGGCAGAGCCAGTACGGATCCGGATGGCCGATCTGCCCGCCGGGGCAAGGCTGATCCCCAACCCAGTCAATAATGTGCCTGGATTTTCCGTGGGTAACGGGCATTTCTTTCCAGGATTTCCGCAGATGGCAGAACCTATGAGCGATTGGGTGCTCGAGCAGTATTTTCCGCCCGTAGTGGCTGACGTAGAAGCCCGGATTCTGTTACCCCATGCGCGGGAGGGCGATCTGGTCCCCCTCATGGAGAGTTTCTGCGCCTCCCATCCGGACGTTCGTTTCTCCAGTCTGCCCAGTTTCAGGGCGGATGGTCCGCAAATCGAGTTGGGTGTGGCAGGACGGGAGCACGATGTTCGGGCCGCCACCTGCGACCTGAAGGCCCGTCTGGAACAGATGGGCCTCGAAGTCCGGGATCTGGGCCTCCCGGAATCGTAATCAGACAGACGAGGACCTTCTGGTGGTTTTGCTGACAGGTAACTGCAAACTGGAGAGGCCACCATCATAATGAACTAGACTTTCCCATATGGAGGTATCCAGTGACCATTCAACATGCTGATCTGTTGACCATCGGTGCCGGAGGCGGCGCTTATCCTGCCGCATTTCGGCTGGCCAGGGCGGGGCGTTCTGTAGTCATGGTGGATCCCAAGGGGGTAATGAGCGGAAACTGCCTTTACGAGGGTTGCGTACCCTCTAAAGCCGTTCGGGAAACCGCCGAAATCTACCAGTCGCAGCGGCGCTTTGCCGAACGAGGTCTGCCCGGGACCGTTACAGTCGACTTCGCAAAAATCATGGCGCACAAGGATAGCATCCAGGAGCGGCGCTATCAGCAACACGCCGCAGATCTGGCCGCCACACCGAATATTCAGATGATTCAGGGAGAAGCACGGTTTATCAGTCCTCACGAAGTGGCCGTGGATACGGCGGACGGCGAACGGCGATTCCGGTGTGCCCAGGTTATCATTGCCAGCGGCTCCGATGTATTCATTCCCCCAGTTCCGGGATCCGAGTTCTGCCTTACCAGCCACGATCTGTATAAACCTGACGCCGCCCTCAAAACTCTGCCGGAGCGGATGATTGTCATCGGTGGCGGTTATATCGGTCTGGAAACGGCCACGTTCTTCGCCGCTCTGGGCACCAGCGTCACCCTGCTTCAGAAAGGTGGGCAACTTCTCAACGGTATGGATCCGGGTATGGTGGCACTGCTAACGCCGTTGCTGGATCCGTCTATTCGCATTCTCACCGGTGTAGACGTGACGGCAGTCGCCGTAACTCCTGAGGGAGGACGGCGCGTACATTACACCCACGGAGAAGAGGACGATACCCTCGATGGCGACGTAGTGCTGATGGCCGTGGGCAGGCGTCCCGTCATCCCTGCGGGCGCTGCCGAAATCGGCATTACCGTGACACGAAAAGGTGTAGCTGTGGGACCGGACCTGCAAACCGTCCATCCGCATATTTATGCCTGTGGTGATGTAAATGGCCGCGTGCCTTTATTCCACGCCGCCGTGCGCCAGTCCCTGGTGGCTGCACACAACATTCTCGGTGGAAATATTTCCATGGATTATGCGGATTTCCGCCATATACCCACCACCATCTTCACCCTGCCGGCGGCCGCCTATGTAGGCATTACCCCTGCCCTGGCGGAAGCGCAGGGTATACCGTTACAGACTGGCCGCTATGACTTTGAGGAAGATTCCCGAGCACAGATTCTGGAACGCATGGAAGGTGGCATTCAACTGTTTTTCGCTGCGGACAGCCTGCGTCTTCTAGGCGGTTGGGTGGTGGGGATCGATGCCGGTTATCTCATCGGACAGATCGGCACTGCGGCCGCCCATGGCCTCACCGCCTACGATCTGGCCCGCTTTGCGGACCAGCATCCGATGAGCGCTGAAGGCATCGGCAAGGCTGCGCGCAGCCTTTTTTAAATACCACGTTATTCATCATTAAAAGGTGCGCGTCATGACCAAGTACAAAGAAGAGTTACGCCAACTGCAAATCGAGCTGGTCAAACTGCAGCGGCACATCATCAGCAAGAATGAAAAAATCCTGGTTATCCTGGAAGGCCGCGACACGGCTGGCAAGGATGGCGCCATCAAGCGCATTACGCAGCATCTCAGCCCTCGCGAAACACGTATCGTCGCACTAAATAAACCCTCGGACCGGGAAGAAAGTCAGTGGTATTTCCAGCGCTATACCCATTATTTGCCTTCCGCTGCCGAAATCGTTTTTTTCAACCGGAGCTGGTATAACCGCGCGGGCGTGGAAAAGGTCATGGGATTTTGCACCGATGCGCAATACGAGGAATTTTTTTCTGAAGTAACAGATTATGAGGGCATGCTGGTGCGCTCGGGTATCCATTTTTTTAAAATTTACCTGGATATTTCCCGGAACGAGCAAAAAAAGCGCCTGGAGGCACGCAAAGACGATCCGCTCAAGCAGTGGAAAACCAGCCCCATCGATGAGCAGGCAGTGAAACACTGGAAGGATTACAGCAGTGCGCGCAATACCATGTTTGCGCGTACCCATACCAGCTTCACACCCTGGACCGTTGTAACTGCAGACGACAAGAAAGCCGCGCGCCTGCAGATCATCAAATGGCTGTTGAGCCACCTGGATTATGCAGGCAAGGATGTCAGCCTGACCCTACCCGATCAGACCATCATCTTCAGCTATGACCCGCTCTACCTGGACAACGGAATGATCAAGGCATAAGCCGGGTACACCCGATTTATTATGCGTCTTTCCTGCTGCGTCGGCTCCGCCGGTTCTTCGCCGTGCCACCACTTTGCCCCTCCGGCATCACCCGCTCGAAATCAATCTTGCGATCATCCAGGTTGACGTTCGCAACCCTAATCTGGATTTCATCCCCCAGTTGGAATGTTTCCTTGGTCCGGTCACCAACAATCCGGTAATGCTGAGCATCGAAGTGAAAGTAGTCTTCACCGAGGGTGCTGATATGGATCAGACCCTCTACGTAGATTTCCCGCAGTGCCACAAAGAGACCAAACCCGGTAACGCCCGTAATGATGCCGGTATAGGCCTCCCCTACCTTATCCATCATGAATTCGCACTTGAGCCAATTCACCGCCTCGCGACTGGCCTCGTCAGCCCGCCGCTCGGTCATGGAGCAGTGCTGACCGAGTTCCTGCAACGTCTTTTGGGGGAACCACCGAGGCTCCGCGCCGGCTGCGTCCAGCAAAGCCTGAATGCCACGATGCACGACGAGGTCCGGATAACGACGGATGGGAGAGGTAAAGTGCGTGTAGGCCGGGAAGGCCAGACCAAAATGCATACCAGTATCCACGGTATAATAGGCCTGCGAAAGGCTGCGCAGAATAACCGTCTGGATCAGACTGGAATCACTGCGCTCACGGGTGTCCTCAATAATGCTGGCCAGATCGGCGCTGCGGGGGTGGGTAGGCAGGCGCACCGGCACACCGAGTTCCCCGAGAAAGCGGCGCAAATCTTCCAGCTTGTCGCCGGATGGTTCCGGATGCACCCGATATAGCATGGGCAGTTCATGGATACGGAAATATTGCGCCGCGCACACGTTGGCCGCGAGCATACACTCTTCGATGATCCGGTGAGCCACGTTGCGCGTCACTGCGACGATCTTTTCAATGCGCGCCTGTTCATTGTAGATAATGCGGCTCTCCTGCGAATCGAACTCGATGGTGCCCCGCCGCTCACGGGCCTTGGCAAAACTTTCATAAAGTCGGTGCAGCACCTCCAGATGCGGAACCATGGCTGCATCATGCGTACGCAAATCCTCGTCACCCGCCAATATGGCGGCCACTTCGTCATAGGTAAAGCGGCGCTGGGAGCGCATAACGCCTCGGGCAAAGCGGAAACGCTGTACCTCGCCCGCCATGTCCGTCTCCATCTCACAGAGCATGCAGAGGCGGTCCACATGGGGATTGAGGGAGCAAAGTCCGTTGGACAGCACCTCGGGCAGCATGGGGATCACCCGCCGCGGGAAATAGACAGAATTACCACGGGTAGCGGCCTCTTTGTCCAGCGCAGAGTCCGGTCGTACATAAGTGGCCACGTCAGCGATCGCAACGATCAGTCGGAAGCCGTTTTCGATCTCTTCAGCATAGACGGCGTCATCGAAATCTTTGGCATCGGCGCCATCGATGGTCACCAGGGGAAGCGCGCGCAGATCGCGGCGCCCTTCTTTGATCGCTTCCGGGACGGTCTCAGAGAAATGCGTAATTTCCGCAAGCACTTCGTCCGGCCACTGATGGGGCAACCCATAGTTACGGACGGCGATTTCCACTTCCATGCCCGGGGCCATGTGCTCACCCAGAATCTCGACCACGCAGCCCTGAGGCATATTGCGCCCATCCGGGTACTGAGTGATTTCCAGCGTTACGATCTGTCCGTGTACGGGGGCCAGTTCGCCCCCTTCCACCACCGCAAATTCCTGGGGAATGCGACGATCTTCGGGGACGACGTAGCGCACCCCACCTTCCGCGTAGTAACGCCCCACAACCTGCTTGAGCGCGCGTTCCAGAATGCGCACAATCGCGCCCTCGATACGGCCGCGCCGGTCCTCTCCGACCGCCCGGCCCAGAATCGTATCACCGTGAAACACCTTGCGCATTTCCCGCGGGGAAAGGAAAAGATCCTTCCCGCCTCCCTCTGGGATCAGAAAACCAAAGCCATCGGGGTGGGCACTGACCGTACCGCGCACCAACTCCATCGCCTCAACGATTCCGTAAGCGCCGCGACGGTTACGAACCAATTGCCCATCCCGTTCCATGGCCCGTAGACGCCGCCGCAGGGCTTCCTGGTCCTCTTCCGATACTTCCAGATCGGCGATGATATCCTCCAGAGTCGATGGCTGACCGGCGCTTTCCAGATAGCTGAGAATGTACTCCCGGCTGACGATGGGTCGCTCATATTTTTCTTTTTCCCGGTCGAACATGGGATCGCGGTCACTCAGCGACGAGGGTTCTTGTGTTTCCGGCATTGACAAATGCTCCTTAATAAATGATGATTCCATCCACGCCGAGGTGGCGGAATTGGTAGACGCGCTAGGTTCAGGTCCTAGTGAGCGAAAGCTTGTGCTGGTTCGAATCCAGTCCCCGGTACCACAAACAGAGCAGGCAGGGAATCTACGGGTTTCCTGCCTGCTTTTTTTATACTGACGCGGGAAAGCAGTCTCTGCCACACTCTGTTGCCACATTGTTTATTCATGCTCTGCAATCCGAAGCACCCTCCAAAAAAAGCGAACGGGCGTGAACCCGCGTATTGGGCGTATCTTGCGGGATGATCCTCTACTTGTCCAACGGACACAGGCCACAGCCCCTATTTCAGATGATCTTGGGAACTCTTGGCCCCGTTCTGTTCTATGCGATAAACCCATGCCAGAACTTCTGCGACGGCCTGATAGAGTTGTGGCGGAATCTGCTGGTCGAGATCAACCTGCATCAGCAAGCTCACCAGTTCCTTGGATTCATGCACGAAAACCCCTGCCTCATGGGCTTTCGCGATAATTTGTTCAGCAACCAATCCCCGCCCCTTCGCCACGACAATGGGCGCCGAATCCTTGCCACTATAGCGCAAGGCCACGGCGTTGGGCGGGTTTTCTGGCTGGTTATCCATCAAATGCGCGGATCTCATGCTGCGTTACACGCAGGCCCAGCGCCCGCAAAGCCGCCTTCAAATCCCCCCAATGATTTCTTAAAGCTGCCGCCTGATCCGCAGTGATGGCCAGGCTCAGCGTGTCGCGATGCAAATGCAGCTTCGCCTGAATATTCCCCAAATGGGGCATTTGCAGCGTCAATGTGCTATCCCAATGCGGCGCTGTCTCCGACGTCGTCACCGGGGAGCGTGCATTCTCTCCCGAATGCTCCTCGCGTCGGCTGACTATCCATTGCACGAACTGCCCCGGCCAAACCGGGCCGCTCCAGGTGATCTGCTGCTGGTTCAGCACCTGAATCTGGCGGCCCACAAGGCCGGCAAGATCTCCGGTCATCGATGCAGACGCATAGCGGATAGCCGGCTTTCCCACATCGGAAATCTGCGTGTACGTCATCGCCCCCGCGACGCGATCGGGTA
>DAIEIW010000222.1:0-5851 GCA_027351205.1 Acidithiobacillus sp.
AGGCCGCGCCCGAACTCCAGCAGCAGGGCGCCCATGAGCAGAAAAAGTCCCCAGAGGTCGCGTCCGGTTTCGATCAGGAAGGCGCCGAGCTGGTCGAGAAAATGCCAGGGATGCCGGGGCCGCGCCGTGACGGGTTGGATATCCGCCAGACGGGCGAAGATGTTGTGATGCTGGTCGGCCATCCGGATGTTTTTGGGCAGGTGATTGCCCCATGCCTGCCAAAGCAGGAGGGCCCCGGCGCTGTCGAGGACCTCGACCGCCGAGAGATCCCAGCATACTTCCGGGTTGATGTTCCGCAGCGCCGCTTCCTGTGCCGCGAATCTCCCGCCAAGACGCCGCAATGTCCAGTGCCCGCTGAGGCGCAGCGTTCCATCATCGCACTCCCATCGCGGTTGGTGCGCGCTGTTTTTGGCGGTGTGCGGGTCTGGGCTTTTCTCGGTCATTCCCTGGGTTATACTCGACGACTGACGTTTGCAGGAGTGCTCAGATGGCCATTGTCGCACGAAGTTCCCGCATCACCCAACGGTTTCGCTGCTGGGTCGCGCTGCTGGCCGCGCTGCCGCTCAGCGCCTGCGGAGCCTTCCCTGCTCATCAGCCGGAAGTGCAGTTGCTGAATATTCAGCCCGAAACGGTAGGTCTGGTCGCGCAGACTTTTGTGCTGTCGCTCAAGGTCAGCAACCCCAATGACAGTGCGCTCCATGCCAAGGCGGGGGAAGCGCGCCTGTATGTGCAGGATCGGCAGGTGGCCTATGGATTGCTGGACAAGCCGGTCGATGTACCCGCCTATGGTAGCGCCACGGTGAGTATCCCGGTCACGGGCAATTTTCTGACATTGCTGGGGGATCTCGGCAGTATCAGCGCCGGGGCGGGACTCCCCTATACCGTCAAAGGTTATCTGGTGACCGGCATGTTCGATATGCGAGTACCTTTTACCGTCACTGGTGCTTTGCATCTGCCGCTGTCGCCGAGTGCCAGCGCAGTTTTGCCTTGAGGGCAAGGTGATCGGAGAGAGGCTCGGTGACGGTTTCAATCATCGTAAATTCCAGGTCAGGGCTACAGAGGATGTGATCGAAGGAAAAGCGCGGTGACCAGCTGGGAAAGGTAGGCGGGCTCCAGGACGGCGCCTGCAGGCCGCTTTCGTTGAGGAGCAGGCGCATTTCCGGGGAGCGCGCCGTGCAGTTCAGATCGCCCATGAGAATGAGATTCGGGCGTCCGCGCAGGCGTTGGGCGAGATCGTGTATCTGACTGAGGCGCGCGTGCCGGCTGAGGCCGAGGTGGGTGATGATCACCGTCAGGAATCTTCCATCAGCGTTGAGCCGGTTTTCCAGCATGCCGCGCCCTTTCATGAAGCTGGGCAGGGAATGCGCTATGGTCTCTTCAATCGGCCAGCGGGAGAGGATGCCGTTGCTGTGCTGGGCAAAGTCGCCGAAGTCACGGGTACGTTGTTGCGCCCAGTAAGGGAAATGGGCGCGGTCAGCAAGAAAACCCGCCTGATTGACATACTGGCTCCGAAAAGAGCCCGCATCGACCTCGTTGAGTCCTGCGATGTCGGTTCCCTCCAAAACCGCGGCGATCCGCTCTAGATTGCGCAGACTCTGGCCATGCGGCATCACGTACTTCCAGCCGTGCAGGAACATGTGCCGGGCGCGGTGGGAGCCGATACCCACCTGGATGTTGAAAGACGTCACAGAAAACTCTGAGGTCTCAGTCATGGTCGAGTTCGATATCGAGTTCCTGCCAGGGCGCGCCATCCCCTGCGCGGGTGAAGGCGCGCAGGAGGATCACCCCTTTGATATCCGCAGCCAGTAATATCTGATAGGGCGTGCCGATGGGGACGATGTCCGCGATCGGCGCGGCGGCATGGGCGTAATGTGCGAAAGATGTTTCGCCACGGGACTGGATCAACGCGGACGCTGCGGCAAAGTTCGCCGGTGGGCAGGGATAGACGGAGACGGGTACGTCGGCGGCAGCGCCGATAAGTCCTTCGCCAACACCGGATTGCAGGTCTGAGAGCAGGGCGTTGGCCAGGGTGCGTGGCAGTTTCAGGTGTCTCATGCGCAGACGCCACATGCCGGGTCGCGGCGCAGGGCGATCTGCCGCCACTGCCAGCTTTGCGCATCCACCAGCAGGAGTTGTCCGGCCAGCGGGGAATGGCCCGTGCACAGCAGGCGGATGGCTTCTGCCGCCTGCATGCTGCCGAGTACACCGAGGAGTGGACCAAGGACGCCGCTGCGTGAGCAGGTATCTTCGGTATCCTCTACGCCGTCCGGGTAGAGACAGGCATAACAGGCGCTTTCCGATACACGAAAATCAAAGACGGCGAGCTGTCCTTCCCAACGGATGGCCGCAGCACTGACCAGGGGTTTGCCAGCATTACGGCAGGCGCGGTTGATGGCGTGCCTGCTGCCGAAGTTGTCGGTGCAGTCCAATACCACATCGTGGGTGTCCAGTGCCGCGGCAAGAAACTCGGGTTGCGCTGATTCCACCCAGGCGCTGACCCGAATCTGCTGGTTCATGGCGCGCAGTCGATCACGTGCGGCCAAGGCTTTGGGGCGTCCCAGGTCGGCCTCGCCATAGAGAATCTGGCGTTGCAGATTGCTGAGATCGACCTGATCCCCATCGCAGACGGTCAGGTTGCCGACGCCCGCGGCCGCCAGATACTGGGCGGCCGGGCAACCCAGGCCGCCCATGCCGATGATCAGCACCCGGCTGGCCGCCAGCGCCTGCTGTCCGGCAATGTCGATTTCCGGCAAAAGAATCTGGCGCGCATAACGCAGCAATGCAGCGTCGTCGAGGGTATCAGTCATGGTTCGGAATGATAGCGCATCCAGTGTGGCGCTCCGGAAACGGTTGTTGCGGCGGCAGGGCGCTTTCATTAAGCATGCATTCAGTGTAGCAACGCGGAGGAATTTGCTCCAGTTACGCAGTGCTTCGCCGATGGCCTCATTGACCCAGAGCCAGACGACCGCCATAGCCGGTGAGTTCCAGATAGCCTTTCCCTATGGTCTGCCGGCCCGTCATGGCGCGCACGGCGCCTTCCCAGTAGATGGTGCCGCTGCTGCGGCTGGCGTCGAATTCCTGATTGTCCATGAGCGGGACGATAGCGAAATGCAGGTTTCCCACCTGCATCTGCCAGCGCACGGGGTAGCGTATGCCGGTTTGCGGCGACCGCCACCAGCCAGTAGGCTGCATGCGGATGTCTTTGGCCGGAATATAGTGTACCTGGCCCTGCGCATTACGCTCTGTACCCGCCAGCCAAAAAGGCGCACCGTCGGCGCGGCGCATCATGAAGACCATAAGGGCACCGCCATCCTGCAGATTGATCCCCAGCCAATCCCAACCGACGGCCTTTTTGGGCAGATACGCCGCCGACCATTCGTGATCCAGCCACGCCTCCCCGCTGACCAACTCACGCCGTCCTTTGATGTCCACCGTCCCGCTGACCTTCAGATGAGGAAGACTGTAGTAATAGCTGGCATTCTTCGGGTCTGGACCCTTCCGGCTGATGCCCTGGAGACCTTCGAGTATCACGGGTTGGGTAGGGGTGAATCGCAGTCGATAACGGATGTTTTTGCCATCAATGTGGGCTTCGTAAGCCCGCCCCCGCTGGCGCAGATACCAATGGTGAATCCAGACACCGGTATGGTTTCGATCCGCCCCTGCTAATCCGAGACCTGCCCGTGCGGCCCGTTGCGCGGTGAGCAGATGCCCGATGCGGGGATCGCTCAGCGCCGCCTCGGCAAAAAGCAGTTCACCGGGATTGAATGCGCTGGGGTTTGCCCAGACTTCAGGGGTCCGGACCCGGAAAAAGGTGACCTGAAATCCCAGCGATTTTCCCGATGCGTTATGCAGCCAGCCCGTTACATACCACCATTCAATGGGGAAATCCGAGTGACTGCCCAGGGCGTTGGGGAATTGCATGGGGTA
The DNA here is from genome assembly GCA_027351205.1 of Acidithiobacillus sp. Lineage (GTDB taxonomy): Bacteria > Pseudomonadota > Gammaproteobacteria > Acidithiobacillales > Acidithiobacillaceae > Acidithiobacillus. The sequence continues at coordinate 3,928 of DAIEIW010000222.1, forward strand.
CTGCGGAGTGACCTTTATATCCGGGGTGGGCTGTAAAGGCAGGGGCGTCCCCGGCAGACTGGATTCGGCCTGCGCGGGTCCACAGAGCCCGCAGCACAGTACCAGAAGACCAGAACATATCCCTTTACGCGGTAATCCCGACCATAAATGACTAATCATCGCGCAGCACCGCGGAGGTATGCCGGACCGCCCGCCGTCCGGCCAGCACCATGGTGGCCGTGCTCGCCAGCCAGAGGATTGCACTCAGAGTCAGCAATAGCGGCCAGGACGGATGAAAGCTCATGTGCCAGTGGAAAGACTGGGGATTGACCACTTCGATCAGGATGATGCTGATGGCCATCCCCAGTGCGCCGCCGATGAGTATTCCGAGTAGCGAAAGGACGCTGCCCTCGGCAAAGAGCAGGGTGAGCAGATCACGCCGCCGCAGACCAAGATGCCGGAGCATGGCGAATTCGCTGCGGCGCATTAGCGTCTGCGCCCCGAAGCCGCTGCTCACCCCCAGCAGCCCGATCACCATGGCGACAGCCTCCAGTGCATAGGTGGCGACAAAGCTCTGGTTGAATATCTGTAGGCTCTTGCTGCGAATTTCTTTGGGGGTCGCGATCACTAATTGGCCACCATCGGGCAGTGTCTGCCGCAAGTTGCGGATGGCGGTCGGTATCGCAGCGCCGGGACGCAGCCAAAGGGCGACGCCATTGACCGCATCGTCTCCGGACCATGCGCGGTATTGCTGAATGGGTATAGACACTGAACCCTCCTGATAGGCGTAATCCCGATAGACGCCGGCGATGGTCACCGCCCGCTCCTGCCCACCCAGCGGCAGATGGATCACCTGCCCTGCCTGCCAGCCACTGATGCCTGCCAGAATCTCCGAAATCCACACGGGCGGTGGCTGTTGTGGCCCGACCCTGACCGCATGGAGGATCTGCAATTCCCGCTCCGGATCGCTAGTGTTCATGCCCCGCGCGAGAAGCGTCACCGGCGGGTGTCCCGGCAACAAATTCAGAGTGACCCGCCGCAGGGGCGAGCAGGCGCGGACATCGGGCAGTGCGCAAAGCTGGTGCACTGCGCCATGGGGGAGGAGTGAGTCTCTATTCATCCCGGCCTGCACATAGAGGTCCGCGCGTAAAATGTCGGTCAACCAGTTGGCGACGGAGTCGCGGAATGAACCTACCATCACCGCCATGGCCACGACCAGACTAAAGGCCACTACCACTGCAGCCAGGCTTTGCGCCGCCCGCCCCGGCGCGCCCCGCAGTTGTTCCAAGGCCAGACGCCATACGGGTGCATGGGGCAAGGGAAAGAGCCGGGTCAGTGCGCGCAGGAGCGGTGCCAGTAAAAAGAGCAGGGCAAAGAGCAGGCAGGCTACCGCGCCGTAGGCTAGATAGGGGATGCCGCGGATGGCCGGCGCCAACGACCCTGCCAAGGCCAGTCCCAAGAGCAGCAGACCTACCCAGGGATGCTGGTGCTGCTGATGGGCCTGCTCTTCAGATCCAGCCCGCAACGCCAGGGCGGGGATCGCCCGGCTGGTTTCCCAAGCCGGTAAAAAGGCGCCGGTCAGCGCCGCTCCCAGGCCCGCCACGAAAAAGATCAGCAGGAGTCCCGGATGCCATTGCAGGTGCAAAGCCGTGGCACTGAAATATCCTGCTCCGAGGTCGCCACCCATGTGTGCCAGGGCCAGCCAAGCCGCCAGCACGCCCAGCGCCAGACCTAGCAGCGCGCCCGGCAGACCCAACGTCGCACCTTGCAACAATACGGCCAGTACGACTTCCCTGCGGCGCAGACCCAGGACCCGCAACAGGGCCAGTTGCTGCCGTTGCCGCACTACCCCCATGGCCAGGGTGGAATAGACGAGAAAAGCTCCGGTAAACAGCGCTACCAGCGACAGTACCAGCAGGTTCACGCGATAGGCGCGCGAAGCATC
>DAIEIW010000169.1:0-11758 GCA_027351205.1 Acidithiobacillus sp.
ATAGCCATGAGCAGCGCCTATATGGACAACAATGCCACCACCCGGGTAGATCCCCGGGTGCTGGAGACCATTCTTCCCTACTTCAGCGAGTATTACGGCAACCCCTCCTCCATGCACAGCTTCGGCGGCGATGTGGGCAAACGTCTGGAAGAAGCGCGCGCCTCCGTACAGGCGCTGCTGGGGGTAGAACACGACTCGGAAATCATTTTTACCTCCTGCGGTACGGAGTCCGATAACACTGCCATCCTCTCGGCCCTGGCCATTCAACCCAGCCGCCGGGAAATCATCACCAGCGTGGTGGAACACCCGGCCATTCTGTCTCTCTGTGATCATCTCGAACGTCATGAAGGCTATAAAGTCCACTACATTCCCGTGGACCGGCTTGGGCGCATTTCCATGGAGGCGTATGCCGCAGCGCTCAGCGATCAGGTGGCCGTCGTCTCCATGATGTATGCCAACAATGAGACGGGAACGATCTTCCCCGTCGAGACCATGGCACGGATGGCCAAGGAGAAAGGCGCGCTCTTTCATACGGACGCCGTGCAGGCGGTGGGCAAGATTGCCCTGAACATGCAGGAATCGGCCATCGACATGCTCTCCCTCTCCGGCCATAAGCTGCATGCCCCCAAAGGCGTCGGTGCGCTCTATGTGCGCCGGGGCACCCGCTACCGACCCATGCTGCGCGGTGGTCACCAAGAACGCGGACGCCGGGCCGGAACAGAAAATACCACGGGCATTATCGCCCTGGGGCTGGCGGCAGACATGGCCCTGGAGCATATGGAGTATGAAAACACCGTGGTGCGCGCTTTAAGGGATCGTCTGGAGGCCGGGATACTGGCGCAGGTGCCCTATGCTTTCGCCAATGGCGATCCAGAACACCGCCTGCCCAATACGTCCAGCATCTCTTTTGAATATATCGAGGGCGAAGCCATTCTGATGCTCCTGAGCCGGGTCGGCATTGCCGCCTCCTCGGGTTCCGCCTGCACCTCCGGGTCACTGGAGCCGTCCCATGTGTTGCGCGCCATGGACATCCCCTATACGGCGGCGCACGGCACCATCCGTTTCTCCCTGTCCCGGGAGACCACGGAAGCGGAGGTGGACTGGGTGATTGCGCAGACACCACCCATCGTCGAACAACTGCGGCGTCTATCCCCTTACTGGGGCGCCAATGGCCCCATTCTCACCGATAACGCCTTTGCACCCGTATATGCATGAGCTCAGCCCTCTCTCCCGCGACTTTGCGGTAATCCACGACACCACCCTGCGCGATGGCGAACAGACCGCAGGGGTCGCGTTCCGCCCGGACGAAAAGCTCACTATCGCCGAGAGTCTGGCCGATGCCGGGATTCCGGAACTGGAGATCGGCATCCCCGCCATGGGGAGCGAAGAGGAGGAAACCATCCGAGGCATTGCTCAGATGGGCCTGCCCGCCCGCCTGGTAGTCTGGTGCCGGATGCACGATACGGACCTGGCTGCGGCAAAACGTTGTGCAGTGGATATGGTCAATGCCTCAGTGCCGGTGTCAGATATTCAGATTCGGGGCAAGCTGGGCAAAGATCGTCAGTGGGTCCTACAGCAGGTGGATCGCCGGGTGAAGCAGGTACTGGACAGCGGCATGGACGTGGCGGTAGGCGGCGAAGACGCCTCCCGAGCACCGTTGGACTTTGTTCTGCGGGTCATGGAAGTCGCCCAACGATCCGGGGCGCGCCGCTTTCGCTATGCCGACACCCTGGGCATTCTGGAACCCTTTAATACCGCCCATATCATGCGGCGTTTAAGGGCAGCCACGGACATGGAAATTGAAATCCATGCCCATAACGATCTGGGTCTGGCCACTGCCAACTCCATCGCTGCCCTGCGTTTTGGTGCTACCCATGTGAACACGACGGTAAACGGCCTGGGCGAGCGCGCCGGCAACGCCGCGCTGGAGGAAGTCGTGATGTGCCTGCACCATCTGCACGGCATCGAGACAGGTATCGACGTGCGGCAGTTCAAAGCGATTTCGCAACTGGTGGCGCTGGCATCCGCCCGACCCGTCCCCGCCGGGAAAAGCATCGTCGGAGATGCCATTTTCAGCCACGAGTCCGGTATCCATGTCGATGGATTACTCAAAAATCCCAAAAATTACCAAAGCTTCGACCCGGAAGAACTGGGGCGCCAGCATCACATGGTACTGGGTAAGCATTCCGGCACCAAGGCGATCATGCGCGCCTATGCTGAACTGGGGAGCATTATCACCGAGTCACAGGCACAAAGCATCCTCAGACAGATTCGCGTCTATGTACTTCAGCATAAAGTAACGCCGCCGGTCGAAGATATGCATCGCTTTCTTCTGGAAAGCATGGAATCCCCGCACGTCCATTCCTGAATAAAGGAGAAACCCATGGCTGCCACGCTGCTCGGCAAGGAAGAATCCAGCAAGTCCGGTCTGTGGCGCAACCTGCGCGACGATATTCATTGCGTTTTTGAACGTGATCCGGCGGCGCGCAACACCCTGGAAGTCCTCACCACCTACCCTGGGGTGCATGCGCTGCTGGCGCATCGCGTGGCCCATCGCTGCTGGCAGCGGGGATGGAGATATCCGGCCCGGGTATTGAGCGCCATGGCGCGATTCTCGACCGGTATCGATATTCACCCGGGGGCGCAGATCGGTCGGCGTTTTTTTATTGACCACGGCATGGGCGTGGTGATTGGCGAAACGGCCGAGATCGGCGACGATTGCACCATCTACCACGGCGTGACCTTGGGGGGGACGAGCTGGAATCCGGGCAAGCGTCACCCGACATTGCAGGATCGGGTCATGGTGGGTGCGGGTGCGAAGATCCTCGGGCCCGTCACTATCGGTCATGACGGTCAGGTGGGTGCCAATGCGGTGGTCATTAACGATGTGGCGGTGGGTATGACGGTCGTGGGCATCCCCGGTCGCGTCGTATTGCCTGCGGAACGCCGCCGCGTCAACGCCCACGGTATTGATCTGGATCACCATCTCATGCCGGACCCGGTGGGCAAGGCCATTCAGTGCCTGATGGAACGAATTTCCCAATTGGAATTGCAGACTCAGTCCGTCGGGCGTGCTATGCAACGGACGGAAAAAGACTGCAACAACTGTCCGGATTCCGATCCTAATCTGTGTGGGCCAAACAGCAGCCCCGCAGCCTTAGCTCCCCTGCCCTCTGACGAGTTCCAAGGATGACACCATGAGTGACCTACGTAAAACACTGGCGAGTTTATCCTCCGCTGAGGATTTCCTGAAGTTTCTGAACATCGACTATGATGAAACGGTGGTCCATATTAATCGTCTCCATATCCTCAAACGTTTTCATGATTACCTGAAAAGAGAGGGGAATACGGACGCCCTGGATGATCAGGCGCTGCAAGCACTTTATGTGAAATTGCTCGGCCAATCGTATCAGGATTTTGTGGTATCTGACGCGGTTTCCGAAAAGGTGTTCAAAGTCTTTCATCAGGCCATGGGCGTGAGTCATGTCTCTCTGGAAAAGGTGGCGGTCAGCGCGCGGAAAGAGCGTTGACACGCGGTTGCCGCGCCGGAATAAAATGCCACGACCAAGACTGAAGAACGGAACGGCTCATCATGGCGACAAGCAATAACAGCGAAGCTGTGCGAATGGTGATGGCCTACCATGAACGATCCAAGCATCACCTGAATCGCTATGCCGCCGGGCCGGAAGCGCTGGACTGGGATGCACAACCCAACCCCTTCCGCGAGTTCACCGGAAGCCCGCGGCGCATCTTGCCGTTGCTGACGGAAGAAACTGCCGTCACCTTCGCCGCGCTCTCCGCCGCCACGCCCCAACCCTTCACGCTCCAGGCGGTCGCCCAGTTTTTGGAGCTTGCCCTCGGGCTGGCGGCATGGAAGGAATACGGCCCCGATCGCTGGGCGTTGCGCTGCAACCCGTCCAGCGGCAACCTGCATCCCACCGAGGCCTATCTTCTCGCCTTCGGGGTAGCGGATCTGAAGGATGGACTGTATCACTACCTGAGCAGGGATCATCTGTTGGAACAACGCTGGGTTCCCGATGCCGAACAGCACGGCTCAGGAGTGTATGTCGGGCTGACCTCCATAGCGTGGCGCGAGGCATGGAAATACGGCGAACGGGCGCTGCGTTATTGCCAACTGGATATTGGCCATGCGCTGGGTGCCCTGCGCTACGCTGCGGGTACCCTGGGGTGGCACCTTCGCCTGCGCGGGGATGTGGACGATACCCGGCTGCGCAGTCTCCTTGGCCTGGATCGTTCCAGCGATTTCGCGCATGCCGAAGGTGAGGATGCGGAGCTGCTGCTGGAAATTCTCCCTGCTGACACCATATTCTCTGCCAGCGTCACTCCTGTCACCCTGCAGGGGGAATGGCGAGGTCAGGCCAACCGCCTGGATCCCCACCCCCTGTATCAGTGGTCGGTCATCGCCGAAACCACGACTGCCAGCAGGATGCCGGTATGCGATCCCGGGCCAGTTCCGCCTGATCCCTGGCCGACACGCAAAATATCGGGGCAGACGGCCGCCAGCGCCCTGATCCGCCGTCGGCGCAGCGCCCAGCGCTTCGACCCGAAGACGCTTATGGCAACTGACGATTTCTTTACACTCCTGGATGCGTTGCTGCCCCGTTCCGCCCTGCCCTGGGATGTCTGGCCCTTCCCCCCACGCATCCATCCAATACTTTTTGCGCATCGCGTCGAAGGACTGAACAGCGGCCTCTATGCCCTGCCCCGCACCGGGGAGGGCGAACAGATCCTACGCATGGCCCTCCATCCCGACTTCTCTTGGGAAACAGTGGCCGGTGCGCCCGCTCATCTGCCCCTGCGGCGACTCTATAGCGGGGACGTGCGCAGTATCGCCCGGACCCTGTCCTGTCATCAGGCCATTGCCGCCGATTGCTGCTTTGCCGTGGCCTTTCTGGCGGAGTACGCAGACTCCCTGAAGGGTGGCGCCTGGCACTACCGTTTGCTCTACCAGGAAGCAGGGCTGCTGGGCCAGATATTGTATCTGGAAGCCGAGTCCCTGGGCCTGAACGGCACTGGCATCGGCTGTTTTTTTGATGATGCCGTGCAGGAAATATTGGGGATCAAGGATAACAGCCTGCACTCCCTTTACCACTTCACCGTGGGTCATGCCCTGACCGACACGCGGATCAGCACCCTCCCGCCCTACGCCCACCGTGAACTGAACACCCACACCGGAGAAACCTCATGAATACCCGCTCCTTTCAGCGTATTGATGTGCATAAGGCCCGCGAACTCCTGCAAAGGCAGGACACCGTGTTACTGGATTGCCGCCATCCCAGCGACTTCCGGGCCGGACATATTGCCGGAGCTTCTCCCCTGGGCGATTACAACGCCGATGACTATGTGCTGAACATGGCCAAACATCGTCCCGTGCTGATCTATTGCTACCATGGCAACGCCAGCCAGATGCGTGCCCAACTCTTTGCCGATTTTGGTTTTGCGGAGGTATACAGCCTGGATGGCGGTTACGAAGCCTGGCGCAAGGTGCATGCGCCCGCAAATCCGCCGCTCACGGAGGCGCTGCAATACTGGCTGACGGAGCAGGGCTTCCCCACTGCAGACATCCATGCCGGTACCCGCGACGGGGTGACGCCTTTGATGCGTGCGGCCGGCGAAGGTGATCCTGCACGGGTCGCCGAACTGCTCGCCGCCGGCGCCGACCCGCATCAGCGCAACAACGATGGCAATCAGGCCCTTTGGTTCGCTTGTGTCAGTGAGAATCTGGACATACTGGACCTGCTGGTGGCGGTTGGCGCCAACCTCAACCACCAGAACGACAACGGCGCCACTTGCCTGATGTATGCTGCATCCGCTGGCAAAACGACGATAGTGGAGCGTTTGCTGGCATTCGGTGCAGACCGGAGCCTCCTTTCGCTCGATGATTTCACGGCGCTGGACATGGTCGCCAATCTGGAATGTCTGAATTTGTTGCGCGAAACACCGAGGCGGATAAAAGCCGTCATCTGAACAGGCATCATTATTGCTGTACCGGGTAACAGATGCGGTTTTGGCCATAACCTGACAAAGGAACAAAAATGCCTATCTTCGATTACCATTGTTGCGATTGTGACGCCGACTTTGAATTACTGGTCATGAGCTCAACCATCCCAAACTGCCCGCAATGTGGCAGCCAACACCTGGAAAAGCAGCTTTCGCGGGTGGCCGCACCTGGTCGCAGTGCTGGACTGATTGCGCGTGGTCGTGCGCAAGCGGCGAAAGAGGGTCATTTGAGCAATTTCTCGCCCGCCGAGCGCAAATCACGCTGACTCGGCAGGCATCGTTTCACTTCCACCGACTTTTGGAACAACACCAGCGAGGATTTATCATGAGTGGCTTTTTCATGGATTGGGATGGCAATTTACGCAGCGTTGAGGACCCGGGAGGAGGTTACGTTTGCGATGTTGACCTGCCGGCACGCTATGTCGCAGTAATGCAGGGCAGCATATTAGCCCATGAAGCGACTCTCTATAAAACCCTCACCGATGTTGAAAAAGCCGGAATCAAAGCCGACGTGGTTCCCGGCTCTCATCCCTGGGGAAGCAAGAGAGACGGGTTTTAGTTGAGAATTTGCCAATGGCTTTAGTGGGGTCCATTGGGTGCGAAATCACCGGTGTCCACTAACACTTCGTCATTTTCAATCTTCAGCGGAAACTCCCTGAGGGTACAGGGCTGGCCCTTGATGCACGCGCCCGTTTCACTGCTGAACGCCCAGTCATGGTGTGCACAAGTCAGGGTCTCCCCATCGAAGCGGGCATCGGCCAGTGGTTCATTGGCGTGGGGACACATCCCATGAAAAGCCCGGGGTTCACCCCGGGTAGGCCACACAATCACGAGCAATATCCGATTAACCACCGCCACTTCATATTTTCCTTGTCGCAGCTCGTTAAAATCACAGGCTTTACCAAACATGGTGAAACTCCTTTTTAATACAGAAAACACACAATATATTATGCCGTTATGGCATCAATGCTATCTTCTTCAGCGCTTTGCACCATCAGGTAAAGATCAATATCCCGACTCATCCAGCCAATAGTGGCTTTGTGCCAGGCTGCATAATTGGCTTCTTCCCAGATGGCGCACAATAACGCTTCATCCCTGGTAATTTCCGCATCACTATACTGCTTTTTATTGGCCACTTCGCAGGCCATAGGGTCAGCCCCATGCTGTGCGAAGACCTCCTCAGCCGCCTGTATGGCGAGGGCCATATCTTTTTCGCTCACAAATCCCACATCCTGGCCCGCCAGGGTAATGATTGTACGCATATTTATTTCTCCCTATCCCATTAAAAACTCGTATCTCAAATGTCACGCAGCGGCTGGTTCCAGCCCGCGGAATACCGAACAGCGTTTAAAGACCTCCACAGTCGGCAGCACCTGTTTCTGCTTACAGAATTTGGCCACTAGTTTGGCCAGTCCCTTAATATCCCTGCCAGTGGCTGCAGGAAAAATATCCACCAATTCGTCAATGGCCGACATGGAGATATCGAGACAAAACTGATCGCACATCACCTGCCAGATTTTCCGGCGCCCATCGCCATCCGGGGGATTGTATTTAATCAGGGCGATGCAACGGGAGACAATGGCTTCATCAATGTCATCCACCCGGTTCGTGGTCAAAAACAACAAACCATTAAAATACTCCAGCACCCGCAGAAAAACGCCAACCACGGCGTTCATCGTCATATTGTCGTCCCGGCGCTTGATATAGACATCCGCTTCATCAATCAGCATAACAGCGCCCCAGCGTTGGGCGCGGGTCAGAATCTCCTTCAGCGCGGTCTCCATACTGGCCACATTCAGTCCCAGTTGTCCTGAATGCACCCGATACAGCGGTCGCTGAATGATTTCCGAATACACCTCGGCAGTGAGCGTTTTTCCTACCCCGGCTGGTCCGGCGCAAAGCACCGTCGTCCCGCCGGATTTCCCTGTGATGATATCGTCCATCAGGACATCCATCTCGGCAGTTAAAATGTCAATCAGATCTGTCTGTTCATCTGGTAAAACCAGCTTTTGCTTCAACGTGGGCTGGTAAGCGTAAGGCTCAATGTCGCTGATATGCACCCAGAGATAATGATGAAGATCTAGGTGAAACATAAATAAATAGGGATGCACGGGGATTTTTGTGAACAACCCATTCTCGATAACAGACTGGAATTGCCCCATCTCTTCTTCGGCGCTATAGCGATTGCTTTTTGCCGCTTTGCGCAAATAAGGGCCGAGAATATCCCCGGTCACCTCCAGCATCGTGACCCTGGTGGTCAGAATACCTTCATCATTGACCAGACGCGCCCTGCCCTCTCCCGCCGACAAAATGATCACGTCTTTTCGTGACCAGTCGGTATCCCGATGTGTCGCGCTGGGATCTTCGGCATAGAAGCCGACCCCGAGCGCCGAATACTGTGCGCCATAATGTCCCCGCCATTCGAAATAACGGGAGACTTCTGCGTCGTAGGCAGCAATCAGCTCCGGAGTTTCTTTCAAAAATCCCTTTGCAGCGAGAATTTCCCTCACCGAACGATTTGCCATATCACCTGCGGAAATACGAATGGCCAGGCTTGCAATAACTCCCTTGGCGTTCGCTTTCAGCTCTATGACGATCTTGCCGGTTTCGTCATTTCCCGGTGCCACATAATCCAGTCTGGTGATGACGTAAGCCAGGGCTTTACCATCCACATTGATACTAAACAGCCAGCCCCGGATGGCATCTTCAATCAGCAGGCCGGCCAGCGCTGGCAATAACAGTTCGAGATCATCATCCGGTCCGAAACGAAGATCATTACCCTGCCTGGCTTTTTGCAGGGCAAATAATATGGCGGACTGTGCATGCAACTCCGGTCCCGCTGCCTGATACAGTGTGGCGAGAAAACCCAGTTCAGAATGCGTCAATTGCTGAAAAGACAATTCAGCAACATCCCCAAAACGAAGCTGTTCCCGCAAGCCCGCCAGATGCGGGAACTCGTGCACCACCGCCTCGACATGCGCCCGCCGTATCCGCAATTTCAAAAAGCCTCTCCTTAGATGTCAATAAGTACACATCATTGTCAGAAAACGAACAAATAAGTGGGCAATAAGGCCGCGTGGAAGATGCAGCAAAAAAGATGCCAAATTCATGGCACATCGGCATATGACAAGCTTAAAAACCTGTTGACAGCAAAAAATATATGACGGTATATTCAGCCATATATTTCGTAAACCACAGGAGTAGAGCCCGTGAAACACCGTCATCATCAAAGTTCCCTTGCACTGATCGTCGCCGCTAGCCTGCTGGGTTTATCGCCCCAGGCCATGGCCAAAGACCTGCATGTCGCTTACGCAGGCTCCATGGGTACGGTCATGGACCTGCATCTCGGACCGGCCTTCGCCAAAGCCCATAACGTGCAATATCAAGGGGAGGGCCAGGGCGCTTATGGCCTCGCCCACCTCATCGCCGCACACAAACTGCGCACCGATGTTTTTGTCTCCATCACCCCCGGCCCCATTGAGGTGCTGATCAAGGCCGGCTTGGTCAAGGAGGCCTTCCCGGTAGCTAGTACTGCCATGTGCATCGCTTATAGTCCCGACAGCCCCTACGCCAAAGACTTCAAGGAAGCTGCGGAAGGCAAGGTGCCGTGGTATGAAATCCTGCAGAAGCCGGGGGTAGTCTTCGGCCGCACAGATCCCAAAACCGATCCCCAAGGGCAAAATATCGTCTTTACCTTCCTGCTGGCGGAAAAGTATTACCACCAACCGGATCTGGTGAACAAAGTCCTCGGAGCGGTCGAGAATCCCCAGCAGATATTCACGGAGGCATCGTTACTTTCCCGCCTCAAGAGTGGGCAGATGGCCGCCTCATCGGGTTATCTCAGCGCGGTAAAATCCCTGCATCTGCCTTATATCACCCTGCCCGATCAGATCAATCTCAGCAATCCGGCCATGGTCAAAGACTGGTACAGCAAAGTCCACTTTACCCTGAATGTGGACGGAAAATCCAAGACTGTGCACACCCAGCCCCTAGTCTTCTATGCTGCGGTACCCGTGGATGCGCCCGATCCCCAACTGGGCATGGCCTTTATCCACTTCATGACCAGCCCACAGGGTCAGACCATGTTCAAAGAGACCGGCTACAACCCACCCAAGGGTGACGTGCTGAAATAAAGCGGCTCCGCGCGGCGCGATCTGCGCCCGGCGCAAACAGTTCGCCGGTCCGTTGGGGTGAAGTATTCCTCCGCGACCCGGCTGGTCATGCCGCGTTATATTTAAAATACCGCAATGAAAACTACCATACTCGATCCGCAGGAGCTATTCCCATGCAGAAAAATATCCTTCATCTGATGACAGCAGCCAGCTTGATGAGTGCCTTTAACGCTAGTGCCCAAGCCGAAACCCTGTCCCAGTTTTTTTCCAAAAGTCATATTGACGGACAAATCCGTTCCTATTACTTCAGTCGCCTCTATGGCACCCCCAACACCGTCAATGCTTATGCCTACTCCCTGGCTGGACGCATCAATATTGTCACCGCCCCCTTCCTCTCGGGCTTCCGGGTCGGCGTCAGTTTTTACACCGCCAACGCACTGGGCACACAGCCCAACAATCCGGCGAGAATCGACAAGACCCTCATGGGTACCAGTCCTTCCGTCAATGCGCTGGGTCAGGCCTATCTGGAATATCAGGATAAATGGATCACCGCCAAGGCAGGCAATCAGTTGGTGGATACCCCGTGGCTGAACCGGGTCGGCGGGCGGGTGATTCCCGTCACCTATCAGGGGGTGACCCTGGAGGCCCATCCCATCAGCAGTCTGCAACTCAGCGCGCTGCGGATTTTCCGCTGGAAAGACCGCACCACCGACCAGTTCTACCGAGATAACCTCTATTATCCCGGTCACTATGAGGGTGACTCCCTCTATGGCGGACCCAACGTGCTGCCCGCAGGTACTCCGCCTACCAATGGGGCGCTCGCCTTTGGCGCCCGATATCACGCGTATCACGCCGAAACCGCTGCCTGGTTTTACCAGTTCGACCAGTTCGCCAACATGTTCTACTGGAGCGGCCATTACGCCCTGCCGACATCATTCGTCCTCAAGCCCTTTGTGGATGCGCAGTTCACTAGGGAATGGGGTGCAGGCGAAGCTTTTGCCAATACCGGCACTACGCTTTTTGGGCAGCCCGGCCAAGGCGTCAACAGTACCAACTGGGGTATCAAGACCGGCATCGCATTTCCTCACGGAAGTCTGTGGTGGGGTTATGATGCTACGGAATTGCATACCCACGCCTTGGGCGGCGGCGCCATCATTTCCCCCTATACCATCGGCTATACGGCAGACCCGCTGTATGTGGACAGCATGATACAGGGCCTGGTCGGCGTTGGTCCGGGACATGGCTGGCGGGTGCGGGCCGCTTACTGGGTGCTGCCTGAACAAGTCCAACTGACTGCGGGCTACTCACAATTCACCACCTATTTCTCGGGGAACAGCAACTGGACCCACTTTAACGTGAGCTATTTCCCCCAGGGCATATTCAGGGGGCTGTGTTTGCGGGATCAGGTGGAAGTGGGGAATGGTGGTGCGGTCGGACTGTTTCCTGGCTCAGGACAACACGCCTTTGTGTACAACCGGGTGATGATGACGTACAAATTTTAGCGCCGATTATAGATGGTGTATGGAGGATGGACCGGGTTAAGGTATCATTGCCAGAGGCTGAGCGAATGGCGACCATGGACGCGATGGATACACCGGAAAAAATCACTCCCTCCGATCTGGCGG
>DAIEIW010000189.1:0-4479 GCA_027351205.1 Acidithiobacillus sp.
TCATCCAGCTCATCGGCTGGATCGCCATCGCGCGCGGCCTGGTGATCCTCAAGCGGGTGGGGGACGGCACCACTAGGGAGACTTCGGACAAGGGCTTTGTGCATATCATCGGGGGTGCCGTCGCGGCCAATGTGGTCGGGGCGCCATCCTTTTTGCCCATACCTTCGGGCTGACCTTGCCGATTTGAGAAGAATCCAATGTATACTGATCGGCAGCGTCAGGTGATCGGCCAGATAGCACTGGGTTTGGAGGATCTCTTTTGAGCACGGCAGAACATGGTGATTCCATTGAGGAAATCCGCGCCAGCATTGACCACGTGGATCGCAAGATCGTGGCGTTGCTTGCCCAGCGTGGGCGTTTGGTCCATCAGGCGGCGCGGTTCAAGAAAACTGCAGACGACGTAAAGGCCCCCCAACGGGTGGCACAGGTCATTGCGCGGGTAAGGGCCTTGTCAAAAGAGATGGGGGCCGATCCGTCCGTGGCGGAACGCGTCTACTGGGCCATGATCTCCGCATTCATCGACGCCGAGTTGGCAGTGCATGCGCTGCTCGCGGACAACACCACCCAGAATCGACCGAACCAGCGCCAGGAATACGCTTCCGAAGATTCGTCTACCAAAGGGTTTGCCCCTCTTGCGGCACAGTCCATCCCGCCGTCGGCCAAGAAAACCAACTATCCACCCCCCTTCGCGGAGCTCGTGGAGGGGCGGATGAAGAGGAAGTTGGGAGATCATTTCGGGCTGAGTCATTTTGGTGTCAATCTGACGCAGCTCGCGTCGGGCGCCATCTCGGCGCTCTTGCACCACCATTCGCGGCAGGATGAATTCATCTATGTGCTCCAGGGTGCGCCCACGTTGGTTCTGGGTGAAAGGGAATACCAGCTCCGACCCGGAGATTGTACGGGCTTCCCGGCCGGCACTGGCGTACCCCACCATCTGGTGAATCGCTCCGGCGAGGAAGTGCTTTACCTGGAGATTGGGGATCGCAGCGTGGGCGATGTGGTGGAATATCCACGCGATGACCTGAAAGCGATGCAACTGGCGGATGGCGAGTGGGCTTTCACCCATAGGGATGGTCGATCCTTTTGAATATGCCGAGACAGACTGTAAGCGGCCATTCGGTTGCGATATCCAATGGCCAATGGGTTCGACCTTGAGCCAAGAGGTGTTACACAGGCGCGTTTCTGGGGGCGGAGGACTCCCGCTGCAACTATTTGATGCCTGTATGGATCCTGTGCCAGTTTGATTGGTTGCTGAAAGTGGTTAAAATAATGTGACCCTATCCCATGACCCAGAAATGGACAATAAAGCCAATGAGATTCTTGTGCGAAAGCTTTGCGTCTCGCGGTCTCAGGCTCATTGATGGCAAGAAGCGAATTGGTGGTTTAAGCGAGGATGAATTATGATAAAAAAACTTATATTATTCCCTTTACTTACATGTCTCTTGTCGTCTTGCTCAAATAATATCAATTACCATACATTCAAAATAATAAATTATGCTTCTATTAATGGAAAAATAAAAGATGCGCTTGGGCCGCTTGCGGTGCCTATAGTGCCGAAAGCTGTGTCAATATCACAGCAATATTTTAATGGAAACAAGGTATCAGCTCTTTACGGATCAATAGACACAATGCTTCTGCCAAGATTTGTTTTTATATATATTTCTCCTTTGCGTGGATGCGATGAAGGTAAATGCTCGATATTTAACTTGGTAGAATCACGAGGAAAGAATCCTAGTCTGAACAAGAATGTTTACCCGGAAGCGGCGAACCCAACGTTTGTAACGATAGATGGAATGCGCGTTCTATCGTCCTATACCACGCTTGATGGAAAACGGACGCACGGGCACAGCTATGTTTTTTATTTTGATGGGTACACAATAAGCATAAGGAAAGACGGCAACGAAAAACTGGCATCGCAGATCATTAATAAGGTGCTGCATCAGGCATAAGATCAAGGACACGATCAATGTCTCGGAGCAGGTGGGTCTGTGGGGCGTGATTTTCGAGATGAAAGGAATAAAATAACTGGTCCTGCACTACCTTCTGCTGCCCCAGCATGCTCGCAGTCTCCATTGTAATCAATGGGCTGATTATAAATAAGCTTCGCCAGCCTAGCCATTCCTAGGGGGTTTCAACAGAATTCTGCAACCGGCGGACACCGGTATGGAGCTGAAGGCTGATCTTCGCACCTATTTCACCCGGTACAATGCTGAAAGACCGCCCTTCTCCCCGAGGGATAGAACAGCGGATGCGGTCTACGCGGAGGGTCCACAAAGGCAGGCAGCTTGACCTGCCATGGAAACCACTCAGAGCTTAATCGCCCCCGCAGGCAGTCCAAAGCAAGGGAACCACCTCAGCTGCAGGTGTTCTACGGCATCCGAAAGGCGATCTACCGTTTGCGTATCGGGCAAGTATTGAGGCCAAATAGTTTGTAGGCTGGACACCAACCTAGTAGCCCCGTAGTAAGCGGGATGATGCCTATCCAGCCCCAGAGGGTCTGGGGTCCAACGAAGACCAGAGCAATCAAAATACCCCCAATAATCACCCTAACGATACGATCCAAGTTTCCTTCATTACACATGATGCAACCTCCAAGCCGATAACGTGGGGAGAGTATGCCTTGCTGAGACGACAAGTTCAGTGACAAAGTCACTACTTCACTGTCTGGCTAAACTTTCCAGAGCATTGCGGTCAAGAAGCTCTATCCGCCCCTGGGCACGACGGACCCATGCCCGCATCTCAAACTCTTTGAGCGCCCGGCTCACCACTTCTCTGGCTGATCCTAGTTCTACTGCTAGCGCATGGTGAGTGATCAAGACTAGGGGGCCTCCCTCGCTCAACTCCACGAGTTTCCTTGCCAAACGTACATCTAGACGGGTAAATACGATATCTTCGACCACCATGAGCATGTCAATGAGCCGGCGGCCATATGACTGGAACACGAATTGACGAAAGCCTGCTGATGCTTCTATCGCTTGATAAAAAGAGGGCGCAGTGAGACTGATGGCTTCCACTTTTGATTCAGTAATTCCACTTGCCGGGTAACGGACCCGCCCAAAAAGACAAGCGGTGGTAAGTATACAGGATTCTCCCGGACCGATTCGATAGAGCACAAGCTCTCTCCCCTGAGAAGAAGCTTGCTGGACACGAACCTGTCCATCTATGACCAAAAAAAATCTACTACAGATTTCTCCAGCACGAAATACGACCTGCTGAGCTTCGAGTTGAATGTGGCTAGCCTCTTTTAGGGCTGCACATCCAGAAGCATCGATAAGCTTCTGCAGGTTAGAAAAAGACTGAATCCACTCGGACATAATAACGCCAGCCTCCTAACTTATTTCAGACGTCAATCGTACAGGTACATGGCCAACGCAGGCTTGAGTAAGCGCAGCAGGAGTTCCGGCTCACTGAAGCATAGATTAAAGCGATAAACGAACTCGTCTAGGTATTCCTGCAGGCATTTACCAGATACTCTGTGGAATGTGTCCAGGAAAAGGCATTGAGGTTACCTATGATAATTATGCATACAGTGCAAACACTCCACCACCTGTTCCGATTTTGTCACGCGCCCCTCATTCTCCTGATATTCCCTCAGAACCCGCAGCGTTTCCGGGTCACCTTGGACGCGGTCGACATCAAACGAATTGACGGCGGTTGTCTTATAGATACGGATGACTTGGTCGCTATGACTATGAAGCCCGCGTTGCCACAGCGAGCAAGATTAGCAACTTCTCCTCGTCCCCCGTCCGGTTCCGCTGCATGACGGCCCACTACATGGCTGTGTTCTTACCGGAGATTGAGGGTTTCGTCCAGTAAAATTATCTGGCGTGCTGCCCCGCTCGCTGTGATCCGCAGCAGGGGCACGGACACGCCCCGGGGAATTGCTTGGTTGGTCATGTCACTGCTCTTGGTCACCATCGTGAGGGCAAGGGTGGATGATCCGAATAAGAAGCGCAGCAGCGCCCTCCTGGACTCATGAACAGCGGTTTTTGATTAGGGTAGTCGCTCGAGGACTAAGTTTGGCCTCGTCATCCTCTCGCGCGAACGACCGCTCCATCTGCATCACCGCCCTTTCCGTCTTGGATCACGCGGCCTCATGCTGCAAGGATTCGTAGCCGATGCAGGCCAGCCAAACCGTCTTCGGTATGGGTCTAGCCCCACTTTTATAGTAGGCAATCATGCGGCGGGTCATACCGATAGCCTGGGCGGCCTGATTCAGTCTGTAGCCGTCGATCGGGCTACGGATTGTCCGGACTTCCGGAAAGGTACCGCAGTTTTCAGCACGTGAGCAATGGCTCGTTGAAGGCGCCGGTGGTGTGCCGATCCCCATACGTTGCCAGGCATGAGTAGATGTCTCGGCTTCGAGCGACGGGCCTGGGTGGCATAGGTATGGTCCATCCGCAGGAAATGCACTATGATCAAACCAGATTGGATGGATTTGGAAAACCTTGTAGTGCATGCATTAGGTATCGTGCCTGC
>DAIEIW010000051.1:0-23360 GCA_027351205.1 Acidithiobacillus sp.
GAACTGTTCGGACCCAGGGCTGGCGTGATCCCCGGCGGCAGCTTGGACTGTACTTGGCTCAGATATTGGAGTACCAGATTGCGGGCCTGATAGATGCTGGTGCCTCCTTTGAAGAGGACGTAGACATAGGAGTCCCCGAACATGGAGTAGCCGCGCACGGCCTGGGCACCGGGCACCTCCTGCAGAGTGGTCTCCAGAGGATAGGTCACCTGATCCTGAACGATCTGCGGGGCCTGACCCGGATAGGAAGTCTTGACGATGACCTGGGTGGGCGAGATGTCGGGAAGAGCCTCCAAAGGGATATTCATCACTGCCAGCGTACCGCCGGCGATCAACACCAGAACAGCGATCACGACCAGCAGGTAGTTGGCCATGCACCAGCGCATAATCGCTCTAATCATGAGCCTGCCCTCCCTGACCCATGTTCATCCCGGCCATGGCACTCTTAGTGGGTATCGTGCTGCCCCCCAGCATGCGGGCCTTGACGGACTGGAACTGAGACTCGGAATAGAGCAGGAACTGTGCGCTCTCCACCACCCGATCCCCCGTCTTGAGTCCCTTGTTGATGGCCACCCAGCCGTCAGCCTCCGGTCCCAGAGCAACCTGGACCGGCAGAAAATGCCCGTCATTCTCACCCAGCATCACATAATCCCCATGGGCGGTATGTAATAAGGCACTGCTGGGTACGGCCAGAGCCTCCTCGGGGCTGGCCACAATGGTGGCATCGGCGTACATGCCGGGACGCAGGTTCCCGCCGGGATTGGAAAAGCTCAGCCGGGCCGTCACCGTCCGGCTTTTGGGATCGAGGGTCGGGTAGAGGAAATTCAGGCGTCCCGCCCAGACCTTGCCGGGATAGGCCGGCAGATGCAGGCGTACGGGATTGCCAGTCTTCACCCAGGGCAACTGATAGGAGTAGAGCGCCACATTGACCCATATCCGGTCGAGATTGGCAATTTCATAGATATTTGTCTGCGGCGAGATATAACCACCCTGGCGCACATTGAGGGTCTCGACCACCCCGGAAGCAGGTGCCATGAGCGGCACGTCCCGCTCCGCTGTGCCGCGCCGGGCGAGCGCCGCGATCTCGCCTTCCGGCATGCCCAGCAGCCGCAATTTCGCCTTGGCTGCCGCCAGTAGTGCCGGGTCTTCCGTCGTCCCATCCTGGCGGCGGGCAATGAGATACTCCTGCTGGGCACTATACAGCTCGGGAGAATAAATCTCGGCGAGCACCTGGCCGCGTTGCACGGGGTCGCCCACGGCACGGACGTTCAAGCGTTCCACCCAGCCGAAGAAGCGCGGGTTGACGGAATAGACCCGGTTTTCGTCCACCGCCACGGTGCCCACGGTGTGAATGGCGTGGCCCATCTGACGGCGCTGCACATCCACGAGGCGCACTCCCAGGTTTTGCGCGAGGCGCGGATCGATGCTGAGGCCGGATGCGTTTTGCGCGCTCGGACTGGAGGCGTACACCGGTATATAAGGCATACCCATACTGTCCTTCATCGGGTGATCAGAATGAATCTTGGGGTTCATGGGGGCAGCCCAGTAGAGGATATGTCGTCCCTTGGGGGTGATTTTCTGACCGTGGACTGCGACAGGGCCAGTGCCCGGCGCCACAGTCGAAGGTTGCCACCACCACACCGCGCCCGCCCCAAGTGCCGCGCCAAGGCCGAGCAGACCGATGCCGATGATCCAGTTGCGTGACTTCATGGTTGTGCTCCCCCTTCGGTGGTGAGGAAATCCAGTTCTGCGGCGCTGAGGGCCAGGTCGCGGCGGTATTGCAGGCGGGTCAGGGCGTAGTCCAGCACATCTTTCTGGGTGCGCAACACCGCGTTCAGTCCGGCGCGCCCCGCCGAGTAGGCGGCGAGCGTTGCGGAAAAGGCATTCCGTGCGGTGGGCAGCAGGCGTTGATCGGTCCGATCCAACTGGGTCTTGAGGGCTATGTAACGGGCGAAGGTGGCGCGCGCCTGCTGGGTCAGGGCCAGATGCTGATCGTCGTAGCGATATTGCGCCTGCAAGGCCTTGGCCCTGGCGGCGGCAACGTCCTGGTCCTGGCGGTCTCCCGGAAATATGGGCAGGCTCAGGTCAACACCCGCTGACAGCCAGTTGGGGCTGCCGGGATAGAAATCCTGACCATAATCGACACTGACCGTGACTTCCGGCCAATAGCCACGCTTGGCTACCTGCACGCCAATTTGCGCGGAACGTGTTTGCGCCTGGGCGGCCCGCAGGAGGGGTTGGCCGGAAAGACGGGCTTCCGCCTGAGCCAGGGTGGGCGGGGGTGGCAGTTTCGGCCATTGCTTTTCTATGGACGGCGGTTCCCGCAGATTCAGGATCTGTGCGATTTGCGCGAGATTGCTCGCCTGCTCCGCCTGCAAGCGACTGATGTCATTGGCCAGGCTGTCGCGCGCCAGTTGGGCGCGGAGGACATCGGCCTGTGATCCCTGCGCCGAGCGGTATAGCGCCAGCGCCGCCCGCACGCTCTCGGCCTGCAACTGTTCCTGATGCCGGACCGCTGCCACGGCATCTTCGGCATAGAGGGCTTGCAGCCAGGCGCGGCGCAACAACAACACCAACTCGGCGGACTGGCCGCGCAGGGTATCGGCGGCCTCTTGCGCTTCCATTCCCACCTGCTGTCCTTCCAGCCCCAGTTTGCCAAAGGAGGGAAAAGTCTGACTCAGGCCCACGCTCAGCATGCTCATCTGCTGCTGGTTCATGGAGAAGCTGTTGAGGGGCAGGTTCGCAGCGCCGAAAACGAGATGGGGATCGGGGAGTTGAGCTATCGCCACTGCCTGGTGCCGTAATTCCACAACCTTCTGCTTTATGGCGCCGAGACCGGGATTTTTCCCCAGGGCAATCGCCTCAGCACTCTGCAGGCTCAACGGCGCGGCACTGGCAAGCGTCGTCGACAGGAGCAATAGCACCCCGGCCAAGAAGCGAATTCTGCCCCACACCGGCGAGGTAAAACAACCACGAATAGTCGTATACATGTGATATCTCCATGGCATATCAGTGACATATATCCCCAATTCAGAGAGAAGTGCCAGCTTGCTCTGGAGAAATCAAATGACCAATCGCACCCGGTGGAGCGGTGGGGGATGATGAATATGGTGCGAGAAAAAAATCGGATATAGTGCCGGACGAGATATTACCAGATGGGAAAAAGTTACGGAGCCCATCATTATCTGGACTGGGAAAGTCATTTCAGGAAGTTTTAGTCCGCGTGATGCATGAGCCCCGGCGCAGATCAACATGCACTGACCTTGGGTCGCCCTGGAATGCGTGTTTATATCGGCGGCACGATCGTCCCGGCAACAAGCCGGGCCTGTTGCCGACATGTCTGTCACAGCAGCACATGAAAGGCAAGACGGCATGGCCACCGCAGCATTGCTCATCCATGCTCCCAGCAGGAACAAAGCCAGCAACGCAAGCAGGGGGAAAGATCGGCTGATTCTCGGCATTTCGGTGTTCGATGCTTCCTTCCAGAATTCTTCGAATATGGTAAACCCTGAAGTACGCTACAGAGTCAAGGTGCAAAATTAGACCCTCTGGCCACACCACCGGAACCATGACGCGGAAGATCGATCGCCGCAGAAAAATATCCAAGATGCCAGTTGGTTGGCTTATCTAAAAGTCGATATGGCGGCACGGCAGTTCAGCCACCACGTGAAGAGGATTACCGCTTTCGATCGTCCGATCGGGACATCTCTCAGTACTGCAACTTAACGATCACCCTTGGCATAGCGTCCCATGAGCGTGGCTTCGGCCAGCACATGTCCGTGCATGGCCGCCTGGAGGCTATCCTTGTCGGGACTTGGCAGCACGGGCAGGGTCGTATCCAGGGCATAAAGCCGGAAAAAGTACCGGTGTCTGCCGATGGGCGGACAAGGACCGCCGTATCCTCTGCGTAGCCAATCGTTGATGCCTTCCCAGGCGCCGGGCGGAAGCTTTTGTACCCCTGCAGAGAGTTCCCGAATATGGGGCGGAATGTCATACAGTACCCAATGTACCCAGATGCGCTGGGGAGCTGCGGGGTCTGGAGCGTCCGGGTCTTCCACAATAAGGGCCAGACTTTGGGTCCCGGCGGGGATACCCTCCCAGCGCAAGGGGGGCGAAAAGTCTTTCCCCTCGCAGGTATACTGGCGGGGAATAATACCACCGTTGGCAAAGGCACTGGAATAGATCTGCATGGTTGCCTCCTGGGCGGAAAGTGCAAGAGACGGCCCCGCCAGCGCCGGACCCGCAGGAAGGCCGCCAATTACGAGCAGCAGTACAGCCCACCACCAAATTCTGCGCATGTCGGGTTTGGCCCATCCCTGAAATTCGTGATCAGCAGGATCATGCGAATTATAGCTCATACAGGATGCGTCATGGTTCCTCGCTGTTTCAAGTGGGTCTGGTTTAATCTGGCCGCACAGAAATTCTTGAATGGCGAGAACTCATGCCCATGCGCGGGCCCATGCACGGGGTTGACATCTCCGTTTTCTGCCGGTACAAAGGCCCCTGAATTCTTCACACAGGAGGGCCAGCGACTTGGACAGTGACCCTAGTTGCTTTCACAAAGCACCGTTACAGTTCGTAGATCGGGTCATCCTGGCATAGTTGCTGTTGCCATCACCCGGTCCTCGGGTGATGGAATATTTCCATTCGTTATCGTTGTTTTGTGCGCGCCGCCGTGAGTGCGTCCCAGTCGCATGCCCGCAAAGGAGCATACGATGGCGACAGAAGTACAAACCAAAAATATCACTGAAATGCTGGTATCCCTTCCCGAGGATCAGCGCCACCGGGTGGCTGACCGCTGGCGGGTCCACCAGCAACGGGAAGCATTGATTCAGCGCCCTTCCTTTTGGAAACGCCTCTGGCTCTTTCTCACCCTGATCGGCCCTGGCATCCTAGTCATGATTGCGGATAATGATGCTGGTGGGGTGATCACCTACGCCCAGACCGGTGCTGCCTACGGTATCGGCTTTTTCATTCCGTTTCTCATCCTCATGGTCCCGGTGGCCTATGTGGTGCAGGAGATGACCGTCCGTCTTGGCGCAGTGACACATCGTGGACACGCCGAAATGATCTGGGGTCGTTATGGCCCTTTTTGGGGCGCCTTTTCCCTCTTCGATCTGGTCGTCGCCAACATCCTTACCCTTGTTACAGAATTCATCGGTATCACCATAGGGATGAAGATGTTTGGCGTGCCCGCTGTTTGGAGCGCATTGGGCGGCTTTCTCATCGTTGCCGGGGTGCTTTTATTTTTGCGCTATCACACATGGGAACGGGTGGCACTTTGGATTGCCGTTGGCAACTTGATTTTTGTGCCGCTGGCCATTGCCTCCCATCCGCACTGGAGGCAGGTGGTAACCGCCCTGGGGAACTGGCACATCCCTGCGGGTATCGCGGTAAGCGGCTTTGTTTATGTGATTCTCGCAAACCTGGGCACGACGATTGCGCCATGGATGCTTTTTTTCCAGCAATCAAGCGTGGTAGACAAGGGCCTGACAGAAAAGGATATCCCCATTGGCCAAGCCGACACCGCCATTGGCACCATTTTGATGGGGCTAGTAGCCATTGCATTGGTCACTCTGACAGGTTCTTGGGTGTATGGAATATCTGGCGCCGGAGATTACGGGATACATCGGATCCTGGCGGCACTGAGCCATAGCCCCATCGGATCGATCGGCACCGCACTCTTTGGACTGGGACTGGTCGAGGCCGGTCTGATTGCCGCCATCGCGATTACCGCGAGCACTTCCTGGGCCGTGGGCGAGGCACTTAAGCTGCCGCGAAGCATCAATTTACGGCCTCAACATGCACTCCCGTTCTACTTGTCTGGGCTTCTAGGTACGGCTTTGGCGGCCTTGACCGTCCTGATTCCCCACGCCCCTTTAGGGTTCTTGAACCTCACCGTTCAAGTGGTCGCTTCCATCTTCATGCCAGCGGCGATGATGTTCCTGCTGCTATTGCTGAACGATCCTGAAATCATGGGTCAGCATGTGAATCGTCCTTGGCAGAATATGGCGGCATTCAGCATTGTGGGTTTACTGATGGTCGCCGATGGTCTCTATGGATTTACGGTGGTTTTCCCTCACGCACTTTAGGAGACGGCACATGCAAAATAAAGACTATTTTCCTGATTCCAAGGAAACCTCAGATGTCTCTGATGGCTTTGCAAGCTTTCTTCTGGCAGAAGGGGGTGGGGAGTTGGCGCCATTATCCCGTGCACCCGTTCAAGGTGCGGTGAAAATCGCGTTTTGGGGGCTGCGGCTCTACATCGTCGCCATGCTGATACTGGTGACCATTGGTTTTACCCGCGGGATGCATTGATTAGGGTACAGATTCATTGAGGAGGTGCCACAACTTGGGCAGTAAACAGAAACATTGTTTTTCGGATATTCATTCACGAGAAATGGTCTGCTGTTGAGCATACCCGCTGATCCGTGGGGGTGCCCTGGCGGGCATCTGCGAGGAGTGTGATTATGCGCTGTCTATATTCATGGTTGGTGGTGGCCTTTATTCTGATGGCAACATGGTCCTCTGCCCATGCCAACGAACCAGTAACCACACAGTCCTTCTGGGCCGGCCTTAGCACAAAAGCCAAGTTTCAGGGAGAAGTCGTCAGCGATCTAGCGGAGGGCTTGGCATCGGGGAGCGTGGGAAATGCACTCTTCATCGGTGGGGTTCAGTGGAGCGCCAAAACCCATCAATCCAGTACCTTGGTATATTGGGGGCGGTCTGCGGCTGGCAGGGCTTATCCCTTGCTCCGCGAAAGACTCCCTGTCCGTGGGCTTCTCGCGGGCCAGCCTGCGCGGGTTGCCCCATGCCGAAACCAGTTATGAGTTGACCGGTATTTTTGGGGTGATGCATGGCATTCATCTCCAACCTGACGTGCAAGTCATTGTCCATCCCGGAGGCTATCTGCCAACGGCTCTCGTGGGCATCATTCGACTCGAAGTGAATTTTGCGTATTTATTAGGTATTTTATTATCCATGTATTTGTTCCGTAATGTTCCAATTTATTTAAAATACTCTCATAACCGAACCACCATAACAAAGGAATTATTTAAGATGCTCATCAGCCCATTGCATGGCCTTCTTCTGACCGGATCGGACTTACTCTTGGCTTTTATTTTAGGCGCGATGATTGGGCTCGAACGACAATGGCGACAGCGCACTGCGGGGTTACGCACTAACACTCTCGTGGCGGTCGATGCTGCAATTTTCGTAGATCTGGCCTTACGCATGGGGGGATGTGCCGCTGACGCTGTTCCTTCCGCTGGCAACGGCGGCCACGCCACGAAAAGCGGACAAGTAGCGTTTAGTCTGATTTAGGCATCTTTGTGAATGGCTCCACCCCAGACCGTTTCTGGGCAGCCTGCAGTATGCTGAGGGGTCTTTTTCTGAGATTGAGGGCAACATGACCGACGAAAAGCACACGGCATTGGGCGCCCGACGTTTGATTCTGCCTGCGCCATCCAGGCCATGCGGCGATGGCCGCCTGGGCGGTGCAGGAGTTGCTCGGTGAGTCGTTGCAGGATCCGCTAGGTCGGTTACTGTTCTTTTTGGAAACGGAACAACGAGGGCAGCCGGATGATACGGAATGCACACTACTTTATTGATGCGGACAATGCCCCGAATCAGGGGTGACAGAACCAGATTGTATCCGTTGCTCGGATTGGCAAAACTTTCCGCTCGGGTTTTTCAGCCGGAAGATTTCGAGTAGCCAGAATCAAAAACCCCGATGGCACATTCAGTGGGCGAATCATTCCTGTTTTCAACGTGAGCATATCAGGCATCATAGTTCACATTTGGATTTCCGATATGCTGCTCGACCACTTCACCGAACTTGACGATTAGCCTTGTTGAAGATTGAGTTGCATGCTAGACTTATGCCAGTGCTGGAAAGACCGGCACCAAACCATGTTCGATAGGGGATTCCTTCGATGCCAGAAAAAACATACGATTTACTCGTTTTCATTGGGCGGTTTCAGCCCTTCCATAACTCGCACTACGTTGTTCTGCAATCCGCACTCCAGCGCGCCAAACACGTCCTGGTGTTGGTGGGTTCCGCCAATCGCGTTCGCTCTCCGAAAAACCCTTTTACCGCCCGCGAGCGGGAGGTCATGATCAGGGCTAATTTCCAGGAGGCCGGTGGCCGGTTACGGATCACTCCGATCAAAGACTACCCCTACCTGGAAGATCTCTGGCTGCGTGGCGTGCAGGATGCCGTGGATCTGACAGTTCGAGAAGTGGGTGCGGAGCATGTCGGCATTATCGGTCACTCCAAGGATGAGAGTTCCTACTACCTAAAAGCATTTCCACAATGGGAGCAGATCGAGGTGCCCAACTTCGAGGGACGTTCCGCCACCGAGTTGCGTGAATTGATCCTGTCTCCCAATGGGCCGGGTACCGACATGGTTCTGGAATCCGCCATGCCAGCACCCTGTCTGCACTTCGTGCGGGAGTTCCAGCGACTGCCACAGTTCAAGACGTTGGTACGGGAATATCAATTCATCCAGAACTACCGGAACCAATACGCGGCCTGCCCCTATCCACCAACATTCGTTACTGTGGATGCTGTCGTGGTGCATAGCGGACATATTCTGCTGGTCGAACGGCGGGCCATGCCAAGCGAAGGCTTGCTGGCACTGCCAGGAGGTTTTCTGGGTCAGGATGAACGGTTGCTCGACGCGGCGATTCGCGAACTGAAAGAAGAAACCCGGCTCAAGCTGCCCGTACCGGTGCTCAAGGGATCCATGCGCGGAAGCCGGGTGTTTGACGATCCCGACCGCAGCCAGCGTGGGCGCACTATCACCCATGCCTTCCACTTCGAGTTCCCGAACGGACCTCTCCCGCCGGTCAAAGGCGGCGACGATGCCCGGCGGGCAAAGTGGGTATCACTGTCCAACTTCTATGCCCTGGACGGGCAGATGTTCGAGGACCACTGGCATATCGGCGCCAGTTTTTTAGGTGGGGTGTAATCTTCGCACCCGTTGTAACCCGGCAGACGGATAGACCGACTGTCATCGCATCATGCAAAGGAGCTTTGCCATGGAACAGCAGCAGAATATCACCAGCTACAATCCCATCCTGGACACCGATTCCTACAAGCCGAGTCACTACCTGCAATTACCACCTGGCGCACATAGTCTGTTTGGATACATTGAGTCGCGCGGCGGCATTTACGATCAGACGTTGTTCTTTGGCCTGCAGTACATCCTGGCGCGCTACCTCTCGACCCGGGTAACGTACCCCATGATCGAAGAGGCCAAGGAATTGCTGGCCGCACACGGCGAACCGTTCAATGAAGCTGGCTGGCGGCACATTGTCGACCAGCACTGCGGTAGCTTACCGCTGGAAATCCGCGCGGTACCGGAAGGCTCGCTGATACCCAACCACAACGCCCTGGTCACCGTTCGCTCCACCGATCCAGAAGCGGCATGGCTAGAGGCTTATATGGAAACAATGCTCTTGCGCGTCTGGTATCCGATCACGGTCGCCACCCAGTCCTGGTCCATCAGGCAGGTGATCCGCCGCTACCTGGAGGAGACCAGCGACAACCCGGAAGGTCAGTTGCCGTTCAAACTCCATGACTTCGGCGCGCGCGGCGTGTCCAGCGAGGAATCGGCCGGCATCGGCGGCATGGCGCACCTGGTAAATTTCATGGGTACAGACACGCTGTCGGCCATTCGCTACGCGCGGGCCTATTATGACGAACCCATGGCCGGATACTCGATTCCCGCTTCGGAACACTCGACGATTACCGCATGGGGCAAGGAAGGAGAAGTAGACGCCTACCGGAATATGCTGCGGCAGTTCGGCGGGCCCGGCAAAATCTTCGCCTGTGTCGCCGACAGCTACGATATTTTCAATGCCGTGGAAAATCTGTTCGGTGGCATCCTCAAAGAAGAGATTATAGCGAGCCAGGGAATGGTTATCGTCCGGCCAGACTCCGGGAACCCGGTGGAGATGGCACGAGCTACTGCAAAAATGCTACAAAAAAGCTTTGGCAGCGTACAAAACCGGAAAGGCTTCGCGGTTCTAAACCACACACGTATCATCTACGGAGACGGCATCAATGAAACCAGCATTCGCGGGATTCTCATGGATCTCAGGGCGCACGGATTTTCGGCGGACAACATCGCCTTTGGCATGGGTGGAGCCCTACTTCAGCAGGTGAATCGCGACACTCAGAAAATGGCGATGAAGACATCAGCCATCCTGATGCCGGATGGCTGGCGCGACGTATACAAGGCTCCGGTGACAGATCCGGGAAAGACCAGCAAAAAGGGCTTGCTGAGCACCTACCATAACCGGGAGACCGGCGAAATCAAAACCTGGCGGATGGGCGAAGCAGGCGGTGACTGGGATGACCTGATGCGGGTGGTATGGCGGGATGGGAACCTGGTGGTACGGGATTCATTGGCGCTGATCCGGGAGCGGGCGGCACAAGCCCGATAACCGGTGACAAGCATAGGTCCGATTTGCGGATGGATTTTGGTCTTTGCGATACAATATCGACAAATGCACCACCACTTCCGGGAGGATTTCCATGTGGCACCATGCGGCGGCTTACGCCGATCACTACCATCACCCTTATTATGCCCATCACGCCGTTGCAGATCACGGCGGGTGGCTGATTCACACCATCATTGGAGGGATACTGCACGGCATCATTTACGGCGCCATCTTCCGGCTGTTCCGCGGCATAAGCCTGGAGGAAGCCATGTTTGTGGCGACTGTTGGCGTTGCGCTGGTTGGGGGTGGGTACTGGCTGTGGAATCGCAGCAGGGAGACTTAATCCAGCCACCGGCTCTCAAAAAGTCTCCCATGTAAGATCCTTTGGTTACGCTTTATTACGCAGTGTTGCGTAATTTATCTATGGGAGTGCCATTTTCGTCAACCACCCTCCATGGCGGAGATCCAAGGGCGCATCGGGTAGTGATTCACGACAGACATAAGGCATGACACAATAACCCGTTTTCGGTTTCCGGCAAAGCCATATTCATAGTTGTCCAGCAACGAGGATAAACACCATGTATAGTGAAGACGATATCACCGCCGCCGTTGCCAAGGGTATTTTCAGCCAGAAAAATGCCGACGCTTTTCGCAATTACATGTCTCAGCAGCAGCACAGCCCCGCCATTGACGAGGAAAACTTCCGCCTGGTGTCCAGCTTCAATGATATTTTCGTGGTGATCATTTGTCTCTTGCTGCTGACATCGGTGGCGTTGATCGCGGGCGCGCTGAAGCCATGGATCGGAGCCCTGGCTGTGACAGGCACGGCATGGGCACTGGCCGAGATTTTTACACGTCGGCGACACATGGCCCTGCCGTCCATTCTCCTGGTGTTTGCTTTTGTCGGCGGAGCGCTGATGACGGCAGCACTCTTCATGGTACCGTCATACCACAAATTTCCACATGGTGGGGCATACGACATGATTGCCTTGGCTTCCGGAGGACTCGCCTTACTGGCTGCGGCACTACACTGGTGGCGATTCCATGTTCCAATTACGGTAGCGACGGCGCTTGCCGCCGGTGGTCTGATCCTGATGTCCACAACTGAAATAATCTTTCCCGCAACCCGGCAATATACCGAGGCAATGATGTTTGCTGTGGGTTTGGCGGCGTTCACTCTGGCCATGCGTTGGGACATGTCCGATCCAGATCGCCTGACGCGGCGCTCTGACGTGGCGTTCTGGTTGCATCTGCTGGCTGCCCCGCTACTGGTTGAACCGATTTTCCTGGCTCTGGGCGTATTCAGCGGGCACACGGCTGTTGTGCATGGGTTGGTCATCCTGGCGCTTTACCTTGTCATTGCGTTCATCTCCCTCAGCATCGACCGTCGCGCGCTTATGGCGTCCGCCCTTTTTTACGTTCTTTTCGCCATGGCAGACGTATTGAAAGAACAGGGTCTGGTGAACCTGAGTTTTGCCACTACTGGGCTGATCATCGGCTCCGCCTTGCTGACGCTGTCTATTTTTTGGCACCCAGTTCGTGTATTCATGATCCGGAAATTTCCGTCAGCGTTGCAATCACGGCTTCCACCTTCACGACAGGCGTATTTTGAGCACAGGTAGACGAGGGTCGACATGTAACCAGTCCCGCAATGCGCATAGTCAGATGCAACATGGAAGACTGAAGGGCGCGGTGACGGCAGAAATATTTCCTCCGCAGCCATATCGAACAGCAAGGGCAATGCTAAAAATCGGTTTCCTTCGCTTTGGCGTGGCCCAAACACGCATACACTGTTCGTGATGAGACCAGTTCGCACACGCCGACGAGGCCGAACGGAATTGCCGATCTCTGGAGAAAAATCAGGACGGCGTACCAGGAGCGTAACGGCCGGGAGACCATTACTTTTGAGTGGACGCGATCCCATTCCGGCATCTAGAACAACAACCGGGTGGACAAGCTCGCGCATAATGCCGTGCGCTTTTTTTTGACTGCATATCCAGAGTGGATTCATCCCCCCTTAAAAAGAGGGGTTTTAGCTTGTTGGTGCATTGATAAATCTGGGTTAGAAGTGAGTCATGCAGCCTTTTTGCGGGGTGGGTCATCGGTATCGGCCCAAAAGGGGGCACTGGAGTTTAACGGTCTTCGGGTAGAAGCTCTCGGGTACCTGCGGAGTTCGGGGTGTCGCAACTCGGCTGCTTAGACGACGGTAGCATCGGAGAAGGCCAAGGCGTTGAGAAAAGCACC
Source organism: Acidithiobacillus sp. (assembly GCA_027351205.1). Taxonomy (GTDB): domain Bacteria; phylum Pseudomonadota; class Gammaproteobacteria; order Acidithiobacillales; family Acidithiobacillaceae; genus Acidithiobacillus. The sequence continues at coordinate 12,694 of DAIEIW010000051.1, forward strand.
CATATACGCATGCTCCCGAGGATGGCGGCATTGCGGTTTGGCCCGCTAGACCGCATGAACATAATAATAGGCGAGACTGCCGTCAAGGCGAACGTTACGCGAGCATTGGCAGAATACAATCCACAGGACAAACCTCTTGGCATTGGGGCGTGGGGAAAAATCCTTGGCATACTGTACAACGCTCCGGATCGATTTCGTAGTGTTGCTCGCCTGAGAAGATGGCATTGTTTGGGCATTCAGCTTCGCAAATAGCGCAGTTTATGCATTCATCACTAATGAATAGGGCCATATCTGAGTGTACTCCTAAGAGCAGACATAGGTTAATATAGGACAGTTACCGGGCCTGCCCAGTTTTTTGGAGATAACCGGCAAGGGCAGCATCGGGATCGGTCTCCTCGGTGATAACACTTTCGATCCCCATTTCTTTAAGTCGCTGCGCTAGGCCTTCACCCATTCCGCTGGTAATAAGCACCTGTATTCCTTGCAGCTCCGGACTATCTTTGCCTTGTGTGGCATGAAAACTTTGATCGACCGGTAATTCTATTAAGGTTTTTCTTTTAATGGTATTGGACTCGATATCGTATATACAGAACCTCCGGCAGCGACCGGCGTTGGCCGTGACCGTTTTACGATTTTGGCTGGCAATCGCAACTTTCATAATAATCTCCGCTTGATAGAACTCGTCAAAACCTAAACAGTTATCAGAGGATACCCATTTCAGCGGCCATAGAATGGGTTTGCGAATGCGTGGCTCAAAGCGGACAGCAATCCCGGCAAGTTCCGATGGAATTCCATCTACCGCGCCATCCGGCAAAAAGGCAAGCAGGACAATTCCGGTAAGGACAGAGCCCCTGCCGGGGTAGAGTTAAAAAGGGAGGTGTTACCCAATGGCGGATCTCGTTTCCCTGAACTCGCTGCCGGAACGGAAACGCTCGGTAGCCTAGGCTAAGCGATTGCGGCCACCTCCACCCATGCCAGCTCCCCCGCCGCCACCCATGCCACGGCCACCACCGCCACCTATCCCGCGCCCACCACCTCCGCCGACGCCTCGCCCACGGTTGCCCTGGCCACCGCGAATGTTTCGGTCGTTGGGCAGGCTGTTGCCGACGCCAGGGTTCACTCCGGGCAGATCGGCTCCGCAGGTGGGGCAGGTCCGGCCTTGGGTGCTCAATTCTCTGTTGTCCATGGGAATATCTCCTATCTGATGGATGCTAGTGATTCTTTTTTACACCAACCAGGAGAATACCGCATTGAGAATTGTTAATTTGTGCATAGGAACTTTTGTCCACGGCTAAGGGGTGACTGGCAAGGACCTTAGACCCCCTAGGCGACGGCGTCGACCAGCGCCAGCATGGCATCAGTTACGGGCTGGGCCGGTGCCTCCAGAAAATTCAGCACGAAGCGGTCAGCAAACTCGGTCACGCCGATGGAGCGCGGCCGCAGGGCCACGATGTCGGCGTGGGGGATGGCGTTGGCTACGCAAAAGAGCAGGGTCTGGGCACCGAAAATACTATCGGCAATTTTGCCGCCCCGCTTTTGCACGTGGTCATGCAGATCAAAAACGGCAATAATCTGGGAGGAGGGATTCTTGGCGAGTCCGGCTTTGAGGGCGTCGATGATTTCAGCGATGTTTCGGTAGGGAGTGCTTCCCTTCATGATCTCCTGATAATAAACAGGAAACTTCTCATTGATGATTTTTTGTTGCATCGTTTTCTCCTTCGATGTGGGTGGTGTTGATCATGGCTCCGCAACAACGGAGCTCGGTGCCTGGATTCACGCTGCTGAGGTGCTGATCAACACCTCATGGGTCTCTATTTCACTTTTTCCGCGACAGGCTTCGGGCGGAAGCGGATGGGCATGGCCCTTGCGAAAGTCGTCGCTACGCATCCATGCAACAAAATCATCCTTGCTCCGCCAGTGGGTCAGTACTACGTAGACGCCTTCAGGATTTTCTGGCTTAAGAACTTCCATCCGCAGGAAACCCGGATGATTTTCTACTTTTCCCTCCCGTTTACGGAAGCTCTCCTCAAATCGTTCCGTAAACGCTGGAGTGACAGGTACGCGATTGGCAACAACGTAAGTCATGACTTGCTCCTTGCAAAGAGGTCGGTACCCAAGGTGTTGGATAGTCCATCGGGTTTTCAATGCCGCTGGACTTGCCGTTTTCATGTCAAGTCCTGTGCTAGCTGCGAATATAAAGCGCCCGGCAGAGCCGGGCTAAGCGGCTAACGTTGAGATTCTGGTGACGCCTGCTACCTAATGTTGATGGGTTTCACTCCTTCCCCATGCTGGGTTTAGCGAAGGCCGGTTGTCCCGCCATGCCGCCACCGGCCGCCGCCGCATCGTGACCATGGTGTGCCGTCGGCCCCAAGCGGGCGTATTTGAACATCAGGTACAGTTCCGCCGCGATGAAGGAGCTATAGAGCAGGGTAAAGCCCACGAGCGAGAACACCATGTAGCCCACCGTATGGCTGGAGGCCGAAACGAAGGTGGGCAGCCAGCCGAAGACGGTCCAGGGCTGGCGGCCGTTTTCCGCGGTGATCCAGCCGAACTCCACGGCGACCCACGGCAGCGGTATGCTCCACAGCGCCAGCTTCAGCAAGGCCGGGTGCTTCTCGATCTCGTTCTTGAGGCTGTAGTAGGCGGCAAAGGCGAACAGCACCAGCATGAAAAAGCCGGCGGCCACCATGAGGCGGAAGGCCCAGAACTCGACCCAGACGTTGGGAATGGTGTCCTTGGCGGTCTTGTCGAGGACGCTGGGCAAGTTGCTGGCGTCGATCTTCTTGAGGTCCTGATCGGGGGCGAACTGCATGGCCAGGAAGCCGTAGCCCATGTCCTGCTCATGCCGCTTGAAGGTGGCCAGGGCCTGGGTGTTGCTGTGATCCTGGTTGTATTCCTTCAGGGCGATCATGGCCTGGATGCCGCTCTCGATCTTCGGCTTGGCCTCCTGCTCCAGTTGGTTGATGCCCGGAATGATCGTGTCTTCCGAGTGGGTCAGCAAAGGCGTCAACACATAGGGGATGGAGATCTCGAAGAGATTCCTGCCTTCGGTGCGGCTGGGAAAGGCGATGAGGTTCCAGGATGCGGAAACGGGATGCGTGTTGGTATTCCAGATGGCCTCCATGGCCGCCAGCTTGGTGGGCTGCGCGTGGGCATCGATATAGCCGAGGGCATCCCCCAGGGTAATCACCCCAATGGTGGAAATCACGCCGAAGAGGGTGGCGATACGGAAAGAACGCAGGGCCAGATCCCGATGACGCTTGGTGAGCAGATAGTAGGCGCTGATCCCCATGACGAACATGGAACCGGTGATATAGCCGGCCATGGAAGTATGGACAAACTTGGCCTGGGCATCGGGGTTGAAGATCAGGTCCACGAAGCTGGTGAACTGCATCCGCATGGTGTTGGGATCAAAAGCGCCGCCAACCGGGTTCTGCATGAAGCCGTTGGCGACAAGGATCCACAGGGCCGAGAGGTTGGAGCCCAGGGCCACCAGATAGGTGACCACCAGATGCGCCTTGGCGCTGATGCGGTCCCAGCCGAAGAACATGACGCCCACGAAGGTGGACTCCATGAAAAAGGCCATTATTCCCTCGATGGCCAGGGGGGTGCCAAAAATGTCACCCACGAAATGCGAGTACATGGACCAGTTGGTGCCGAACTCGAACTCCATGGTCAGGCCCGTGGCGACGCCCAGGGCGAAGTTGATACCGAAGAGCTTGCCCCAGAACAGGGTCATCTCCTTGTAGATCTGTTTGCCCGTGATGACATAGACCGTCTCCATGGTGGCCAGGATAAAGGTCATGCCCAGGGTCAACGGCACAAACAGAAAGTGATAGAGCGCGGTCAGCGCGAATTGCAGACGCGATAGCTCAACTACAGTTGGGTTGATCATCATGCTCATGGAATACCTCCTATCATAATGAGAGATATCCTGGTACCGCTGGTACCTTGCCTGGTCCATTGCGAATGCCTGGATAATCATTATCTAGGAGTCAACCTAGTCTAGCATTGATATTTGTCATTTTTCAGAACTTATAATGTTTTGATCTATGTCAAGCATGCGGCTTGTTTGCCCTGGTCTTTTTCCCGAGGAGGATCAGGGCTCCGTCAAAGTCGCCTGATATGTGAATCAGCGTGTAAAGACGTCCAGTTTCGGGGATAAAACAGCATCAATCATAGCCACCTGTCTCCTAGACTAATCACATAATATTCTATGTATGAACAGTATGTTGATGACTAGACGATGACGCTGATTCACACATAAGAGAGCTTGCACCGCCTGGACCTCAATTCGTCTGTCCATTTTTTCCTCATCCCTCCAAGACAACGACGTCAACCTATTGGAAGGATGCGCCTGGGGATAAGCAATGCCAGGGGTAGGAGGCAAAAGAAGAGGATGGTGATCCACTGAAAGACATCCAGGAAGGCAATCATTTCGGCCTGACTAAATAAGGTCTGCCCGAGCAATGCCCAGATACGGGGATCCTGTGGTGCCAAGCCGCTGGCCTGCAGCCAATTCGGCAGCGCCGCACTGAAGGTATTGATGTGCCCGCCCAACTGGTTCCAGTTGATCTGTGTCTCATCGGTGAGCACGGTACCGTCTATGGCGATACCGATGGAATTCCCGAGAGTACGGGCGAGGTTGAAGATACCACTGGCCTCCGCTGATACCGCAATCGGCAGAGTATCGAAGGCGATGACGGTGAGGGGTACGAAGATCATCCCCATGCCGATCCCCCGGACAATGCCGGGATAAATAATCCAGGCGGGACTGATATATAGGCTGTAACTGGTCATGATCCAGGTGCTGATCCCCGTTAGAAAAACCCCAGTTACGATAAAAAGTCGCGGCTGGTAGCGATTGATGAGGCGCCCAACGATCATCATGACAGCGGCGCTGGCAACGCCGCGCGGAAACATGACCCAACCGGTGGTTTCCGGCATATAATTCAGCAGCCCTTCCAGCATGAGCGGCTGCATGGCGGTGGTGCCGAAGAGCCCCAGACCGAATACGCCGGTAATCAACGTAGCGATGGCAAAACTGCGGTCGCGAAAGAGATGGAGATTGATGATGTTGTCGGAAATCATCCATCCCCGCAGCAGGAAGATGAGGATGCCAAAAACCGCAAGAATCGACAGGGCTACGATGAATCTGGATTCAAACCAGTAGTCCTCGTTCCCCCGCGACAGCACGATTTGCAGGCTGCCCACCCCGATAGCCATGAGCAGTAGGCCCAGCCAGTCTGTGGACAGGTTTTGCCTTTTGCTCTCCCGCATGGTGGCGGCACCCAGCAAGAGCGAAAGAATCCCGACGGGAAGGTTAATGTAAAATAGCCAACGCCAACCCATGTGCTGGGTGATAAAGCCGCCCAGTACTGGGCCCATGGCCGGCGCCACCATCAGCACCATGCCCCAAATGGCCATGGCTCGCCCCCGTTCCTTTCCCGGAAAGAGGTCCACCATGGTGGATTGGGCCAAGACCACCATGAGGGCGCCGAAGCCCCCTTGCATGGTGCGTAAAAAGACGATTTCCGCCAATGTCTGGCTGGCCCCGCACAGGCCGGAGGCAAAGACAAAACCGGAAACACTGACAAGGAAAAGGCGTCGCCGCCCAAAACGGGCGGCAAGATGGCCGGTCAACGGAATGGCGATTGCGGTGGCTGCAAGATAGGCGGTGAGTACCCACGTGATCCGATTCGGCGTGGCAGCCAAAGCCCCCATCATGTAGGGCAGTGCTACGCTGACTACGGTCATGTCCAGCAAGACCATCACCATCGCCAGCATGAGGGAGATGCTGATCAGCCAACGATGCTCTTGGCGTGATTCAGAGGAAGTGGCGTGAATGGTGTTTGCCGCCAATGGCGTCTCCTTTTTTGGCAAAACCCTGAATTTCGCCTGCCGGGATCCGTGTGGGGGGATACGCGGTAACGGCTATTCCTACCGCTATATATATAATGGACCACGCTGCCCTCCGCTACCAACGAAAACCTGACAGGTGGCGCCAGCGTGGTAGGTCTTTGGCCATGGGCAGACTTGCGCCGTGGTCCCATGCCCATATTTCCGGATCGCTCAAGGGGGGCGCTGAGGCAAAAAGACGGCGAATGCGTTCTTCCGTTTCCGGATGCGTGCGTAACCACGAGGGAATGGCCAACCTTTCCAGTTTGGGGAGGAGTATTTTCATTTCCCGTTGCTGGGCAGCCTCCATCTTTTGCAGCGCGTCGGCGAGGCCTTGGGGGTCATGGGTAAGTTCCATGGCGCCACGATCTGCCTCAAACTCACGTGTGCGAGAAAGCGCCAATTGCAAAGACATACTCACCGAGGGCGCGACAATCAGCAAAAAAATCAGTCCCCAGGGAATCGTGTACTTATGCATGATCCATAAGGGCAAATTTATCAGAATCAAAACCTGGCCCAGCAAGCAAAACGTCCATGTCATCTGGCTGAAGAGATCCGCCACCATCATGACGCGGATATCCTTGTGGCGGATATGGGAGATCTCATGCGCCAACACGGTCGCCAGTTCACGCCCATCCAATGCGCGTAGCAAGCCATCAGAAATCACCAACGATACATGCGCACCGAGTCCGGTGGAAAAGGCGTTCAGGGCAGAGGTAGGCAGGTGATACAAAGTCGGAAGATGATCCAGCCCGGAGCGTTCGGCCAGTCTTTGCACCATATGTAAGAGCAGCGGCGATTGTCCCGGTGTAATTACTTGCGCCCCCATTCTACGAATGAGCAATTGTGGCATCAGCCGGGGCGCAAATATAATAAACAGAATGCCCGTACCCAGCATCGCGTAAAGCGTATCCACTCCACCCAGGAGCCAACCGATCCACATCATCAGCAACAACATCGCGCCGATGATACCCGTCGACTCGAGCAAATTGACAAGTTGGTGCCAACGCCAACGCAACATTAATCTCCGTCCCCGGCAGCCTTTTTATCCCAGTCCATATACCCGTCACCGTGCATCATGGAAGCGGCATGAAAAAACGGGAGGCATGCCAGAGATAAAACACCACCACAGGAGACACTATCACGATACGACCATTTTTCGTGACGAAAACGGCTTGCAAAGCGTGTTTTCCACGATATACATGATCCATGGTGAAAGATGTGTGTCTCCGCACACGAGGCCGGATTTTTCCGTATCCTGATTACTATGGACCACCTCTCCCGTGCGCGGTGTCAGTATCCGCAACAGGACAGGGGCATTTACACTGGCTGCCGCTTCACTTGGCGCCAACGTGGCAATAAAGACCACAAAAGCCAGCAAGCGCCTCAGTCCGTGCCGACTGAGCCACATCCAGCATATCATGGTGCCACCGTCACCGGCGTACCGATGTGCATCATTCCATAGGCTCTTTGTGCCGTTTTTAACGGTAGTTCCACACAACCGTTACTTTGCCGAAACCCGTACGCAAGACGTGGGAAATAGTGTACCGCACGGCCATCCCAGAAATAATTGACGAAGCGCACGCCTGAATCGTTATAACACTCGCCATGGGGAAAACAACCGCTCATTCGCGTACTCAGAAAGCGCGCGTAGACTGCCCAGGTACCGTTGGGGGTGGTCGCACCGGGCACCCCGGTATTGGCCTGACTTCGCAACACCCATTTACCGCTATCCGTTTCCGCGTTGTACCGCCAAATGGACAAAGTTTCTGGCGTGCCTTTGCGCACATAAACCCACACAAACGGCTTTGACGCGCCTTCCCTGTGCCGATGGGCGGCAAGGACGGCCGCATAAAGGCGATGGCGGTTGCCCTGATCAAACCAGTCGCTGCTTTGGTTAGACCATGGTAGACCATGCACCTTGGCAAAGTAATCCAAGGCACCAAATAATAAGGGCGACCCAGGCGCATTCGGGGTGAGTTTCTCCAAAGCGGGCGGCGTTCCCTGAGGCCATAACCACCAAATATAAGGATGGTCGCCACGCAGACCCGTCCAGCCAACCAGACTGGGGAGATAGTGCATTTCTGCAAGATCACGAGCCACCTGTAACCAAACCGGAGGTATGATAGTGTCCGCCTGCGCTGCAGAAAAAAGCGCTGTTATAAGCCCTACCGTGAGCACACGATGGAAATCTCTAGGTACCATGACCGTTTTTGTGAGATGTGATTGTTGGAGAGATCATGGTGGCAGAATGCGCCTGCCATACCCGGCCATGAGGCATGGCTACGTCATCTAAAGTGCTCGGCAATCCTATTGATGGTCTGGTGTATTTCGTTCCAGACATTCTCTGCACCATCCTTTATTTCTTCCCAGCCATGCGCGCCACGTTGACGCAGTTCCTTTAGCTTGTTCTGTGCCGTAACGCGCTGTGCACGATGCACTTCCAACTGGGCGTCAATATTGCGGCGGATATCGCCATCTACTTTCTTGGCCTTCCTCTTCAATCCGGAAATTTGTTTATCCCATTCCTTGAGTTGTGTTTCGAGATGATCCTCAAATATTTCCTTCGCGGTTTTTTCCTCGTTCGGCGTGGAAGTACTGCGTAGCATGGCATCTATCTCTTTCTCCGCCTCCACCCAGTCCGCAATCGGATCGCTTTCCCGGAAACCGCGACGTTCGGCATGGTAATAGGCGGCCTCTGCAATCATCAAATAACGCCGCTCAGGGGAGACCGCTTCGCTGTCTTGATTGGTCATGGTAATACTCCTTGTCAAATGGAATGTCGGAACCGTCCTCATCCCTTGCTGCGAACGCAATTTGGATTATCCTTTCCATCGCTGTAGTCATCCAGGTTCTGGATCGTGGTCCTGGCAATGGCGGTCAGCGCCTCACTAATGAGTGCCGTGGCGTCAACAAGCGAACCACGACTGGTATCGATCAGCATAGCACCATTGGGCATCAGGGCGAACCGTTCTGCATTCATCAACGGTCTTACCGTACATGTCAAAACCCAGCAAACCGTCGAGGAAGAAGTTGCCGTCACGCACCCGGGTATAGGCTTTATGCAAATGCCGGCCCAGGGTCGACATCAGGCCGACGGCATCTTCAGCCACCGCATAAGGGGAATGGTCGCGCACTCGCATGACGCTGATGCCGTACTTCTCGGCAGCAGGGATGTCCACATGGTTGAACCCGGTGCTACGCAACACCAGCAGCTTTGTCCCCAGATGCGCTATGGTTTCCAGAGCTTTTGCATCCAGCCTATCATCGACAAACGGGCAAAGGTCGGGATAACCTTGGGCAATAAAGGCGGTCTCGGCATTTAATGTCGTCTCGATGAAGACTAGTTCGTGGCGCCCGTTGTTGGCAGCACCGAGGAATTGTTGATCGTAAGGACGAGCACTGGTAACCAGGCAACGCATAACGCCTCCCCTCTACATACCGGCGCATCAGGAATAGAAACTTCTTTGTGCCCAAGTATAGTCTAAAAAAACATCAGGGAAGATTGAGGAGACCTCTGGCGTTAACCGAACGTAGATTTGACATAGGCGAAGGACTGCTTTCTGCATCTGTCATTCGTTACATCGGATAGTACCGCTCCGCGTCGTTTGTGGGCAATACTCGCGTGGAGGCGATGCGGACAGAGACCAGCGGTGCATACCGAGCGATGGGCCAGGACAAGGTAAATCTATGTTAAAATTTTATTGCCCATGATCGACTTTATTACCTGCGGACAGCCTGGCGATTGGCGATTATTTGGCGCTCCAGTCAAGAATCACTTGACCATAAGTCGCCTGCTTGAACGGCGGCTGAAAGGTCACGGCATAGGTGATGCGAGGCGCAAAATTGAGCAGCTTGTGACCGTGCAGCAGGGTAGGGAGTGGGGCGTTCACCCCATTGCTGCAATGCCAGGGAACCGAGTTCAGTTCGGACGGCAACCGCTTCATCGCGGTCTGCGGCGCGAAAGCGGTCTTTTTGGTGGACCGGCGTACTGGGGCTGATACCAGACCACGACAGTCGCCGTTGCCAACCTACAGTAACCGATCAGGAGCCCTACAAGGACGATTTGGACAAATCGGAACCAGAAGCGCAGGAAACTGAGGATCATGCGTTTTCCTTGATGGCGGCAATTAGAAGCCTTAGACACTCTCTTAGACAGCAAAGAAAGGGCACTTAGGACATTGTCCCAAGCGCCTGTTTTATTTGGTGGGTTGTGAGGGGATCGAACCCACGACCCGCTGATTAAGAGTCTTAGGATTTGACATTTATGACGTTTTACCGGCTCTCATGTATCTTGACATATCAATTAGTTAGACGGATACTGCCTTCACCAAAATTGATGAATTTACCGTAAATCGGTTGGATATAGGTTGGATGATCCAACCGGAATCAGTAGGTCTGATCGATCCGTCTATCGTTCTTGTAAACTTATATTATTCAACGTAGTAGATCTAATGCGCGTCCTAATGACGCGAAATCACTGGTTCCAGTCTTTAATAGGAGACCACGATGCCTGAAAAAATGAATTTCACCAAAGCCAGTCTTTCGGCGCTGGAACCAATCCTCGGTAAGCGTCGCCGCGTCTATGACGAAAAACAGAAGGGCTTGGCCGTGTATGTTTCCCCAGCCGGGACCAAGACCTTCTATTGCATTCGCAAGGTAGACGGCAGGGTGGAGGAAATTCGCATAGGCGATGCCGCTACCGTGGCCATTGAGACAGCTCGCACAACCGCTGCTGGGATCATCAACCAGATTGCCGCAGGGACTAA
>DAIEIW010000224.1:0-4010 GCA_027351205.1 Acidithiobacillus sp.
GGCGGAATGGCGGGAGGAAGCCCTGCGCTGGGCCTTGCAGCGCGGCTCGCGCAGTGGCCGGGTGGCGCGGCAGTTCGCCCGTCACTGGGCCGGATCCAGGGCATTGGCGGCACGATAGCCGCTTATCCTTCCGATCATGGGCCGAGTTCGCATAGAGCCCGGCCGGCGCTCGTAGGATCAAAGAATATTTGCCGACGTTTTCCGAACATGGAAAGATAGGCAAGTTATTGAACACTTTTGCCCTCCCGGATGAGGACCAAATTCGCCCGCACCCAGCCTGCCGCCGGGATGAACCCGGCAAACACCCCTCAAAGCCATACCCACCGAGGCTCGGTGTATCCGCCTGCGCGCCGGATCTGACACTTATTTAGCGTATTCTATTTAGTTTTAATATTCTGCTGAACAGGCTAGGCGCGACGGTGCGACAATTTGCCGCAGTTAACGCGTGCCGTGCAGCGTGTACTATGCATATGGCTTACATAGTACCAAAACAGGAGGAAACAGGTATGGCCAATCTATATAATCTACATAGGATTTCAACGTTACGTTTTTTATCGACTACGGTGACAGCGATCACCATCGCCATGATTCCAAATATGGCGTCAGCCTGCGCTTGTGGTTGTGGGGTTTTCAACCTGGGTTTACCTGGTCTTCCCAGCACCTTTTATAAAACCAAGATATCTCTTCAGTACGACTATATGAACCAGAACGAAACGCAGCATGGTAGTGGTGTCGTGTCGGGGAATTTAAATCCAGACAAGCAAATAGAGACAAATTTCTTTAATTTAAATATTCAGCATATGTTTAATCACCAATGGGGGATCATGGCGATGATCCCATACTGGAATAGGCACTTTGTCACCGACAGTAATGGTACCGTCGGGCTTAGCGATGCGAGCCAGGGTGTTTCCCCACAAATACTTACCTCTAACGCCACGGTTCTTTCTGATATCCGCATAATGGGCATGTACACTGGTTTCTCAAGCGACATGTCCAGCGGTATAACCTTTGGCGTGAAACTGCCTACAGGGCCAACCAATGCCGGTAATTATTATCAAGGAGGCCCGATCATGGATCGAGATACCCAACCAGGAACAGGTACGAACGACTTGCTTCTTGGCGGCTATAAGATGGGGAATGAGTCCGACTGGGGATGGTTCGCGCAAATCTTATGGCGTCACGCACTCGATAGTTACCAGGGTTATCGCCCAGGCGACAGCGTGAATCTCGCTGTAGGGGCGCATTATGACGGGATAGAGGCCAGCACTCATTTGACTCCTACCCTGCAGTTGAACTACCAATGGCGAGGTCATGATCAAGGTGGTGGTGATGCCGCATATGGTAATATGAACAGTGGTTACTCCAACCTATATATCACCCCAGGTGTGCAGGTCGACTTGAGTAGTAAATGGTTATTGAATACTTCGGTCTATTTGCCGATTTATCGTTACGCCAATGGCTATCAGCAGGTCGCGCATTTCATGGTAAATGCGGGTGTGACATACCAGTTCTGAGATGGTTTCGGGCTTCTTAATTGCCTAGTCTGTGTCCAGAGGTTAGAAGATCGAGTTGCGCCTTCGAAAGTTCGCCGCGAAATGTCTCCACCCGCCCATCAGGAAGTCTATAAACCAACTCTGGTAAGGTGGTGGCGCCGGTATTTATAAAAATTCGCTCATTCTGCCGTAACGCAGAATGAGTGGCTTCCGTGGCAGTGGCAGATGAGGTCGCCGCATGCCCGGTTCTGAGTAGATCCATGTAATTATTTTCCATGGCCTCTTGTGGATCTTGTGCCTGAAGAATGGCGGCTGCTTTACCGAAGCTGGAGTCTGTGAGAAAACCTACCGGCACGTAGCGAACGGTAAGCTGGCCCTTGTCGACGAACGGACGTTCCAATTGGAATGCTTTTGCGCAATATATACAATTAGGATCGAAAAAGTCATAAATCACCGTTTTTCCTGAGCCTGTTTGAATATAAGTTGCATGTTTCATCTGGCTCCAAAGTTCTTGCCATCTGTCAGAGGCCAGCGCCGACGACGAGCAGATAATAAAATAGCTCATCAGGAAGGTATATCGAATTGTTCTTTTCATATTCTTCCGGGAAATTGCTTTCTTCATTTAATCTAGCCATCATTCTGTCGAGTTATATTCAAGTTGGACGCCGCCAGACCTAGAGCCATCTCCGGAGAAGGTGACATGACGATCATAGTGCAATTCATGCGGCCAGGCCATCAGTGAGGTGGCCTGGCCATAGCGGAAATCCTCGTTTCAACGGACTGATTGCGGCTGGTTGATCTCCTGGCTGATGATATGCAGCATCTGGGCATGAATTCGCAGGTTGCCGGCGACGATATTGCCGTTTTGCAGGTAACCCTGATCACCCTTGAAGTCGGTGGCGACACCGCCCGCCTCCTGCACCAGTAGCGCGCCGGCAGCGAGATCCCAGGGCTTGAGGTTGAACTCCCAGAAGCCGTCATAGCGGCCTGCAGCGACATAGGCCAAGTCCAGCGCCGCGGAGCCGGGCCGGCGAACGCCCGCAGTCTTCAGCATGAAAGCCTTGAGGGTGGCGAGGTAGGTGTCCAGGTGGGAAAAGTCGCGGAAGGGAAAGCCGGTGCCGAGCAGGGCACCGTCCAGGTCCTTGCGTTGTGCAATGCGCAGGCGGCGATCGTTGAGGTGTGCTCCACTGCCGCGGCTGGCGGTAAACAGCTCGTTATGCACCGGATCATAGATGACCGCATGCTCCAGGCGGTCAAAGTGGCGAATGGCAATGGAGACGCCGACCTGCGGCATGCCGTGGATGAAGTTGGTGGTGCCATCGAGGGGGTCAATGATCCATTCGAAGTCTTTATCGGAGATGCGGCTGCCTTCTTCGGCGAGGATGCCGTGCTCGGGGTAAGCGCGACGGATCATCTCAACAATGGCGGCCTCGGCGCGCTGATCGACGTCCGTGACAAAGTCATTGTGCGCCTTGCTGGTGATGCTGATTTCATTGACCCGGTTGAAGCTGCGGTTGATGATATCGCCAGCTTTGCGGGCCGCACGAATGGCGGTAACGAGAATAGGATGCTGCATGGGAACCTTGTGCGAGGATGAGTCGGAATTGGGAGAGTATAAAGGAGAATGGCGGTGGCCGCACGGGCGAGGGCTGCGGGCATGATCGGGACGTCTTTGCAGGGCTTGCGTATTGTCCTCGTTGAACCCAGTCACCCCGGCAATATCGGGGCGGCGGCGCGGGCCATGAAGGTGATGGGGTTGCGCCATCTGGTGCTGGTTAATCCGCGCTTTTTCCCCGATCCGGAGGCCACGGCTCTCGCCTCCGGCGCCGAAGATGTTCTGGAATCGGCGCAGGTCTGTACCAATCTGGATACGGCCTTGCAGGGTTGCCACAAAGTCTATGGCACCAGCGCCCGCGGTCGTCGTATCCAGTGGCCTGCCAGCAACGCGCGGTAGGCGGCGGGGGAGATTCTCGCGGATATGGACACGGGGGATTGTGCCCTGCTCTTCGGCCGGGAGCGGACGGGGCTGACCAATGCGGAGATGGATCGTTGCCAGGTGCTGGTGCATATCCCTACGGCGGATGAATACCATTCCCTGAATCTGGGGCAGGCGGTGCAGGTACTCGCCTATGAGCTCCACATGGCCGCCCTGATGGCCCTGCCAGCCCAGGACGTACCCACAGAGGCGGCGCCGGAGCAGCCCGCCCCCGTCCAGGATATGGAAGCTTTTTACGGTCACTTGCAGCATGTGCTGCGCCGCAGTGGTTTTCTGCAGGAGATTCGCGCTACCCGCATGATGCGTCGCTTGCGTCGTCTTTTCGACCGCGCCAGGCCGAGCCAGAACGAGGTGAACATCCTGCGCGGCATACTTACCGAAATCGAGCGCTGGGCGTCTAAAGTGGACAGAAAGGATCAGGATAGTCTTTAATGCGGGGCTTGGTAGTGGCCAGGGCAAATACAGGGGGGTGTGGCTATGGGTGGACGCTGGCGGAGTGACCTCGACGCAGTTTTTGCGCG
>DAIEIW010000238.1:0-21341 GCA_027351205.1 Acidithiobacillus sp.
TCGTAATTCACGAAAACCATTCTCAAAATACTGTTAAGGTTTGCAGCCATGGTGAACAGTTTCGGGATCATGGTGGTCAGTCCGTTGGACGACTGCTTCCGCTGCGTAGCTGCCGAAGAGGTCACCAGCAGGATCCTACGACGTGACCCGCCTGGTCTGCCCTGAAAAAGAAACGATGCTCGGTCGATTACCTCTACCAAGGAATTCGCTGAGCAAACAATATTACAATGGCTCAGGCGTTTAGGGCGGTGCCAACAGGGGCCATGATCAAACTATATTTTGGGAGTTGGTGCTACATTTATTGAAAATACAATGGGTTGATATGTGGCCATGACCAAACTTTATTACCAGCGCACAGGTGGCCGTCATGGACTGGTACAGCCGCAAGGTGTTGAGCTGAAGAATCAGCAACACATGGATACGGCCTTTTGCGTGGACTGCCTCGAAGAGGCCATACAGCGTCACGGAGCCCCGGAGATCTTTAACACCGATCACGAGCGAGTTCACCAGCGCAGTCTTTCTGCGGGTTCTCCAGGAGCATTCCGTGCGGATCAGCATGGATGGCCGTGGCCGCCGGGCGCTGGACAATATCTTCGTGGAGCGGCTATGGCGGAGCGTTAAATGCGAGAGCATCTACCTGAAGGCCTATGATGACGTGCCGGAATTGCTGGTGGGGCTCACAGAATACTTCGAGTTATATAACAGCCGCCGTCCTCATCAATCCCTGGGGTACGCCACTCCGGACCAGGTCTACCGGTCGGGTGTTGGTGGCGGGGCCTATATCGTGGACAAGTATCCAAAGCCGGGACAAAAGACCAGTGAAGGAAGCCTGGGGCAGCGCTAATCCGCTGCGACTGAAGAGGCCAGTACTAGCTTAAACTGAGCAACTTTTTGTCTTGACACTGGGGTCCACCATGGCATGCAAGGAAGCCAAGGTGATCTTTCATCAGGTTTCTATCAATCTGGAGAATCTGGCTTACGCCGGGCCTGTGGCGTTGTGGCATGCGCACCACCAGACCCCGGCAGGAAAGAGACTGTCCCTAGAGTTCTGGCAGAACCATCCCGAGACCACAGAGCCACCCCTGCAAACTTTTCTGGGGGTGGTGGAATCGCCTTCAACCGGGGAAAACTGCCTCCATGAACCGCCCCGAGTTTGGTTGAGGCTCCAATCTCTAAGAGAATGAAGCCATGAACAAGTCGAAGAAGCTTTCTGAAGTCGGTGAGCGAGCGGTACGCCTGGTACAGGAGTATCGTGGGGAATACCCGTCGTTGTGGGCGGCCGTGGAGTCGACAGCCCCGGAAATTGGCTGTGTGCCGCAGACGCTGCTGGAGTGGATCAAGCGCGTGGAAATAGATGTCGGTGCCCGCCCTGGGGTGACCACAGTCGAGGCCCATCGCGTCAAGGAGTTGGAGCGGGAGGTCAAGGGGGAGCTGCGTCGGGCCAACGAGATCCTGAAGCTGGACAGCGCGTTTTTTGCCCAGACGGAGCTCGACTGGACAATTTCCCCAACGGAACGGTGGCCATGCCAGCCGGCGAGATTGTTGCCGCCTTGCGTGACCCGTACGGCAATGGCAGTTACCGGATCAATGATGATGGGCTGCTGGAGCTGGTATAGGCCGGAATTTAGAGCTACTATCTTTAGTGCCACCATAACCCCGTTGCAACCTGCACCGGGGTTTTTCTTTGCATAGAAAAGCCGTCTAATACTTGCATTTTCAGGCCAAGAAAACCAAGACGTTAATTATAAACGATTCTGGTGTTATTTTAGACAATTTACATAATCTTTCCTATAAAAAACAATATATTATATAGTGGTTTGTCACTGTTGGCGCATCATGGGGGTATGTTGCTGGAGGGCACCAGAATCATTCACCGGGCCGGTGCCCCTTTTCCGCTCCGCAAGCGGCGGGGCGGGTGTGCTGCACTGTTCCATGGCGACGGTTTGCCGTTTTTCAGCTCAGGCTGATGCCATCCGATAGATCTCGTCCTTGAGGGCGAGGCGGCGTTTTTTCATTTGTTCCAGCACGCTCTCGCCAGCGGTAGCATCGTTGCGCTCGATATGTTCGATTTCCGCGGTGAGGGCGTTGAACTCGTCAAAGGCTTTGGCAAAGTGCGCATTGCTTTGTTGCAGGACGTCCATGCGGGCCGCGAGTTGGGGGAATTCCTTTTTCAGATCCTGGTGTTCCGTTTGCATGTTGCGCTCCTTCCGGTTGCCTGGGCCCGGGATCAGGCCCAGGGTGCTTGTCTACGAACTGCAAATTAGCATTGTGCCCATTGGCTGGGCAAGCGTCCTTGCGGTTGAAGGAAACGGGAGTTGGCGTTACCATGAACAGCGCCATATAGGCAGAGGATGATCGGGGCGCTATGATCGAAGTCAGGTTTTTCGCCAGTATCCGCGAGCCACTCGGTTGCGTGCAGTTGTGCCTGCCGTTTCTTCATCGACGTGCTGAAAACCAGCGCGTCCTTCCGAAAGCGGGAGATCACGCCTACCGGCACGCGCTGGGTTACGGATTGCCCTGGTTGCCGGGCGGGGACGCGCGAGGGTCATAGCCACGGAGTGGCACCGGCCGCCGACCCTCGGCAGGAAATGGACAACGCCCTGCAAGCGGCGGCGAAGGGGATCACCACCCGCCATCATTTCAAGGGCTCCAAGAGGATCAGGAAACGGGAAGAAGGTGCAAGGCAGCATCCAGGGGATCAACTGCGGGTGTCGGGCAAGAGTCGAGACAGGTTGCAGACGATCATTGCCGCCTTGCGCGGGCAGGATTTCGGTCTGCCCCTACGGTTCAGTAATTTCCGGGATTGACCATGAACGACGCCGCCCTGCGGGCTCGGCACTCGCTGCATTCCCATTATCTCGGTGCCCTGGCGACAGCGGCCTATTGTCGTCGGCTTGGCGGCTTGCCGGGGGAAATGACGGCGGAAATGCTGGCCTGCGATCCAGCAGGGATGGATCTGGACTGCGCCGGCCAGCGCTTGCGGCTGGATTTCCCGTCGCCGGCGCAAGACGTGCAGGCCCTGCGCGAGCTGCTGGTGGTCATGGCACGGGAGAAGGGCGGCGCATGACGGCTGCCATGCCCCGGGCATCGCAGGGGCCGAGCATGGTACCGGGGGTCTGGGGCACCGCCCCGGGGAGCGGATCATGCTGCCCTTGATGCCCGCACCTCGCCCTTCGGCCGGGCCGGCGCTGCGGGTCGGCAACGGGCGGTTTCGGCTGCTGCAGGTCCTGGGCGGCGACGGCCGAGGCGGGGCGGATCAGGTTGCCCTGGCCTTGGCCGATGGCCTGCACGAGCGGGGTTTTACGGTGGCGTTCTTCGTGCCTGCGGGTTTCGTGCGCCATCAGGAGGAACGCCTGCGCGGGCGGGCGGTCACTATTGCCCAGTCATTTTCCCCCTTCAGCGCAGCGACGCTGGGTGCCCTGCGCCGGGCGGCGCAGGGGGCCGATCTGGTGCTCACCCATGATTCTCCGGCCCGGCACCTGACCCTGGCGGCCAAGGCCATGGGCGGTCTGCAAGCCCCCTTGTGGTTCATGCGTCATTGCATCATGCGCCCCCCGACCCTGCCCTGGGCGCCCTGGCAGCGGCTCTGGGTGACGCATCAACTGGCCGCCAGCGAGGTGATCGCCGAGAGTCTCATCGCCAGCGGCTATCCCGCCCGGCGGGTCACCCGCCTCTATGCGGGCCGCGATCTCTCGTCTTTCTTCGCGGTAGACTCCCAGGCCCGGAGCGTGCTGCGGGCTGGTATCGGCCTCGATGTCTCGCCAGCGCCTTTTTGCATCGGCATGGTGGCTCGTTTCGATCGCTGGCCGGGCTGGCATTCCCAGGTGGCGCACCCCAAGGGCTTTGATGTACTTTTCGCGGCTCTGTCGCGGCTGGATTTTCCCTATCGCGTCCTGCTTCTGGGCCCGCCCCATCCGGAAGATCACGAGGCCCTGCGCGCCATGGCCCAAGTCCACGGCGCGCGTCCCGACTGGCTGATTTTCCCCGGCTTTCAGAACGACATCTCCGCCTATTATGGGCTGATGGATGTCAATGTCCTGCCCTCGCGGCGCGAGGGGCTGGGCCTGGCGCTGGTTGAAGGATTGGCCGCCGGGGTGCCGGTATTGGGCAGTGGCAGTGGCGGCATTCGCGAAGTGATCCAGGACGGACGCAATGGTTTTCTCTTTCCCGAGGGTGATGCCGTTGCCCTGGCAAGCCTGCTGACCCGGCTGGCCCTGGAGCCGGAGTTGCGGCGGCGCCTGGGTGAGGAGGGTAGACGGCAACTGCAGGAGACCATCTTTGATGAAAGTCGCCTCGTGGGTGGTTTTATGGACTGTCTGGCGCGGGAGCATCCTGTCTGTGTGCGAAGCAAGAGGATGCCGTAACGGGGACGAAATTAGGCAGTGGGGGGATATAAAAGGGCGGTATCGGCATAGGAGCATAACCGATGGAAGCAGCGAAGAAGCAATTGCAGGCATTGGTGGGGAGGCTGCCCTGATCAGCCGGGATGGAGTGCCTCCGGCGACGATGGTGGGATGCGAAGGCGGATGCGGCTCCTGGGGCTGAGCGGTATGGCGTCGGCGCTGAATACCAGCACCTCCGCGCATCCAGCGCATCAGATATACCCCTACCTGCTGCGGGGCAAAGCCATTGATCGGCTCGGCCAGGTGTGGAGTATGGATAATCAGCTATATTTGGCTGTGTCAGGGTTTTGTTGATCTGGTCGCCGTGATGGACTGGCTAGCCGGAAGATCCTGTGCAGTTGGGCGGGATCAGTCATGGTTTATGAAACGGGAGAGAACGATGTCCGAATCCGTGGTGTGCGGCAGGGCGGATGGTGTGTGTCATGCTTTCGGAAGAATCGTCCTTCCCACCGCGGCGCAGGAAGGAAGGACGCCGGGATCAATTGCGGTTGCCGCCGAAGATTTCGAGCAGCGCCATGAAGAGGTTGATGATATCCAGATAGAGACCGACGACTAGCAGGACCGGTTCCTGAATGCCGCCGCGAATCATCCGCTGGGTGTCAAAAAGGATCAGGCCGCTGAAGACCAGCACCAGGACGCCCGCAATGGCGAGTTGCAACGCGGGGATATGCAGCAGGAAGATGTTCAGCAGAGAAACCACGATGGCCAGCACCAGACCGGTGATCAGGAAACCGCCGATGTTGCTGAAATCCCGTCGTGTTGTGACGGCATAGGCGGAAAGTCCGACAAACATGGCTGCGGTAGTGCCCAGGGCTTCGGCGATGATGGAGGCTCCGCCTGGCATCCGCAGATACATCTCGATGGCCGGACCCATCATCATGCCCATGCCACCCGCAAACAGAAAGACCAGGGGGACGGCGAAGGGGCTGCGATGCGCGCCGGTGTACTGCACCGCAAAGAGCAGGGCAAAGGAACCGATCATCAGGATGAAGGGATGCTCATAGGCAAACGGCGAATGCATGCCGTAAATGGAGGCTATGGTTGAAACGACAAGTGTGGCGGCAAGCAGTGCATAGGTCTTGCCCATCAACGTGCCGATGGCTGTGCCGCTGCCCGATCCGGACGGACTCATGCTGTCCGGAAACTGGTAAGGGTTCTGGTCCTGATTCATGTCTGACTCCTGTGAGTGATCACGCCGCTAGCATAACGTAAATTACGTTTTCTCGCCTCTTTCCGATGAATGGGGACGCCGGAGGAAAAAAGCAATACCCGGACAAAGTGGCCAGGCAAACAATGAGATGCTGCGTTTTCAGCAAAGTTCCCCACGCACGGGTGCTTGCCCTATGGGAGACAGGCATTTACCCTGCATCTTTTCGCCGGTTCCCGGACGAGGTTTTGCATGCGCGCATTGATTTTTGATACAGAAACGACGGGTCGGGTGGAGCCTGATCTGATCGAGGCTGCCTGGCTGGCGGTAAGCGATCTGCGGACTTTGAAGGTCGAGGAGCAGTTCGTGCAGCGTTACCGGCCGGCCAAGCCTATCGAGATGGGAGCTATGGCGGTGCACCATATTCTTGAGGAGGACCTCCTCGAGAGCCCGCCCGCCAGCAGTTTTCGCCTGCCCGAGGACACCGGGTACCTGGTCGGTCACAGTATAGATTACGACTGGGGCGTGATCGGCAAGCCCGACGTTAAACGCATCTGCACCTATGCCATGACTCGCAAGCTCTGGCCCGAGGTGGACAGCCATTCCCAGTCAGCATTGATGTACCACTTCAGCAAGGACAAGAGCAAGACCCGGGACAACCTCAAAAATGCCCACTCGGCACTGGCCGACGTGAAGTTCTGCCGGATTCTGCTGAACAAAGTCATCCTCTCGGTGCGGCCCAACTCCTGGGAAGATTTATGGGAGTTCAGCGAGCGCGCCCGGATTCCCGAAACCATGCCCTTCGGCAAGCACAAGGGTGTGAAGATAGCCGACCTGCCCGATGATTACCGGCGCTGGGCTCTGAATAACCTTACCGATATGGATGCTTACCTGCGCAAGGCGCTGGAAGCCTGAGCTTCGGCAATCTTGTTCAATAGCAGGGTACAGGTTTCCGTGTCGCTGTGACCGGCGGCGATGAGTCCGTCTTCGTGACCGGCCATCCGGATGAGCAGAGGTAAGCGCGCCTTTCCGGCAAGATCGGATACGGCAAGGGCCATGGCGGGGGTGCCGTATTCCGCATCCGGGGGAGTGGCTGCCAATCCCAGAACTGCCGCCTGTCGCCAGAGCAGCGGATCGTGGATATGAAAAACCCAGCAAATATTGGGGTGGGCGTCATAACAGGCAGCATGGCTGAGGGCCTCCGAGGAGGGCGGCTGTGGTCCTTCGGCACAGATCCGATTGTGGACGATGTCCCAGTGGGTGACCTGACAGAAATGCTCCGGAGCCAGCGTGCTGAGGTGACCAGTCTGGGTGGCGGTGATCAGAAAACCGCCGCGGCAACGGCAGCTCACGTTGCCAAAACCGATGCCGCCGTAGCGGGCGGGGTCTGCGCCGATCAGTCCATGGGTGTGCAGGACATCGCGCCAATGGCCGAGGGTGGCCCGGTCCGCGCAGGCGATGACTGGCCCCGCCTGCCAGTCCAGTTGAAATTTGATCACGCCTTCCTGAGTCATATCCCGCCTCAACGCCTGACGAAAATGCGGTGTAGCAGCCGGTACCATCCCGGCACCTGCCCCGGCCGGTGTGCTTTTGCCTCCGGGGGGCGGCGCGGTGGCAAGGGAACATTGGGCGGATAAATATCCACCAGCGTTGCGCCCCAACTGCCGCGATCGTTGGCCAGATGAAAACCCCGGACCAAGGGCTCGCGCCGGAGAATGGCATGTACCGTTTCGCGCAGCACGCCTTTGCCTTTACCGTGGATGATACGGATTTTCGTGATATGCCTGGTCCGGCAGGCATAAAGATATTCGCGGACCAGGTCGGGCACTTCCCGGGGGCAAAAGGTATGCAGGTCGAGGACTCCGTCGATAGGTGCCTGTACGGAATGCGTATTCGGGTCGGGGGTTGTCATCGGTCCGCACCTTCAGCGCGCGGTATCTGCGACGGGATGCCAGAGCACGGGGAATGGGTGGACGAGAGCAGATGTATGGCGTGGTTGGACCTGGCCGGATGTCGAAGTGCAGGTGGGGTGGTGGCCATCAGAGTAAAACCCGCTCGATACCCCCCCGGTGCGCGGCATCGATAAAACCCTGCTGCCACTGGGGTCCAAGTATCTTGCGCGCAAGTTCCACGACGATGTAGTCGGTGTCGAGACCCGTATCTTCACGGTAGCGTTCCAGACCCTGCTGGCAGGCTGGGCAACTGGTGAGCAGCCTGACGTTGCCCTCCTTGGCCCGTGCGCTGCCGGTGAGTTGCAGGATGCCCTCCTTGAGGATCTCTTCCTTGCGGAAACGGAGCTGAGTGGCGATATCCGGGCGACTGCTGGCCAGAGTGCCCGCCTCACCACAGCAACGCGCGGAGTCCAGCACCTGTTGCCCGAGCAGTTGCGATGCCACAGCCTGGGGTTTGTGGGTTTTCATGGGACTGTGGCAGGGATCGTGGTAGAGATACTGGACGCCCTCCACACCATCGAGGGCGACGCCCTTTTCCATCAGGTACTCGTGAATGTCCAGCAGGCGGCAGCCGGGGAAAATCTGCTGAAACTGGTACTGCAGAAGTTGATCCATACAGGTGCCACAGGACAGAATCACGGTCTTGATATCCAGGTAGTTCAGGGTGTTCGCTACACGATGAAAGAGCACCTGATTGCGCACCGAGATTTCCTGGCCTTTGTCTTCCTGGCCACCGGCCGTCTGCGGATAGCCGCAGCAGAGATAGCCGGGTGGCAATACGGTCTGCGCACCGACGTGATGCAACATGGCCAGCGTAGCCAGACCGATATCGCTGAAAAGCCGCTCGCTGCCGCAACCGGGAAAGTAGAATACCGCATCGCTGTCCTCCGCCACTTTGGCACTGTCCCGGATGATGGGAACGGTTTTATCGTCGACGACGGCGAGGAGCTGGCGCATGGTCCGCGCGCCCATATCCGCAGGCAGAGGTTTGCGCAGGAAGTGGATGACTTCGGCGCGCAACGCGGCCCTGCCGGTGGTGGCCGGTGGTGGTCCCTTGGGTAGCAGTGGTTTGAAGATTCTGTGGGCGAGTGCCTGCGCTTTGTAGACGGTTTGCAGCACGCCTTGCCGTATTAAATGAACCCTCCGTGGTTCCGTGGTATTGAGGTAGAGCATGGCGAGACGCGTGCCCATATTGAACGATTTCTCTCCGCGGGCACGGAGAATGTTGCGCATCTGAATGGAGACTTTGCCAAAATCGATATCCACCGGGCAGGGGGTCTCACATTTATGGCAGGTGGTACAGTGGTCGGCCACGTCGTTGAGGGCTGCAAAATGCTGCTGGGATACTCCGCGCCTGGTCTGTTCCTCGTAGAGGAAGGCCTCGATGAGCAGGCCGGTGGCGAGAATCTTGTTGCGCGGCGAATAAAGCAGATTGGCGCGAGGAATATGGGTCATGCAGACCGGCTTGCACTTGCCGCAGCGCAGACAGTCCTTGATCTCACGATTCAGAGCACCCAGCGCGCTGGCTTCCAGTAACAAGGCTTCCTGCTCCACCAGTTGCAGTGAAGGCGTGTAAGCGGTTTCCAGCCCGGAACCGGCCAGCAGTTTACCCGGATTGAAGAGATCGTCCGGATCGACCTGCGCCTTGTAGCGGGCAAAGGCCGCGATTTTATCCGGCTCCATCCAGCGCATTTTGGTGATACCGATGCCATGCTCGCCGGAGATTACGCCTCCCAGGCCCAGGGCGACGGCCATGATCCGGTCCACTACCCGGTCGGCTTCCTGGAGCATGGCGTAATCACTGGAAAGCACCGGGATATTGGTGTGAATGTTGCCATCGCCGGCATGCATGTGCAGCGCGACAAACAGGCGGGTCCGGCGTGCTTCCCCGTGGATTTCGCGGATACGTCCGCGCACTGAGGCAAACGCATCACCGGCAAACAGGGCCTCCAACGGTTTGCCCACATGTTCCCGGTAGCTGACCCGCAGGGCACCGCGCAGCAAGAGGCTGGCCAGCGTGTCGCCTTGGTGCACGGCAGACCGCATATGCACATCCAGCTATTCGGGATGCTCCATGGCCGGCATGTCCAGCTTCTCCAGCAGGGATTGCCAGCGCCCGCGTGTGTTGCTGATCAGTGCCCTGGCAGCGGACTTCTTGGCGTCGACGATGGCCTGATCCTCGCTGCTGTCTTCATAGTCCTTGGCCTTGCGGACTTCGGCCAGATCGCCGGAGACATATTCCTCCAGAGCGCTCAGGCTCGCTAGCTTACTGTTGATGGACTGCTCAATGTTGATCCGTTCGATTGCGCGGCTGTACTGCGCCAGATTTTCCAGAGGAATGACCACATCTTCATTGATTTTGAAAGCGTTGGTGTGGGCGGAAATGGCTGCGGTACGGCTGCGGTCGGCCCAGAACCGGCGTCTCGACTCGGGTGTGGTAGCGACAAAGCCTTCGCCGCCTCGGGCGTTCGCAATACGCACCACCGCCGCTGCCGCCGCACCGGCTGCATCGGGGTCGTCACTGGCGATATCGGCGAGCAGCAGCATTTTCGGGCGTTCGTGGCGGGGAGCCTTGTTACTGTACTTGATCGCTTTGAGATAGCGCTCATCCAGATGCTCCAGACCGGCGAGCAGGACGTGCTCCAACCCCTCCACATAGGATTTCACTTCGACGATGGCCGGTACTGCGGCATCCAGATCGCTGCCATAAAATTCCAGACAGACCGTGCGCACATGGGCAGGCATCCGATGCAGCAGGAAACGTCCGGAAGTGATGATCCCGTCGCAGCCTTCCTTCTGGATGCCAGGGAGACCGCCGAGAAACTTGTCGGTGACATCCTTGCCCAGCCCCGCCTTGCGGAAGCTGGCGCCAGGCAGGGTGAGCGTTTCCGGCTCTCCCAGCACGGTGTGCCCATCGGCCGCAAAGCGGTTTAGGCGGAACCGGACTTCCGGCTGATCGTGAATCCGGCCAAGATTATGATTCATGCGCTCTACTTCCAGCCAATTGCCGTCGGGAGTCACCATGCGCCAGGAGAGCAGGTTGTCCAGGGCCGTGCCCCAGAGTACCGCCTTCTTGCCCCCCGCATTCATGGCGATATTCCCGCCGATGGTAGAGGCGTCCATGGATGTCGGGTCGACGGCAAAGACCAGGCCTGCCGCGTCGGCCGCGTCGGCTACGGCCTTGGTGACCACGCCCGCACCAGCGAAGATGCTGTGGGCGGCGTCGTTCAAGCCGGGTGGTATGATCTTTTCCACCGCTGAAATCTGCTCTAGCTTTTCGGTATTGATGACCGCGCAGTGGCGGCGCAGAGGAATGGCACCGCCGGTATATCCGGTACCACCACCGCGCGGGATGATGGACAATCCGAGTTCCCGGCATGCGGAGACCAAGCGCTGGACCTCCTGCTCGTCAATGGGGTAGAGGACGACAAAGGGCAATTCTACACGCCAGTCGGAGGCGTCGGTGACGTGGGAGACGCGCGCATAGGCGCTGAAGTCCACGTTGTCCTTTGCGGTGATCCGGAGCAGGCGGCGCTCCGCTTTTCTGCGCAGCATCAGATCCTCATCAAACTGCCGCGTAAAGCCGCTCACCGCCGCGCGGGCGCTGTCCAGTAGACGGAGCACCAGCGGATTTCCGTCCGCGCGACCGGCGATGTCGTTCAGGCGATGTGCCAGGGCATCCCATAGCGCCTGGCGGCGGCGCCGATTCTGCGCCAGGTCTTCCTGAATATAGGGGTTGCGCTGCACCACCCAGAGGTCGCCCAGCACTTCAAAAAGCATTCGTGCCGAGCGACCGGTAACCCGCCGTTCACGCAGGTCTTCCAGCAGTCGCCAGGCATCTGTTCCAAGCAGGCGGCGCACGATCTCGGCGTCAGAAAACGAGGTGTAATTGTAAGGAATTTCGCGGAGGCGATGATTCATCAGGAAATGACGACGTTGTCAATGAGCCGGGTCTGGCCCAGCCGGGCAGCCGCAAACCAGCGCGCCCCGGGCTGTGGTAGGGCAAGGGACTGCAAGGTCTGTGCGTTGCGCAGTTCCAAATATTCCGGCAGGAAACCTGCCTGTTCAAGGCGTTCCCAACCCATCGCGGCGAGATCAGACACCTTTGCGTCGCTGGTACTGCGCCGGGCGAGGTCGAAAAGTGTTTCTGCGAGAAGCGGGGCTACCTGCCGCTCCGCCAGGTTCAGAAAAGTGTTACGGGAACTGTAGGCCAACCCGTCCGCCTCTCTTTGCAGAGGCCCCGGTAGGACCTGCACGTTGAGGTTCAAGTCGGCCACCATCTGCTGAACGATGCGCAGTTGTTGATAGTCTTTCTCTCCGAGAATGAGTATTTCCGGCGCGACCATGTGCAACAGTTTGCTGAGCACCGTGCAGACTCCGACAAAATGGCCGGGACGGCTGGCGCCGCAAAGCACCTTGCTGAGGCTGCGCGGCGGCATGACGATACTGATATCCTGGCGTCCCCGCGGATACATCAGCCCGTCATCCGGGGTGAATACGGTCTGGCAACCAACCTCATGCAGGCGTTGCAGATCCTGGTCCAGGGTGCGCGGATAGTTCGCGAAGTCTTCCTGGGGCCCAAACTGCAACGGATTCACGTAGATGCTGACCAACACATGTTCGGCACGGTTGGCAGCAAGCCGCACCAGCGCGAGGTGGCCTTCGTGCAGGTTGCCCATGGTGGGTACCAGGGCCAAAGTGCCATGCAGACTCTGACGCCACTGGCGCAAGCCGGCAATATCCTTGAATATCGCCATATTAACGTTTTCGGCGCGGCGGGAACTGGCTGTTGCCCACTTCCCGCACATATTCGGCCAAGGCGTCCCTCATAATCCGTCCGCCCTCGATGTAGCGTCGCGCAAAGGGGGGACTTTCGGTTCCCAGTCCCAGCAGGTCGTGTATTACCAGCACCTGGACATCCGTATCCGGCCCGGCGCCGATGCCGATCGTGGGTATGGTGATATCGCGGGTAATGTTCGCCGCCAGCGCATCGGGAACTGCTTCCAAAACCAAGAAGCGGGCACCCGCTTCCGCCAGTGCCCCGGCGTCGGCCTGCAAGCGGCGTGCGCTATCCGCATCGGTGCCCTGTCGCTGAAAACTGCCCCACTGCCGTACCCGTTGAGGAGTCAGGCCGATATGAGCGCAGATGTTGATGCCACGTTCGGTACAGAAGGCCACGGTGGAGGCCATTTCCGCGCCTCCCTCCAGTTTGACCACATCGGCGCCGGCGCGGAGCAGGGTTACCGCCGCACCCCAGGCCTGCTCCGGCCCTTTTTCATAGCTTCCAAAGGGCAGGTCGGCAAATACCAGACAGTCACCCGCTCCCCGCGCCACCATCCCGGTGTGATAGGCCATCTGCTCCAGAGTAACACCGAGGGTATCACCGCCGCCGCCGACCACCATGCCGAGAGAATCGCCCACCAATATGCCATGTACCCCAGCATCGGCCGCAAGACGGGCAAAGGGATAGTCATAGGCGGTCACCACGGCGCGTTTGATGCCGCTTTTTTTGTCTTGCACCCAGCGGGCGATTTTCTTATGCATCTCGCTCCTCAGCGTCTTTCAGGCGATGCCTGACGGCGTCGATCAGGTGTTCAGTGTGCCGCGGATTGTGGACAAAATCTACCTGCGCCGAGTCGACATTCATGTGGGGCAGGGCATAGTCGGCCTGCCACGCACGGTAGGCCGCCTGCACCCGCGCCAGATAATCGGGCGTCAATGCCTGTTCATAGGCATCTCCACGAGTCCTGATGCGTTCCATCAGGACCGGCAGCGGCGCATCCAGGAATATCATCAGATCCGCTGGTGCAGGGTGAAAATCCAGCGCCATGCGCAACTCGTTAAAAAGATGGCGTTCTTCCGTGTCCAGAGTGAGAGGGGTAAAAATTTCGTCTTTGCGGGCGCTGTGGTCGCTGATGAGCCAGGGGCTGTCATCCCGATGCTGCCACTGCACCCGGCGTTGCATGAAAAACTGCAACTCGGTCGCCAGCGCTGCGCCCGGGCCCCGGTAGAACCGGGACAGAAAGGGGTTTTGGGCCGGTGCTTCGAGGATCATCCGTCCGCCCAAGGACTGGGCCAACTGCCGGGCGAGGCTGGTTTTACCGGCGCCCATGGGGCCTTCGATGCTGATGATGCGGGGACTGGTCATGCCTGGGCGGAACGACTCTGGCACACAGCCATCTCTGAGGTATGGTCCGGGATGCAAATCACGGATTGATCGGCCACTGCGGACAGGTGTCGGTCAATGCGCCCGCAGCCGGGAATGATCAGTTCCGGATCAAATTCCGCAAGAGGGACAAGCACGAAGGCCCTCTCGTGCAGGCGGGGGTGAGGCAGGGTAAGTTCCGGATCGGCGGAGTGTGTGCTTCCGTAACTCAGCAGGTCGAGGTCCAGCACCCGCGGACCC
This sequence comes from Acidithiobacillus sp., assembly GCA_027351205.1. Taxonomy (GTDB): domain Bacteria; phylum Pseudomonadota; class Gammaproteobacteria; order Acidithiobacillales; family Acidithiobacillaceae; genus Acidithiobacillus. The sequence continues at coordinate 13,909 of DAIEIW010000238.1, forward strand.
CAGTAAATTTCCTCGGCGCGGCGGCGCCCAGCGGCGGCCTCCAGCATTTGCAGATGGCTGAGGAGATCGCGATCCGGCAACGCCGTCTGCAGGCGGGCGACCGCATTGACAAATGCAGGCTGTGGAACACCGCCCACGGGTGCCGTCTGGTAGAGATGGGAATGCCACAGCAGGGTGCTTTCGGGTACTGCGGCCAGGGAATCCAGCGCATGTCGCACCTGCGCCACGGGCAGGTCCAGGTTGCTGCCGATGCTGATCCAGGCGATCACGGTTGGATGGACGGCAGGATGCCTTGTCTGATAAGCCATTGTCGCGCGGTTTCCTTATCTTCGATCTCGCCATCCAGATGGGCGTCGTACAGGCGGCGCAGTACCTTACCAAGTTGAGGGCCGGGCGCCAAGCCCATGGCTTGCAGATCCCGACCACTGAGCGGCGATTTCAGACCACGCTGCTTCAGCAGATAGTGGCGGCCACTTTCGGCAACAGCGTCGCTTTCCGGATGCTCTGCAAGCAGCGCGAGTATGCCCGGTAGCGACAGCGACGCCCATAATTGCGCCGCCGCACTGGGGCGAGTGGCCTTCACCAGGGCCGCCGACACTTCGGACAGGAATTGCAGATCCCTCAGAATTTGGTGACCGTCGGCCACTGGCCAACGGTGTAAGCGTTTCTCCGCCTCCGCCCAAGGGATATGCCGCCAGATCAGGGTCAGCAATACGGCGGTATCGAAAAGCTTCTCGCCAGGGAAGTGGCGGTGAAACCAAGTGATCTCCTGTTGACCGCGCTGCATGCTGGAAAGGAGCGTCTCCGGTTTCGGTGGTACCGGACGCAACAGAGGCCATAACTGCCAGGCATCCAGCTTTTCGAAAACCCCGGCGAGATCGTCTAGTTCAAGCACATACTTCAGTTCACGCCATAAACGTGCGCCGCTGAGCCGGGTGAAAATATCCCGGGCCAGCGCCGTCTTGAGCAGGACATGGGTACCGGGTTCCAGTCGAAGGTGGAAACGCACGGCAAAACGCAGTCCGCGCAGCATGCGGGTGGGGTCATCCACAAAGGAAAGGGGGTGCAGCACCCGCAGCAGGCCGTGTTGCAGATCCATGCGTCCCCCATGGGGGTCTAGGATGTCACCAAAACTACCCGGATCTAGGGAGATGGCCATGGCATTGATGGTGAAATCGCGGCGGGCGAGATCCGCGACAATATCGCCGGGCCGTACTTCCGGCAGAGCGGCGGGTGCAGGGTAATGCTCGACGCGGCAACGCGCCAGATCCAGCCGGAATCCGTCGGGGTACTCGAGGATGGCAGTACCAAATTGTGGATGATAGGTACATTGCATGCCGGACAACTGGGCGGCACAAGCTCCGGCGACGGCACGGACATCCCCCTCTATGGCCAGGTCTGTGTCCGGTGCAGGACGGTTTTGCAGAAGGTCGCGAACGCAACCACCCACCAGATAGGCCGGCGTGCCGAGCCTTGCAGCGGTTCTGCCGATGTCGTGCAGACGCCGCAGGCCCGCCTCGCCCCAATGCTGCCGCAGCAACCGGTGGACCTGTGCGGCGGGCGGGGGGTGGTCGGGGCCGGATATGGTCTGGTGAGTGTTCAGCGCAGTTCGCCCCGTAGTGGAGACGCGGGGCCAGGATCAATCGTTGCCGGCTTGTCCGTCGTCATGGCCGTCGTCTGAACCACCCGGCTGGGAGGTTTCGCCCAGTTTCGCATGATTGCTGCGCCGTCGCCGCCGAGGGCGGCGCCGCGAAGTTGCCGGAAGTGGTCCCAGCGCGGGTTCCTGTCCCGTTTCTTCGAGGCGGGCGCGTTCGATAAGGGTGCGCCGGCCATCATGATCTGCGGTCTGGAACTGATCCCACCATTCTACCAAAGTGGCTGGTATTTCTCCGCTCTGGCTGCGCAGGTTCAGGAAATCGAAGGCGGCGCGGAAACGCGGATGTGCTAGCAGTGCATGGGGGCGACGCCCGCCACGGCGCAAGAAACGCGCCTGTAAGTCCCAGATTTCACGCATGGGCAGGGCGAAGCGGCGGGGGACCGAGACCCGCCCCGCGCACTCCTGCAGAACGTTACTGGCGGCCTGCTGCAGGGCAACTGTCTCGGGCTTCCCCTGTTGTTCCAGCAACTGTCGTTCCTGCTGCAGGGCAGGCCAGAGCAGCGCGGCAAAGAGAAACGCGGGCGTCACCGATTTGCCGTCGAGCAGGCGCGCATCGGTGCCCTGCAAGGCACCTTGCAGGAGAATACGGGCGGCGCCGTATCGTGCGTCGTCCAGAAGAGCATCCACCTGTGGAAATAGGGCCGCAAACAATCCCATCTGGCGCAGGTGCTCAAAGCTGGTCTGCGCATTGCCGGTGAGAAAAAGCTTCAGCGTTTCCTCAAACAACCGCGCCGAGGGCACTTCCTGCAGGTGTTCCCGACAGGCAGCTATCGGTGCTTGGGCAGCAGCATCCAGAGTGAACCCAAGCTTCGCGGCAAAACGGACGGCCCGCAGCATCCGCACAGGGTCTTCCCGGTAGCGCTGTTCCGGGTCACCGATGACGCGCAGTCGGCCGGCCTGCAAATCTTCCATGCCGGTGGAGAAATCCAGAATGCTGCGGTCGGCAATATTATAATAGAGTGCGTTGGCGGTGAAATCCCGGCGCCGCGCGTCCTCTTCCAGAGAGCCGTAGACGTTGTCTGCCAGTATGCGTCCCGTTTCGCTGTGCTCGCTGGATTCGTCTTCCTTGCCGTTCGCACTGCCGCGGAAGGTGGCTACCTCTATGATCTCGTTGCCAAACTGCACATGGACCAGAATGAACCGTCGGCCGATCAGCCGGGCATTGCGGCGAAATAACTTGCGGACCTGTTCCGGGTGCGCATCCGTTGCGACGTCAAAATCCTTGGGCTCCCGTCCGAGCAGCAGATCGCGGACGCTGCCGCCCACCAGATAGGCTTGAAAGCCGGCACGGTGCAGGCCATTGAGCACTTGCAGGGCACTGTCGCTGATCTGCAGCCGGGATACGTTGTGCTGACTGCGCGGTGTGACCCGCGCACCGGGGATGCCGGACGAAAACGATGAGGGCGCCGCCGCCATTTCGACGGCACTGTCGGGCAGGTTCAACTGCTTGGTAATAAATGATTTTATGGATACCAAGGGCGATCTCTGGGTTGGTAGGCGGTAATCTGGGCGACAGTGTACCTGAAAAGTTAGGGAAAAGCAGTGTTTGCTGGAAAGCGGGTACCTCGAATGCCGGAACGCATATTGGATGCGGCGCCCTGAAAACCCATTCAGGGATGGCCCTGCGGCCGAACAGCTTGGGTAGGATGCTCCCCGCCCCACACTTGTCGGACCAGATAAATCGGTCTGTGCTTGCTTTCCTCATAGATCCGGCCGAGGTATTCACCGATCACCCCCAGGGCCATGAGCTGCACGCCGCCGAGAAACAGCAGGGTAACCATGATGGATGGATAACCCTTTACCAGGTTTCCATACACCAGCGTACTGATTACCAGCCAGACGGCATAAAGAAAGGCTAGCAGCGAAACCGCAAAGCCCAGATAAGCAGCAAGTTGTAACGGTATCTGGCTAAAAGAAGTAATGCCTTCTACGGCGAGATTCCATAGCCGCCAATAGCTCCAAGTCGTTTTTCCCGCATGGCGAGGCGCGCGATGGTAGTACACATTCGTGCTGCGAAAGCCGACCCAGGCAAACAAACCTTTCATGAATCGTCTGCGTTCGGGAAGCGCCTGCAGGGCCTCCAGAACCGGACGGGACAACAGCCGGAAATCACCCGTATCCGGCGGTATCTCCACGTCGCTCATGCGATTGATGATCCGGTAAAAGACATGGGCAGAGGCGCGTTTGAGCCACGACTCTCCTTCGCGGGAGAGGCGGACGGCGTTCACCACATCAAACCCCTCCCGCCATCGGGCAAGAAGCTCGGGAATCAGTTCGGGCGGGTCTTGCAGGTCAGCATCCAGCGGAATGGCGGCTTCTCCCTGTGCGGCATCGAGCCCGGCGGTGAGCGCCGCTTCCTTGCCAAAGTTCCTGGATAAGTCAATAACTCTGACCCGCCGATCCTGGTGATGCAGGGCGATCAACTGCAACAGCGTATCGTCTCCGCTGCCGTCATTGACGCAAATCATCTCCCACGGCTCACCCGTTTCGTCCATGACGGCACGGACACGGGTGTAGAGAGTCTGGAGACTTCCGGATTCGTTGTGGCACGGGACGATGATGGAAGCAGTCACGATGCTGCGAGGCGGGTCTGGTCGTGGAGATGATTGAGTCATCGCAGAAAATTACAAGAGTGCGTCCGCCACGTCAAACGAGGCTGGAAAATTCATATCCGCTTCGGTATAGTGCGGAATGCCTTGAACCATGGGGCTGGGACGCAATGGCCCGGCCCCTTTCTTGTTAGGTGAATCACTATGCAACTGATCGGCGAAGCCCTCACCTTTGACGATGTGCTCCTCGTTCCCGCCCATTCGGCGGTGCTCCCCCGTGATGTACAGATCGCGACCCAGCTCAGTCGACGCATCCGGCTGAACATTCCGCTGCTCTCGGCCGCGATGGATACGGTAACCGAGGCTGCCATGGCCATCGGCCTTGCGCAAGAGGGCGGGATCGGCATCATTCACAAGAATATGTCTCCGGACCAGCAGGCCGCTTTGGTGCGACGAGTCAAGAAGTTTGAGTCTGGCGTTATTAAAGACCCCATTACCACCCGCGCCGATGTGAGCATTCGCGAAGTGTTGCAGGTGATGGCCGTGCATGGAATTTCCGGCGTGCCCGTCGTGGATGGTGAACGTCTGGAGGGCATTGTGACGCACCGCGATCTGCGCTTTGAAACACGCATGGATGCCCCGGTGAGCAGTGTCATGACGCCCAGGGAACGACTGGTCACGGTGCCGGAAGGAACCAGTCTGGATGTCACCAAGGCATTGCTGCATCAGCATCGCATTGAAAAAATCCTGGTGGTGAATGACCGTTTTGAATTGCGCGGGCTGATTACGGTCAAGGATATCCGTAAAGCTACCGAACACCCGCTGGCCTGTCGTGATGGGCAAGGCCGCCTGCTGGTGGGTGCGGCGGTGGGCGTCGGCGAAGGTACCGACGCGCGGGTACAGGCGCTGGCGGAGGCGGGAGTCGATGTCATTATCGTCGATACGGCCCATGGTCACAGCCAGGGTGTGCTTGACCGGGTACGCTGGGTGAAGAATCATTTTCCGGATGTGGATGTGATCGGCGGCAACATTGCTACCGGAGAGGCCGCCCTGGCGCTGGTGGACGCGGGCGCTGATGCCGTCAAGGTGGGTATCGGACCGGGCTCCATCTGTACGACGCGTATTGTTGCTGGGGTGGGTGTGCCACAGGTCACGGCCATCAGTAATGTGGCGGACGCACTGGCGGGTACCGGCGTATCGCTTATCGCCGATGGCGGCATCCGTTATTCCGGGGACTTCGCCAAGGCGCTGGCTGCGGGGGCGCATGCGGTCATGGTCGGTGGTCTGCTGGCGGGCACCGACGAAGCGCCGGGCGAAATAGAGCTCTATCAGGGCCGTTCCTACAAGGCGTATCGTGGCATGGGTTCGCTGGGAGCCATGCAACAGGGGTCTGCCGACCGCTATTTTCAGGATGCCAGTCCGGAGGCCCCCAAGCTGGTGCCCGAAGGCGTGGAAGGCCGGGTGCCCTACAAGGGCCCGGCCGGACAGGTGATTCATCAACTCCTCGGCGGCCTGCGTTCCAGCATGGGGTACTTGGGAGCAGAGAATTTATCGGCGCTGCGCGGCCGTGCCCGCTTCATCAAGATTACCCAGGCGGGTGTGCGCGAGAGCCACGTCCATGATGTGAATATCACCAAAGAAGCGCCCAATTACCGGGTGGAATGAACCATGCAAGAACGTATCCTGATTCTCGACTTCGGTTCGCAATTCACCCAGCTCATTGCGCGGCGGGTGCGCGAAGCCCACGTCTATTGCGAAATTCACCCCTACAACATGGCGCTGGCGGAGATACGGGCTTGGCGGCCCAAGGGGATCATTCTGTCCGGAGGGCCATCATCGGTGCATGATGTCGATGCCCCATCCATTGATTCTGCCCTGTTTGCCATGGGCTTGCCAGTCCTCGGTATTTGTTACGGTCTGCAGTTGATGGCCCATTTACTGGGCGGGCGGGTAGGCAAGGCGGAGCATCGGGAATATGGCCGCGCGCACCTTCAGATAAAGGAAGCGATCGGCCCGCTTTTACCCTTTGGGGCCGCAGATGCTGCCGAAGAAGTCTGGATGAGTCACGGCGACCGGATCGAATCCATGCCCGATGGTTTCCGGGTGCTGGCCAGTAGCGCCAATTCACCGCTGGCGGCCATTGGTGATCCGGTGCGCAACTTCTACGGCGTGCAGTTTCATATGGAGGTGGTCCATACCCCTCGTGGTGCGGAGATGCTCACGGCCTTCGTGCGCGGCGTATGCGGCTGCACCGGCGACTGGACCATGCACTCTTATGTGGACACGGCGGTGGCGACGATCCGTGCCCAGGTGGGTAAGGGTCGGGTCATCGCCGCGCTTTCCGGCGGGGTGGATTCGGCCGTGGCGGCGGTGCTCATTCATCGCGCCATCGGCGACCAGCTCACCTGCATTTTTGTCGATAACGGGCTGTTGCGCTTTGGGGAAGCGGAGAAGGTGGCGACGGTCTTTCGCAATTACTTTCAGATTCCCCTGCAGGTGGTGGATGCCCGGCGGCGTTTTCTGGATGTGTTGGCGGACGTCACCGATCCCGAAAAGAAGCGCAAAGCCATCGGTAATCTGTTCATCGAGATTTTTGAGGAGGAGTCGAAGCATCTGGAAGGCGCCGACTTTCTGGCCCAGGGCACCCTTTATCCGGACGTGATCGAGTCTATTTCGTTTAAGGGTCCCAGCGCGACCATCAAGTCTCACCATAACGTGGGTGGCTTGCCGGAGCGCATGCACCTGCAACTGGTCGAGCCTTTGCGTGAGTTGTTCAAGGACGAAGTGCGAGAACTCGGCCGTGAGCTGGGCATGCCCGAAGAAGTGATCCGCCGTCAGCCCTTCCCCGGCCCTGGCTTGGCCATCCGCTGTCTGGGGGCGATTGATGCACTTCGCCTGGAAGTTCTGCGCCGTGCCGACCGTATCGTCATGGAAGAGATCCGCGACGCCGGATTGTATGACCGTCTCTGGCAGGCTTTTGCGGTATTGTTGCCGGTGCGTAGTGTCGGCGTGATGGGCGATGCGCGGACCTATGATGAAACCATCGCCTTGCGTGCGGTGGAGTCGGCGGACGGCATGACCGCAGACTGGGCGCACATACCCTATGAAGTGCTGGGTCGCATCTCCACCCGGATCATCAACGAGGTGGCCGGGATCAATCGGGTGGTTTACGATATTTCATCCAAGCCGCCGGCCACCATCGAGTGGGAATGATTCGGCGTCTGGCA
>DAIEIW010000240.1:0-11839 GCA_027351205.1 Acidithiobacillus sp.
ACAGGAGACTGAGATGAAACTGACCAGCATAGAAGGCCAAAGTGTTCCCCAGGTCGTGTTCCGCACCCGCGATGATAATCAGTGGCGTGACGTCAGCACCGACGAACTTTTCAAGGGCAAGACCGTGATCGTGTTCTCCCTGCCCGGCGCCTATACCCCCACTTGTTCCTCCAGCCATCTTCCGCGCTACAACGAACTTGCGCCGACCTTTCGCGAAAATGGCGTAGAGGACATCCTCTGCATTTCAGTGAATGACGCCTTTGTCATGGACGCCTGGGCCAAAGAACTGGCCGTCGAAAGCATCCACCTGATTCCCGATGGCAATGGCGAATTCACGGAAGGCATGGGCATGCTGGTGGACAAGAGCGAACTTGGGTTCGGCAAGCGTTCCTGGCGCTACTCCATGCTGGTGAAGAACGGCATCATCGAGAAAATGTTCATCGAACCCGACAAACCCGGTGATCCCTTCGAGGTCTCTGACGCCGATACCATGCTCCACTATATCAACCCGGAGGCACGCGATCCCGAATTCGTCACCATCTTTACCCGCGAAGGCTGCCCACATTGTGCCCGCGCCAAGGCAACTTTGAAGGAGCACGGCATGTCTTTTGAAGAGATCAGGACAGGTATGGGTACCGGCGTCAGCTCGCGGACGATTCGCGCGGTGAGCGGACGCTCGACCGTGCCACAGATCTTTATCGGCGGCAAACACATCGGCGGCGCCGACGACTTGGAGAAATATTTCGACGGGAAGTAAGGGCACATCCCTTCGGATGGTCATCTCCGCAAGCGGTATGCCGGGGATGACACCCTTCTTGCCCCGTTCAACCCCGGAAAAAAGGGAGCTATCATGACACAATCCTACGATCTCATCGTCATTGGTGGAGGCAGCGGCGGCATTGCCATGGCCAACCGCGCCGCCCGCTATGGGGCAAGCACCGCGCTGGTCGCCGCCGGTCCGTTGGGCGGCACCTGTGTGAACGCAGGCTGCGTCCCCAAAAAAATCTACTGGAATGCGGCCCACCTTGCCGGGCAAATGAAGATGGCAGGAGAATATGGCTTCGATGCCATAGAACCGCGGTTCCACTGGGAACACCTGAAGCAGCAGCGTGCCGCCTACATCGGGCGGCTCAATGACCGATATGCCCAAGGCCTGGATGGTAACGGCGTCACCCTGATCCGCGGACATGCCCGTTTTTCCGGCGCGCATCAGGTCCGTGTGGATGACAACACACTAGAAGCCGAGCATATTCTGATCGCCACGGGCGGGCAGCCGGTCTGGCCCGACATTCCAGGTGCCGAACTGGGCATCACCTCGGACGGATTCTTCGCACTGGAATCGAGGCCCCGCTGTATTGCCGTGGTGGGCGCCGGTTATATCGCCGTGGAGCTCGCCGGGGCGCTCCACGCTCTCGGCAGTGACGTTTCCCTGGTCATGCGCCGCAGGCATTTCCTCAATGATTTCGATCCGATGCTGCGCGAGAGCCTGATGGACGCCATGCTCCGGCAAGGCATCAGCCTTCTTGCCCAGCGCCAGGTCGGGGAAGTGGAAAAACGCGCCGATGGCCTATGCCTGCATTTTCACGATGGCGACTGCCTCGGAGGGCTGGATGCCGTCATCTGGGCTATCGGCCGTCGTCCGAACAGCGCCGACCTTGGTCTGGAGCTCGCAAACATTACTGCCAATCCGCAGGGTTTTATCCCCGTGGATGCGTTCCAGAACACCGATGCACCGGGTGTCTACGCGGTCGGCGATGTCACCGCGGGCCCAGCCCTCACCCCGGTAGCCATCGCCGCCGGGCGCCGTCTCGCCGACCGCATTTTCGGCAACCAGACGGAGCGGCATCTTGACACCCGCGTGGTACCCACGGTGATCTTCAGTCATCCCCCCATCGCGACGGTCGGCCTCAGTGAGGCAGCCGCCCAGGAGCAATACGGAGAAGAGTCGGTCAAAGTCTACCAGACGACCTTCACCCCGATGCTCCGCGCTTTTGCGGCAGAACCGGAAAAAACGGCGATGAAGCTGGTCACGGTGGGCCGGGAGGAAAAGATCGTCGGTCTGCACGCCATCGGCGACGGCGTGGACGAAATGCTTCAGGGTTTTGCGGTAGCACTGCGCATGGGCGCGACCAAACAGGATTTTGATGACACCATTGCCATCCATCCCACCAGCGCCGAGGAATTCGTCACCATGCGCTGAAGGGCCGGAGCAAAGCCGCAGCTTACTTCTTGCTATGCAGCTGCCTGAGAGCTTCCGGTCCCACCGCTGTTCCACAACCGCACTGCGGGCAATCCGCAAGCAGCGGTACGACATTCCCCAGCACTTTTCGCACCTTTTCCATCCCCTCATACATAACCATGTCGATGGCCTCCATGGTAATGGGCTCCGCCGACTTGCCCGCCGCCGGATTAACCACCAGCGACAGGGGCGCGTAGCACAGGCCGATTTCCCGCGCCAATACCGCTTCTGGAGCCCCGGTCATCCCCACCACATCGCCACCGTCCCTTTCGATACGGCGGATTTCAGCAATGGTTTCCAGGCGTGGCCCCTGGGTAGCCGCATAGGTGCCGCCGTCGATAACGGCGATATCCGCAGATCCTGCCGCCTGCAGCAGGCGCTCACGTACCGGTTGACAATAGGGCGCAGAAAAGTCGATATGTACCACCATGCTCTCGCCGCCTTCAAAAAAGGTGCTGGGGCGCCCGCTGGTATAATCGATCAGTTGATCAGGCAGACAGAGAACACCTGGCCGCATGGCTGCCGTGATTCCGCCCACCGCCGCCACCGCAACGACATGTGTCACTCCGACATGATGCAGCGCCCAGATGTTGGCGCGATAATTGACCCGGTGCGGAGGAATGGTATGGCCATAGCCGTGTCGCGCGATGAAAACGACTTCCTGCCCACCCAGTTGGCCAAAGGTCAACGGGCCAGATGTCTCACCAAAGGGCGTACGGATTACCCGGCGGTGACGAATTTGCAAATTTTTGAGCCCGGTCAGACCACTGCCACCGATGATGCCCACCACACCCATCAGCCGTCCTCCGGCAAAACAAAAATACCCGGCGCATTCCGCCCCAGGCCGCGAGCATCCAGCCCGTAACCGAACACAAAGCGATCCGGCACTTCCAGTCCCACATAGTCCACCCGTACATCGATCGCGCGGGAACGGACTTTTCGCACCATCACCGCCGTATGAACAGCGGCAGCGCCCTCCGCCATGCAATATTCCTGCAAAGCTTGCAGGGTCACGCCCTCGTCAAGGATATCATCCACCAGTAAAACCACCGCACCTGCCAGTGATTCTTTGGGGCGCGTACGCCACTGCAAGACACCACCACTGGTTTCGTCGCCATAGCGACCGACTTGTACACAATCGAGCACCAGGGGAAAACGCAGGTGCGGCATCAATTGGCCGACCACCACGATGGCACCCGTCAGTACGCAAAGCAATACCACCGGACGATGCGGCGTCAGATGTTCCATCTCTTCATTAATGGCAACGGCCATCCGCTGGATGGCCGTCTCCACCTCTTCCGCGCCAAACAAATGCTCAGCGGGCCCTAAATGGGTAGGTGTCATAATGGCACTAGTAGGTAAAGGTGACCACGTTGTCATCCATGGCCTGCTCGATGACATAAGCGCCACCGACGATGTCCTGGATTTCAGGAATCAGGTCTTCCTTGGTGCACTCCCACAACTCAAGGGTCGGGGTGCAGACAAAGAACTTCACGCCTGCCTCATGGGCATCCTTGATAAAGTCGTAGACACTCTTGGGGCTGCCCGGCATAACAAACATTTTCTCCGCAACCCCCTTCTTGGCCAGCTCGCCGGCGCGGGCGGTCAGTACAACTTCGACCTCAAAATCCATCGCGGCAGCCACCGTCGCCTGAAAAAAAGGCGCACCCAACTCCTGGGGGTTGGAAGGATCAGTGTTCACCATAACCATCAATAATTTATCAGCCATGCATATCTCCTTGTGAAATTCGGCCCGCCCATCATAGCCGTCCCGATCCGGCGCCGCGCCATGAAATGATTGATTACACCATAAAAAGTCGTAAGGCCCCCGCAGGGGTCCTTAGTGGTCGATTTCCTGCACCTCGACACGGCGCGCCCGGCTGGCCCGGATCAGAATATCCCGCTCCTCAGCCAACGCGCGCTTGGCTACCTGAATGGCTTCCAGCAGATCCTGGCGTTTGGACTCGACTAAGTCGCCGCCCACATCCATCAGATGTGCGGTTTTTTCCTGGATTTCGTCAATGAGCACGCCGATGCGTTCTTCCGCCAGAGACTCCATATTGCGCAGACGATCACGGCCTTTGTCGACCGCGCGCCGCAATTCCTGGCGCGTCTCTGCGCCGCTGGCCGGGGCCAGCAGCAGGGCACCAACGGCGCCAACCAGCACTCCGATAACAAAGCCTTCCGCATTCTTCATTGTGGTCTCCTCACTGTTTCCAGCTTAATGTTTCCGGGAAAAATAACGCCACCCTGTGCGTAGCGCATGATACCACAACCCCAGTTCACGAACCGGACGAACCAGGGTATCCGCAGTATCCATGATCTCCACACTCAGATATCTGAGTGTGGAGTCCACCCGATCCATCTGTACTCGCCCGGTCCGGGTAATATGCTTGATATCCGCCAGTGCCACTTTGGCATCAAATATCAGCGGTCCAATGTCCTGTTCAACCCTGGCCAGCAGCCTTTCCAGACGCAACTGTGCCCGTATCAGCACGACCGCCGTCACCGTGATGACCAACAGAATAATGATCATGACAATGGCAATGATGGTTACCCCCGCACTGACAGTCATCCTCCCCCCCAAGCTTCCGGACACCGAAAGCCAATCCTATTAAATGCGGTGAAGGGCAATAATCCGCCACAACCCCGTGCCTATCGCGCCATCTTTTTCCATTATAAGCCGCATCTGCGGGCTGGGTAAAATTGCAGGCGCCGATGTGACGCGCGCAGGCTTCATCAGAATGATAATACATACCCCATCACGGCCAGTCCGACGACACTCAGCAGCCCGAGGGCCACCCTGCTCCAGGTCTGCCGCGCACCGGTCAGTCCGTAGTGTGGATGCCGGGAATGATAAGTTCGCCAAACACCCCAGAGCAGGCCCAGCCATAGTCCGGACAGCAACCATGCGCCGAGCACATCACTAGGCCAATGTACCCCGAGGATCAGGCGACTCCAGGAGATAGCCGCCACCAATACTGCAAGCACCGTCACCAGCGCCAGACGCAGGCCTCGATGGCGCAGCGTGGCAAGGAGGTAGAGGGCCAGCAGGCCATAGACCACGACGCTGAGGCTCACATGCCCACTGGGAAACGCGGGTGACAATATTTCTGCCGTGGCCGGGGGACGAGCACGTGCGGTGGTCACTTTTATCAGTTGAACGAGTACGGCCAATATCGCCGTGCCGGCTACTAGCAGGAAACCATCAAAGAAACGCCAAGTTGCGAAACAGGCAGCGGCCATCAGCGCCAGCAGCCAGGGCAGAAAATCCGGCCCGCCGAGCTGTGTCACCCTGGCCCAGAATGGCTGCCAACCAGGGGCCCTGGATTGCAGAATTACTGTCTCCCAACGGGCGTCCAGCAGTGCTACCCGATGCAGGAGCAGACCCGCCAGAAAATCTCCCGCGTAAAGCCAGAGTAACGCCGCCACCCCCACAGTGAGTAGCAATAAAGCCAGCAATTCCCAACGTTGTGGTCCGCGCAACGGTCATCCCCCCGAGCGCAGGTACCGCCATAACAGCAGCGCGGCGATCAATACTGCGGTAAAGCTCAGCACCAGCACCGCCGCCGCGCCGCAATCCTTCGCGCGCGCTACCAGGGGGTGATATTCCGGGCTTACGAGATCAGCGAGCGACTCTACGGCGCTGTTGAGCAATTCTGCCGCAAGCACCGCGCCCATGAGCAAAATGCCGACACCCCACCAGATGAGAGACGCCCCTGTCCAGTACAGAAGGATCACGCCCCCCACCACCGCCAGCAACTCCGTCCGAAAGCTGGCTTCCTCGCGGGCAGCGATCCACAACCCACGCCCCGCGAAAAGGGCGCGCCGCCATAAGACGCTGTTTTTTTTCACCAGCCCCCCTGTTCGCGCAAGGACAAAGGCTCACCATCACCGACAATGAAGTGGTCCAGCAGGCGCAGGTCCAGCAGTTGCATGGCTTGATCCAGACGCCGCGTCAGGGAAAGGTCTGCCGCGCTGGGTTCCGCCACACCGGAGGGATGATTGTGCGCAACGATGAGCGCCGCCGCATTCAGCTCGAGGGCGCGCTTCAGCACTTCGCGAATATGCACCGTAGCGCCGTCGATGGTGCCGAGGAACATCTCCTCAAAACGCAGCACCCGGTGCCGATTATCCAGAAAGATCACCGCAAAAACCTCCCGGCAGCGGTCACGCAAAGTAGCAGATAGATACTGTCGTACCCGCAGCGGCGAATCAAGGCCGTCCCCACGTTGCCACTCTTCGGCAAGATGACGCCTGCCCATTTCCAGCACCGCCTGCAGGAGGGCATATTTCGCGTCTCCGAGTCCTTTATGTATACAAAAATCATGATGGGAGGCAGTGAGCAATGCCCGCAAACTGCCAAAATTCACCAGCAGCTCCCTGGCCAGATCCACCGCGCTTTTACCCACCACTCCCACCCGCAGAAAAATCGCCAGCAATTCCGCATCCGACAGCGTCGCGGCCCCTTTTTGCAATAATCTTTCCCGCGGACGCTCGTCCATCGGCCAATCAGTGATGGCCATACGCTCCCTCCTTCCCTTACACTGGGAATGTGATGACTGATAGCGTATTCAACACGACGGAGCCCCTCGCTGGCAAACGGATTCTTCTGGGCGTGGGCGGCAGTATTGCCGCCTACAAAAGCCCGGAAATCGTGCGCGCCCTGCGCCAGGCCGGTGTAGAGCTGCGTGTCGTCATGACACGCAGCGCAGCACAGTTTGTGACCCCGATGACCTTGCAGGCCCTGAGCGGCGAGCCCGTGCGTAGCGATCTCTTTGCCGCCACCGAAGAGGCTGCCATGGACCATATCCGTCTGGCCCGCTGGGCGGACGCCCTCCTGATCGCGCCCATCTCCGCCAATGGAATGGCCCGTCTCGCTCAAGGTCTGGCGGACGACCTCCTCGGTACCATTGTTCTCGCCAGCCGTGTGCCACTTTTTCTCGCACCCGCGATGAACAGTACCATGTGGATGCACCCCGCGACTCAACGTAACCTTGCGCAGATCCAGGCGGATGGAGCCCACTTACTGGGCCCCGATAGCGGCAGTCTCGCGTGCGGCGAGGACGGCGCTGGACGATTGTTGGCGCCCGAACGGCTGGTGGGCGAACTACGTCTAGCTCTGGCCGAGAAAACCTTGCGCGGCCAGCGTGTCCTCATTACCGCCGGCCCGACTTGGGAGGCAATCGATCCGGCAAGAGGTCTCAGCAACCGGGCTAGTGGTCGCCAGGGCTTCGCCCTCTCCCAGGCCTGTGCAGAAGCGGGAGCGGAGGTGCTACTGATTACCGGACCCACCCATGAACAAACCCCACCGGGAGTAAGTCGCCTGGATGTCCTCTCGGCACGGGATATGCTCACGGCCTGCCTGCAGGCTCTGGACCGACCGACGGATATATTTATCGCCAACGCTGCCGTGGCCGACCACAGACCGAGTCAGTTCAGCGCCCAAAAGCTCAGCAAAACCGCTATTGCCAATCCCCTACCCCTCAGCATCAATCCGGATATCGTCAGTGCTGTACATCGGGATTCCCGGCGGCCACGCTATATCGTCGCCTTTGCAGCCGAGACCCATAATCACCTCGCCACCGCGGGTGCCAAGGCGCAGCGCAAGGGCGCGGACGTCATCGTAGTCAATGATATCAATTCTGCCGAGATGGGGATGGGGGCTGCCGACAATGCCTGCAGCATCCTGCAGGGTGAACGGGTGCTGCACATCCCGCGCTGCAGCAAAATCGATCTGGCACGCCACCTAGTGCGTCATCTCAGTAGTTTTATCTCACTGCCTGGTACGGAGATTGAAGATCTTCATGAATAACCTGCAAATTCGCATCCTTGATCCGCGTATCGGCCAGGATTGGCCTCTTCCCCATTACGCCAGCGCCGACTCGGCCGGCATGGACCTACGTGCCTGTCTGGATAGCCCGCTGCGGCTGGCTCCAGGGCAGGCCGAACTCGTTTCCGCCGGATTTGCCATGCATATCGGCAACCCTCAGGTTACAGCGCTGTTGCTGCCGCGCTCCGGCCTGGGGCATCGCGGGTTGGTACTGGGCAATCTAGTGGGTCTCATCGATGCGGATTACCAAGGGCCACTGAAGATGTCCCTGTGGAATCGCGGCAGCGCAGAAATAGTCATCGAACCGGGTGAGCGCGTCGCGCAACTGGTGCTGGTGCCAGTTATCCGTCCCGCCATTACGGTGGTGGACCATTTTGCAGCCAGTGCACGGGGTGCCTCCGGATTTGGCAGCACCGGACGACAATAACAGGCAAGTACGCTCCCCTCCCTGCCGCCGTGGCCTACTGGTGCAGGTACCCCGGAAGCCTCGGGCTGGGGGCTGACCAGGTTGGCGAACGCATAGGGGCATGGCGACCTGAGCAAAAAAAACCGGCCACGAACGACGGGCCGGTTTTGTGATCAAAATACACAGAATTATTCGGCGGCTGCCGTTTGCCGGTCTACAAGCTCAACAATAGCCAACGGCGCATTATCACCAGCCCGAAACCCGTATTTGACGATACGCAAATAACCACCCGGACGCGCCAGGTAGTGCGGGCCAAGGTCATCAAACAATTTAACCACTGCCTGGCGATCACGCAGACGAGAAAATGCCAGACGCCGTTTTGCGACAGTCGCCTCCTTCGCAAGCGTAATCATGGGTTCGGCAAAGCGCCGCAACTCCTTAGCTTTCGGCAAGGTAGTAACGATCCGCTCATGATGAAACAACGACACCATCATGTTGGCAAACATGGCCTGTCGATGACTGCTATTACGATTTAACTGTTTACCACTTTTACGATGACGCATGACACCATTCCCTCTACATAATTTCTAACGTTAGCCGATGATCGAGTCCGTATCGGCCGCCCGCCCGGGCACCGGCGGCAGATTTTCCGGCGGCCAGTTGTCGAGTCGCATCCCCAACGTCAGGCCATGCGCCACCAAAACTTCCTTTATCTCATTGAGCGACTTGCGTCCCAGATTAGGCGCCTTTAAAAGTTCCTGCTCCGATTTCTGCACTAAATCGCCGATATAAAAAATGTCCTCGGCCTTCAAGCAGTTCGCCGACCGCACCGTGAGTTCCAGATCATCGACCGGACGAATCAACAGGGGCGTAAGGCTCTGACTGACCTGCACTTGCGATGCCTCGGGTATTTCCCCGGTTTCCGCACCCGCCAGCACGCCAAGCTGACTGCGAAAAATGCGGGACGCCTCCTGCACCGCCCAGACCGGATCCACCACACCATTGGTTTCAACATCCAGTATCAGACGATCCAGGTCGGTACGTTGTTCTACCCGGGCATTTTCCACCAGATAGCTCACCCGCAGCACCGGACTAAAACTCGCATCCAGAGCCATCACTCCAATGCGCTTTTCATGCGACTGGCGTCGCGTGGCAGCCGCGTCATAGCCGCGACCTTCGTCAATACGCAAACGGAGTACCAGTTCGACATCGCGGGTCAGCGTTGCGATTACCTGCTCCGGATTGGCTACTTCGATACCATGTTCCGATACGATATCGGCGCCGGTCATTTGGCCGGGGCCACGCTTGCGCAGTGTAACCACCGCATCTCCGCGTCCGTGCGCCCGTACCGCCAGCATTTTCAAGTTGAGCAGGATATCCACCACGTCTTCCTGCACGCCCTCGATGCTAGAGTACTCGTGCAACACCCCTTCAATCTCCACCTCGGTAACCGCCGCACCTTTGAGAGACGACAACAACACCCGGCGCAACCCACTACCCAGAGTGTGGCCAAAACCACGCTCCAAGGGCCCAAGGGCCATACGCGCACGGCGTGCTGAAATCACTTCCACGTCAACGCCCTGCGGGCGCAACAGCTCTCCAACCTCAGTCATAAGCGTTCCTCAACCCCCGGTCTTACTTAGAGTACAACTCCACGACGACCTGTTCGTTCAAATCCGGGGCCATATCTTCTCGCACCGGCACGGCTTTGATGGTCGCCTTAAGTTCGGTAGTGTCCATGCTCACCCATTCCGGGAAACCACGACCTGCTGTAGCTTCAACCGACGCAGCAATACGGATATGCGTCCGGGCAGCCTCAGCAACGCTCACCACATCCCCGGCACGTACCTGGTAAGACGGAATATCCACACGTCGTCCATTAACCAGAATGTGGCCATGACGAACGACCTGGCGCGCCTCCGCACGAGATGCGCCGAAACCCAAGCGATAGGCAACGTTGTCGAGACGCAGTTCGAGGAACCGAAGCAGCAACTCGCCGGTGACACCGCGTGCCTGACTCGCCCGCTGGAAATATCGCCGAAACTGCCCCTCCAACACGCCGTAAATGCGGCGGATTTTCTGCTTCTCACGCAACTGCCCGCCATACTCGCTCACACGTCCCCGCCGCTGGCCATGCTGCCCAGGGGCGTAAGCCCGTATACTCACTGGACATTTATCAGAAAAGCACTTCTCACCCTTGAGAAACAACTTTCCGCCTTCGCGCCGACACAAACGACAACTCGGACCCGTATATTTAGCCACAGACAACCTCCACCTAAAAATTAAACACGCCGCTTTTTAGGCGGACGGCATCCGTTATGAGGAATCGGCGTTACATCGCGGATACTCGCGATACGGAAGCCAATGGAATGAAGCGCACGCACAGTGCTCTCGCGTCCAGGCCCCGGTCCCCGGACTTCGACATCCAAGTTCTTTACACCAAATTCCTGAGCTTTTTTACCCGCGTTTTCAGCGGCTACCTGAGCAGCAAAAGGAGTACTTTTGCGCGAGCCCCGAAACCCCGATCCACCAGAGCTGGCCCAAGTCAGCACATTACCCTGACGATCACTGATGGTGATGATCGTGTTGTTGAAAGATGCGTAAATGTGAGCGACGCCATCCAGGACATTTTTCTTGACCTTCTTTCGCACACGGGTGTTCGTTTGAGTTTTTGCCATTTCTGGAATCTTCCTGCCTATCGCGTAATAGATTTGGCGGGACCCTTACGCGTACGCGCATTGGTCTTGGTCCGCTGGCCGTGAACAGGGAGGCCGCGCCGATGCCGTATGCCGCGGTAACACCCCAGGTCCATCAGGCGTTTTATGTTCATGGTAACTTCGCGGCGCAGGTCGCCCTCCACAAGAAACTTCGCAACCTCCGAACGTATGCGTTCCAGCTCAGTCTCGCTGATATCCTTGACCCGCATATCACATGCAATTTCGGCTGCGCTCAGAACGGTCCGGGCACGCGTTCTGCCGATACCATAAATATAGGTCAAGGCGATTTCTATTTGTTTGTTGTTCGGAATATTTACACCAGCGATGCGGGCCATCCGCAAATCCTCCAAGAGACTGAGTGGGGTGACCCCACAAGACTAAACAGTTTCGCCCGCACCTTAACCCTGGCGCTGTTTATGACGCGGCTCAACACAAATCACCCGAACCACACCGTTACGACGAACAATTTTGCAGTTACGACAAAGCTTTTTAACAGATGCGCGAACCTTCATGACACCCCCTATTTGGCACGATAAATGATGCGACCCTTCGTTAAATCGTAGGGCGTCATCTCTACAGTAACCTTATCTCCAGGCAAAATACGAATATAATGCATCCGCATTTTTCCGGAGATGTGGGCCAGC
>DAIEIW010000003.1:0-5926 GCA_027351205.1 Acidithiobacillus sp.
GCAATCAGGACCTGCCGCTGCTGGAAGCCTGTAGCGGCACCCGAAAGCGTAAACCCCAAAAGCAGTCCGATCAGGGTAAATACGGTTCCACTGATGTGGCTGACCCCGCTATTCCCGCCGTCGCCCTGGGCACCGGCGCCCCTCCTTCTCGGTTGTCGGCCGAGATGATAACCAAAATATATGGAAACAATGAGAAGAACAAAAAGGGCGACGGAAAATATCCATATTTTCGTTGCTGTAATCATCCCTATCCCCCAACTCCATATGGCTTCCTGGTTGTCGACCAGTCCGACACGGAAGGCACCTTCAAGACAAGCATGACGTGTGACCTTGCGATCTTATATGCGCATTGGTCGAACTCCGGTTGCTGGGAATAATAGTTCCAAATTCCATAGAACATCATGGAATCCGTTAATCTGTCGTGGTGTTTCCCGGCCAAATGGCCGCCCGGTGATCCGCAAAATAGGGATTACCTTCCACAACAAGACGCAGGGCACTATTGACCTGCATGCCGGACAACCGCCCGGTCCATCGCTTCAGGAAACGGCCAACCGTTGCCTGAAGGACTTGCCGTTTCGATCTCCACGGTGCGTACTCGGGCAGAGAACGTCTCTGCCGGATGACTTCCGCCCCGTTCGGATCGGCGTGCGCTTTCCTGCCGCAAAAGCGGCAATGAAACTTTGACTGCGAAGAACGGTTATTCTTCGCCACATAATCACAGGATTTGCACGTCTGGCTGCTATACGCCGCATGCACTTCCTCGACCAGAAAACCATATTCCTCAGAGAGCATATCGAGCTTTTGACGAAACCATGTGCGCCCGAAATTCTGCACCAGCCGATTGAGTCTCCTGGACAAATCAGGGCTGCGGAAATCCAGGGACTCAATAACCACTTTGGCCGGATGTACCCGTGCAAACAGCCCATTCAGCACCCGTCCGATTTCGTTCTTGAGGAAGGACCGCACCCGGTTGACCAACGTGTCGTAACGCCGTGAATGCACGGGCAGCCCTTGTCTTTGGCGCTCGGCCGCCAGACGGGAGATCTGCGCGTCCAGACGGCTCAAGCGATCGATCAGATTGCGCCCAAGCAATTCCCCCATGCTGGTGGCCACCAGCGTTCTCAGACCCACGTCGATGCCGAGCGTATCTACGATCTGCGGCCTGGGGCGCTTGAGTGAAAACACCGGCGCAGATTCCTTGATGCGGGCGATATCCAATGCGCCGAACTGTCCGCCTATGGCGGTGCCTCGCCGCACATTGATTTGCACAAAAGCCTTTTCGTCACCGTCCGCCGCCAGGGCGTATGGGTTTTCATACAATGGTATGTGGATGGGCTTGCGCGGATTCAGGGTAGCCAAAGTCAGCCAGTAAGGGAATTCTGCGCTGTGCGCTTTATTGGGTGCCTCCACTCTGGCCACTTTGGCATCCAGCGCCATGCCCACATGCCGGAAGGATGGCTTGTTATGTTTGTTCATCAGCCGACGGAAGAGATTACGCGCCAAACGCATCACATTTGCCGGAATAACCTCTTTCCGCATGACGACGCGGTCCTTAAACCAAAGCCCGTGCTTGTTGATGAAAAGTAACTGGATACGAAGATGCTCCCCGTTTTCCGTCTGGTCTTTTCCAAGTGATGAATGGGACACCAGCATCCTGAAATCGTTTTTGCGATTGGAGAGCCAGGACTTCAGGACCCCGACAACCTGACGCTGGCAGGTCTGCCGATACCGTTTGGAGATGATATGGTCAGCCGGACAAATGGGTCCGTCTTTTTCCATGCTGCCAGTAATGAATAACGACTTCCATTGGTCATTGGCGATTTGTTGCGCCGACTGTCGATAGGCCCGCAGCACATCCCTTATCTGCCGTTCTTTAACGGCATTGGCCGCATGACTGTATGGGTAGGTGCGCATCATGATGCCACCACTCCTGGCTCACTGGCGACGGTTGCGGCTTCTTGTTCCAGGCAGGCCAGTAACCGCTCGGTGCGCCGCTTGCTGCGGCGAAGTCCATACATGCGGACGCTGAACGAATAGATGACTGCCACCAGGTCCTGCACCAGATCTTCTTTGTCGTTATCGGCCAGATTGACCACCTCAATCCGCTTCCCCAGTTGGCTCAACAGGGTGTCGATATAATGAAAACCGAAGCGGGTCAGGCGGTCCTTGTGTTCCACGACCAGAATGTCCCAATCTGTGGATTTTTGCAGAAGCTTCTCCAGTTTTTTGCGATGGTCGTTGACGCCACTGCCGGTTTCCTTGACGACATCGATCACCTGCCAGCCTCGCGCCGTGGCGTACTGCCCCAGTCGCTCGGCCTGACTATCCAGGTTGGGGCGATTCTCGGCTGAAGAGACCCGCGCATAGATCACGGCCTTGGTGCCTTTTCGCTCGGACGGATCGGGAACGACGACATGTCCGGTTTCATCCAGCCAAGCGCCAGGTATCCGGCCCGCCTTAAAACGGTTCCAGGCGGCGCGGTACCCAATGCCACGCTCCTTGGCGTAGTCGCTCAGTTTCTTTCCCATGAAAACTAAGACAAGTGGTGGTCGTATTGGTTCCATCCTATTCTATGAAAATCCATCTTAACGGACGACGTTGGTGATACCATGAATGGCCGGTTGGGGTCGGATGATGCCATTTTCTCTCCGCTGCAGAATGACCGCAATCAGTCTCTGTTGCCCTTGAGCATGGCCCTCCCCGCGGATAGCTAAGAGCATCGCCGCGACTGCATAACTAAGCACCCCGCACCGCCACCACAAGGCCACTTGGCGAGATATGCGTGTACCGCTTCAGCATCTGTGTAGACTTATGGCCTGTTGAGGATTTTTTGTCCACCGATCTGGCCGACGTTTGCTGTGCCACCATTGTGGCAACTCCGCTTTTAGGTGTTCTATTTTTGTTGTAACATACTGATTATATGGTGACTATGGACGGAATCGAATCGCCGATACGAGGATTTTCAGTTTTGTTATATTTCAAAGAGTTATGTTGTTGCGAATTGGGTGCGTTCGGGTCTATTTGTTCCATCCTATTATTTCCATTGCATTTATAGCGTTTTATAGGCTATAAATAGGGCAAAGCTTGGCTGCCGCAGACCATAAATAACCATGCAAAACCCTTTCTTTGAAAAACCCATCCTCAATTCCCCCTATGCGTATCCGCAGCGTCATTGGGAACTGGATGAACAGGGACAGCCGACTCAACGCATCATCGACAATCGCCGCAAGGCGGAATTCATCAGCCCCATTCCCCGGCCACGCAAGCAAAAAGGGTCCGGCCGACAAACATCGCTGGTGCTGGACCAAGGGCATGGGCTTTCGACTGAGGAACAGCAGTACAACATCACCGCGCTCATCAACGGCGTGCGTGCCGAAGTAGACCGATGGCGCGGCATCCCGAACCCCGCAGACTGGCGGGTGACCCCGGAAACGGCACGGCTGCTGCAACACTGGCGGCACCACGCTTTCAGCAGCATTCGCCCCTTCTTCTGCCAGATCGAAGCGGTGGAAACCGCCATCTGGCTGACCGAAGTCGCCCCGCAGATGGGGAAATCAGCGCAGACCTACATAGATCACCTGAGTAACGCCAGTCACGATGCCAACCCGGACCTGCTGCGTCTGGCGCTCAAACTGGCCACCGGTGCGGGCAAGACCACAGTGATGGCCATGCTCATTGCCTGGCAGACGGTCAACGCAGTGCGGCACCCCAACAGCAAAAAATTCACGCGGGGCTTTTTGATCGTAGCGCCCGGCATCACCATCAAAGACCGCCTGCGCGTGCTGCAACCCAATGATCCG
Source organism: Acidithiobacillus sp. (assembly GCA_027351205.1). Lineage (GTDB taxonomy): Bacteria > Pseudomonadota > Gammaproteobacteria > Acidithiobacillales > Acidithiobacillaceae > Acidithiobacillus. Next base: position 3,801 of record DAIEIW010000003.1, read on the forward strand.
GACAGCTACTACGCCAGCCGCGAACTGGTGCCGGGCGATATGCTGGCTGATCTGGAACGCGCCCGCATCGTCATCACCAACTACCATGCCTTCAAACTGCGCGAGCGGCTGGAACTTTCCAAGGGCGGTCGCCGCTTGCTCCAGGGGCAGGGCGGCGAGGCGCTGAACACGCTAGAGACGGAAGGCCAGATGCTCCAGCGCGTCATGCCCGAACTCATGGGTCTGAAAAACATTATCGCCATCAATGACGAGGCCCACCACTGCTACCGCGAGAAACCCGATGCGACGGACGACGATCTCAAAGGCGACGAGAAAAAGGAGGCCGAAGAGAACAGCGCCGCCGCCCGCCTGTGGATATCGGGGCTGGAAGCGGTGCAGCGCAAGCTCGGGCTGGCGCGGGTGTTTGATCTCTCCGCCACGCCCTTTTTCCTGAGCGGCTCGGGCTATGCCGAGGGGACGCTCTTCCCCTGGACGGTAAGCGACTTCTCGCTGATGGACGCCATCGAATGCGGCATCGTCAAGCTGCCGCGGGTGCCGGTGGCGGACAATATCCCCGGCGGCGAAATGCCCATGTTCCGCAACCTCTGGGAACATATCCGCGGCCAGATGCCCAAGCCTGGGCGCGGCAAAGGCAATCCCATAGACCCACTGTCTATGCCGACACCTCTGCAGACCGCTCTGGAAGCGCTATATGGCCATTACGACAAGACCTTCAATCTCTGGGAGGAGGCGAACATTGCCGTACCACCCTGCTTTATCATCGTCTGCAATAATACTGCGACATCCAAGCTGGTTTATGACTACATCGCTGGTTTTCTGCAAGTCCAGCAAGACGGCTCCACTAAGTTGGTGAACGGACGCCTGCCTCTGTTTCGCAATTATGACGAACACGGCAACGCGTTGGGCCGTCCGCGTACCCTGCTTATCGACAGCGAACAACTGGAATCGGGCGATGCGCTGGACGACAAGTTCCGCTTTATGGCGGCTGATGAGATCGAGCGTTTTCGCCGCGAGATGGTGGAGCGCAGCGGCGATCTGCAATCGGGCCAGAATATCAGCGATCAGGAACTATTGCGCGAAGCGATGAACACCGTCGGCAAGCCGGGCCGACTGGGCGATTCCGTCCGCTGTGTGGTCTCCGTATCCATGCTGACCGAGGGCTGGGACGCCAACACCGTCACCCATGTGCTGGGGGTGCGCGCCTTCGGCACCCAGTTGCTTTGCGAGCAGGTCATCGGTCGCGCTTTGCGGCGCCAGTCCTACGATCTGAATGAGGAAGGGCTGTTCAACGTCGAGTATGCCGATGTGCTGGGCATTCCCTTCGACTTCACCGCCAAGCCGGTGGTGGCGCCGCCGCAACCACCCCGCGAAACCATTCACGTCAAAGCCGTGCGACCCGAGCGCGATGCCCTGGAAATCCGCTTTCCGCGAGTGCAGGGTTACCGCGTCGAGCTACCGGAAACACCGCTCGCGGCGCGCTTCGATGCCGACTCGGTCCTGGAGCTCACGCCCGATTTGGTCGGTGCCACCGAGACCCGCAACTCCGGCATCATCGGCGAGACGGTGGACCTCAACCTCGTTCATACCGGCGACGTGCGCCCCTCACAGGTAGTCTACGAACTGACCTCCTACCTGCTGCTCAACGAGTTCCGCGACAAAGACGGCGCGCCGAAACTCTACCTCTTCGGCCAGCTCAAGCGTATTGCCCGGCAATGGCTTGATGGTCATTTGACCTGCAAGGGCGGCACTTACCCGGCGCAACTCAAATACAAGATGCTGGCCGATATGGCCGCCAGCCGCATCATCACCGCTATCAATCGCGCCATGCTCACCGACCATTCGGAAGAGGCGCAGCGCCATATCCACGTCGTGCTTGATCCTTACAACCCCAGCGGCAGCACCGCCCACGTCAACTTCAACACCTCCAAGACCGAACGCTGGGACACCAGCGGCCCGCCGCCCAAATGTCCGCTCAACTGGGTCATACTCGATAGCGACTGGGAAGGGGAGTTCTGCCGCGTGGTGGAAGCCCACCCCCGCGTAAGCGCCTATGTGAAAAACCATAACCTCGGCTTTGAAGTGCCTTACCGCTACGGCTCTGAATCCCGCATCTACCGTCCCGACTT
>DAIEIW010000011.1:0-3411 GCA_027351205.1 Acidithiobacillus sp.
GATGATGGCATCGACGGGACTCAACGGTCTGCTCTCCTTAGCAAAAATCGGCTGGGGTGTATACTCCGGCAGTACGATCGTCATCGCCGATGCCGTGCATAGCATTTCTGATGTATTAGGCGCGTTGCTCATCCTTGCGGCCATCCGTTTTTCCCGCCACCGCTCCTTGCGGTTTCCGTACGGTCTCCATAAGGTGGAGGACATGGCTGCCCTGGGCGGCGCCATGCTGGTCGTCGTTGCTGCCTATGAGATCGCCCGCGCGGTGTTTTTCTCCGGCGGTGCGCGGCCACCGCACAATCCCATGGCCACCATGGGGTTCATGACGGCTGTTCTGGTAGCCGAAGGGATTTTTTATGTTTTCGAGCGGCGCGCCGCCACCCGTCTGCACTCTCCCGGACTGCAAAGCGATGTGGTCAACTGGCTGGGGGATATCGGCGCCGGGGTCGTGGTCATCGCCGGAATTGGCGGGCATCTCCTGCGGATACCCTTTGCGCAGGAGCTTGCCGTCCTCATTATCCTCTTCCTGATTCTGGAGGGCACCTGGGAGGTGCTGAAAAACGCCATCCTCTCCCTGCTCGACGCTTCAGTGGAATCCGAACTGTACGCGAAGGCGAAAAATCTGCTACTGACCACCCCGGAAGTGGAAGGCGTGGAAGGATTGCGTCTGCGGCATGCCGGGAGTGTTCTGTTCGCGGACGCCACCATCCGTATCGCTGCGGCAAACTTCGCACAGGCCCATGAAGTAGCCGACCGCGCCCAGCAACGCCTGCAAGAGGCGTTTCCCGAACTGGAAAACATAACGCTTCATTATGAGCCGCCCTTCAAGCCATTTAAAAGACGGGCATTCCTTCTGATCGAGGGATCAGCGCTGGCCACGCGCTTTGGGATGGCGCAGCGGATTCGTTTTGAAGACCAAAACCGCGAAGGGATCCTGGTGAACACCCAGACCCTGAACAACCCCGTGCCCGACGCCGAAAAAGGGCGCGGCATACGGCTGGCGGCATGGCTCATCGCCCAGGGGGCGGACGAGATTCATATGCGCGCTGGGCAGTTGGAACCGGCTCTGGAGGCATTGCTCTCGGCGGCGGGAGTCACGCTGGTGATTGACGAGAACCCCCCTCTCCCACCGCATGCGGGATGAAGGCCATGTAGGAGTCACCGACGCAGAAACTCAACCCCCGGGGGTATGCAACGGGGCAACCCTAGACCCAAGCCCTCCGTATCTGCCTGAGCACCAGCAAAAACGCTGGCACCCCCAGAAGTTCTGCAAATACGCCTACTGGAATATCCACAGCAAACAGATTGCGAGCCAGGGCGTCTGCGAGCAAAAGATACGCGGCACCGAGAATAGTGCTTCCAATCATCAGACGGCGGTTACCCGGTCCGAGCATCAGACGCGCCAGATGGGGAATGATGAGTCCGATCCAGCCGATCATCCCCGCCATCATCACGGCCATAGCCGCCAGCAGCGTCGCGAGCACGATGACCAGCAAACGAATCTCGCGCACAGGCAGACCAAGACTATATGCCTCATCGTCCCCCAGACTGAGGGCATCGAGACGGTGACCTTGCAATATCAACAGCGTGATTCCGACAAAAACCGGCAAGGCAAAGTAGGGTATCTGGCTCAGTGGCACGTTAGAAAGACTGCCCATGAGCCAGAAAACGATACTGGGTAGTTGCTGGTACGGATCGGCGGCATATTTCACCAGTGAAAGCAGTGCGGTAAACAAGGCTCCGGCAAGTATACCGCCGATCACCAGCATCAGGGTGGGCTGCCCGGGAAAATGGCGGGCGATCAAATAGGCCATCGCGACAGCGACCAGCCCAAAAACAAAGGCGGCCGCCTGGATCGTCCACCAGGGTCCGCCCAGAATGATGCCCAAGGCGCCTCCGAAGGCTGATCCTGCCATGACGCCCAGAATATCCGGGGCCGCCAGGGGGTTGCGGAACACCGCCTGAAAGACCGTACCACTGGCCGCCAGCGCCGCACCCACGAGGATCGCCACGGAGAGGCGCGGCAGGCGGATCTCGGTCATCAGCAAATGGATCTGCATGGCTTTTTCCGGCGCCAATAGTGGGCTACCCCGCAGCCATTGCCAGAATTGCAGCCAGGACAGCGGGTAATGTCCCCAGGACATCTCCAGCAAGACCATGCCGGCCAGGAGCACGAACAGCAATGGCATGGTCAGCCTCTTAGCCGACCCTGGTAGCGCCGTTACCCTCACGACTGCCACATCGACCGGGCCTGCGCCTTGGTCACGTTTTCCTGGAGGAACGTCTTGAAGAAACCCTGTATCTCCTGATTCAGATGAATTTTTGACTGCTGTGGATACAGCAGATGCGCCAGCCACAAAGCGCCCAAACCCTGCATGAAAGAAGGCGGACGATCCATCCAGTTAAATGGCTGCCGGGGCACCAGATAAACCCGATGATCTTTTACAGCTTTGAGGCCTTGCCAGGCCGGAAGTCCATACACGCGCCGGTAAAAAACCGGGTCCTGCACCAGAATCACGTCGGGATTCCAGGCCAGCACCTGCCCCATACTCACCCGTTCCATGCCTTTCAGTGCGGTCGCCTTGCCGGTAAAAACGTTATCACCGCCTGCCGAACGTATCACCTCGGTATGGGGAGAATCCGCCGTATCCGTCATAAGACCGTCCACGCCCTCTGCGTAATACACCGTCTGGCGCTGCGCGTGGGGAATGGTGGAGCGCAACTGCTGAAGCCGATTCAAGATATTCTGAAACTTCGTGGCCAGCATTTCGCCGCGCGCGCCTTGCCCCAACTTATCTCCCAGCAGACGGTACGCGGCCGGGTAGTCGTCCAGACTTTCCAGACGTACGTCCAGCGTGGGCACATCAATGCGCTGTAACTCGTTACGCAGGCGAGCATTATCCAGGTAAGGTGCCCAGAGCAAAGCCAGCCTTGGATGTATAGCGAGGACGCGTTCCAATTCGGGCTTGTCGCCAGGATCCCAACCACCCAGTACCGGCAAGTTGCGTGTAACCGGCAGGAGGTACTCAGAATTCGCACTCATACCCAGGCCCCCCATTTTATTCAGCGGGAAATTCCACCCAGCCAGCAGATCTGGGGCGAGGCTGTAAAGCAGCAGGGTCACTGGCGGCGCGGTGCCGTAAACACTGTGGGGCGGGAGTTGGGTGGGGGCCGTAGCCGCCCACGAGGGCAACGAGAGCAACAGGCTGGCGCCCAATGCCGCAATAGGTAGGCGCCATTTGCCTGGCAAAGTATTCAACATGTCGCGTTCTCCTCGTTTTCAGAAAGTGTTCGGCACCGATTCTGGATTCCCCACGGCAATGCGCGCATAGCGCTCTTCCATGAGCGCTTCGAGTTTGGGTGCCACCGGATCATCCCTCATCAAACTGACGAGTACGAGCCGAAGAAGACAAG
>DAIEIW010000032.1:0-32405 GCA_027351205.1 Acidithiobacillus sp.
TCCCGCAGTTCGGCGGACTCGATGAGGTATTTGCGGATCTCCTTGTAGTTGCCGAAGGAGGTGCCGCAATGCACCAAAGGAAAAAAGTGGCCGTTCTCGAAGCCGTGCTGCTTGCCGGAGACATAGGCCTGATGGAAGTTGCGCAGGAAGACGGCGGCCAGGGATTCCACATTGCCGATGCCGGAGCCGTGGTAGTTCCAGGCGGTGCAGGAGGTCTGGTCGGTCTCGTCGAGGTAGTCCATGCCGAACTTGTTCATAAACCAGAGGATACTGGTGGGATAGCCGGGAATGTTGCCGCACTGCCCGCAACTCTTGTGATGCCAGAACTGATTCGTAGGAATCCGCTTTTTCCAGCCATACAGAGTATCTACTTCAACGGGCTTGTGCTGGTCGGTAAGGCGGTGGACGATGATCTCGCCTTCCTTCTCCAATTGCCACATGTGGTCGCGGATGTCATCCATGCGCTCGCCCAGGTCCATCGTACGCCGGTCGACATGGCTGCGCACCCAGGCCGTTGCCGCTTCGGCCTCGTTCGCCGAAAGATTCGTGTCCTGAAAGAAGGCGCCGTGCCCCGCCACGCCTTGCTGCGTGCTGTTGTCGCTCATGATGGTCTCCTCAGTCCTTATCGTTCTGGCTCTCGAGCCAGTCTTCATAGTCTTCACGTTTCTCGTCAATGAAGTCCTCAATGACGTCGAAAAGGTTTTCATCCATGGTTTCCAATGACTTCAGCACGCCTGTCATTTCCCAGATGGTGTACATCTCGACGGAGGTTTTTAGCGACACTTCCCACGCCGTTTCCACGGTTTGCAAGGTGCGCACCGGAATGGCCTTACGCAGTATGCGCAAGTCGCCTTCCACCTTCTGGATATTGGGGCCCCAGTCAGGGAAGTGATCAGGCTGGATCATGTCGGGGGACAACTGATTGCCCGTGGTGATCAGTTTGAGCATGACGCGCCCGAAAGGTCGCAGCACATCTTTGGCCGACTGCATACCATGGCGGATGGACACTTCACGCATGATCATCACAAGCCCACCGGGGGAATTCTTGAAAGGACAGCGTGCCGCACAGGTCATACACTGCGCACAGGCCCACATTTTCTCCTGCATCGCATCGTAGATCTGCTCGACATTTTCCGTCCACAACAACTGCACAATCTCGCGCGGACTATAGTCATAGAACTGCGCAGACGGGCAGGTGGCCGTGCAAATGCCACAATTCAAACATCCGTTGAGTTCGTGGTCATAACGAAAATCCGCACGGATTTCGTCGAACATCTCCCTCATTTCAGCGTAAGTCGCCATTTACTCGCTCCTCGCTAGCAATAAATACGTCGTACCTGTTGACCCGCAGTGCAGACCGACAGTTCACATAAAGAGCGTAATATCAGACTCTCCGGCGAACTCAAAGAACGAGGCAGCACCACCGAGTTCAATGCCGTCAATGAAATCTGCCGTATCAAACTCAAAAAGATCAACGGTCATCTGGCAGGCGATCATCCGTACTTCTGCTTCAACACAGAGTTCACGAAGTTCTTCCAGACTGGCTACACCCTTTGCCTTCATTTTGCTCTTCATCATGGAAGTAGCCATCCCTTCCATGCCGGGGAGCACCATCATCAGTGTCGGCATTGGTATCGGCATGGGCATTGCGGGATTCCCGAGTGGACTCACGCGCAGATGGCTCAAATCCTTCTTCAACAACTGTAGGCCGTAGAAGGTGAAAAATATTTCAACCCCATAGCCGAGCGCCGCTGCGGTAGATGCCAGAATGAAGGGCGGATATCCCCAATCCAGCGTGCCCTTCGTTGCGATAATTGCCAACTTTTTCTCGTCCATTATTTTTTACTCCCGGTCGGGCTCGCGGCCCGGCTCTGATAAATTAAGCCTTCTGGATGAAGAAGATGAACTCGCCAGCAGCTTCCGCCTGTTCCAACAGGGGATTCTTGGTCTGCTTGGCAAACGCTTCGAAATCCTTCACCGCGCCAGGGTCGGTGGCGACGACCTTCAGGACCTGACCAGAGGTCAACTCCCCAAGCGCCTTCTTGGTGCGGAGAATCGGCAGCGGGCAATTCAGTCCGCGCGCGTCGAGTACTTTGTCTTCTTGTACCATGGGTTAACCTCCTCGGTTTATGATGTCTGAAAAACCACCTGCAAGACTCTATCAGGAAAAGCATGAACAGCAAGGCAAATATTTTGATTTGATGATTAAGCACCCCTATTTTAGAGTATCCTTATCAACTGGACAACTGGACCAAGGGGAACCCCCGGTTGACCCAGGCGGATATTCCGCCACGCAAATTCAGCACTTGGCCGAAGCCTTGCGACGCCGCGAAAGCCGCCGCCTGCGCCGATCGCCCGCCGCTCAGGCAGTAAAAAACGAGCGGTTGCGATTTATCCATCTGCTGCACGGACATGGGAAGCAGGTGCAGCGGCAGGTGTCTGGCACCATCGATGACGCCCCGCGCCACTTCGCCGGGCGAGCGCACGTCAATCAGCGTAAACGCCCCCCCCTGTTCTCGTAAGACTTTGAGCTGATCTGCAGTGATTTCCTGAAATCCGTACATGTGCCACTCGCTTGCATGAAAGAAAATTGACCGGGGATTCTACACGAAACGCCCTGCAGGCTAACCCCCAAGCCGCATCATGAACACTCTGGCGGAACGGTTTGGGTCATTTACAAAGTGATGGTGCTCCGGTTTGTCGCGCCAGATCCCTTGGGTAATGGCCTCCGCGATCTGTCCGTCACTGGCTGCTCCGCGTAGGAGGGGCAAAAGTTCCAGCCCTCCGTCCTGCCCCAGACAATACACCAGACGCCCCGTTGCAGTGAGGCGTACACGGTTGCAGGTTGCGCAGAAATCGTCGCTGATGGGCGTAATGAAGCCCACCTGGGAGCGCACCGCAGGGAGCTGATAGAGGCGCGCCGGACCATTATCTGCAGGTCGGGTCACGGGTTGCAACGGACCGAAGTGCTGCTCGATAACCTGCTGCGCCTCGGCAGCGCTCAAGAATTGCCTCTCCCGGGCATCCACCCCCGCTTCACCGAGCGGCATGGCCTCGATGAAGCGGATATCGACACCACGCTGTATCGCATATTCCAGCAGCGCTGGCAGGCTATCCCCATTATCCTGGCGCAGCAAAACGACGTTGAGTTTTATCCGGGGAATCTTTGCCTGTATCGCCGCATCGATTCCTTCCAGTACACGACGCAGGTCACCACCACGGGTCACCCGTGCGAAAACCTCGGGGTCCAGACTGTCGAGACTGACATTCAGGTTGTTGACGCCCATCTGTTTCAGAGCGTCGGCGCGCCGCCCCAGCAGCAATCCATTAGTGCTGATGCTGATCTTGCCTACAGCGTGACGTCGCGCAAAGCCGACGAAAGACAGAATCTGTGGATGAAGGAGTGGCTCGCCACCCGTAAAACGTATATGGCGGACGCCGAGTCCGCTGAAAATGCGAATCAGGCGGTCATATTCTTCCGCCTGTAGATGGTCTTTCCGCACGAAGAAGGGTGTCCCCTCCTCGGGAGAACAGTAGCTACACCGGAAATTACAGTGCTCCGTCACCGAAATGCGCAGATAGGTAACGCGCCGCCCGAACTGGTCCGCCAACGCAGTCCCCTGCGCCGGTTCTGCAACTAATCCCTGTGGCATGCCGTCTGCTCCCTGGGAATCTTACCCTAAGGAGGTCATACTAGACCTCTTTTAAGACTGTGTTCAACTCTGCCGACACCCTTGGCAGAGACAAATGATATGCTGCGCTGCGCCAACCCCTTGGGACGGCCGTTACAGAACGGCCGGGAAGGTATGCCCGGATTTTTGGCAACGCAAGTCAACGTTTTTAATTTTATAATAAGTAGTGTTTATTTGCTTTGTACCGGGCGCGGTGATTAGTTTAGGGGCGCACAAGCCAAGGAGATCCATATATGATTCGCAATGATTTCAAAGAACATTCGCGCATTACCGTCACCTGGAAGGACAAGGACGGCAAGCTGCGGCCTGGCAACTTCTATGTCTATGCCCTTCTCAAGGACGCCATGATCGTACGCGCCACCGACAAGGACGGTCTGCTGCGCAAACTCCCTTTCGGCGATGTACTGCGCGTGGTGAAGTTTCAGGACGTGGCACCACAGGACCGGTACATGATCCCCGAAGACATCCTGAAAGAAGCGAGCTGGAAGGACCGGGATGTGATGATGCGCTACAGCTCCTCGCCACACCGCGGCAAGTAGATATCAGCGGACTGGCGGACAGGACGCAGGGATTCTCTCCCAGAGACCCGTCTTGCCGCCCTCTTTCCGTAAGAGACCGATATTCTGCAGCAGCATCCCGCGATCAATGGCCTTGCACATATCATAAATAGTGAGCAATCCCACGGAGACGGCCGTGAGCGCCTCCATTTCGATGCCCGTCTGGCCGACACAGCGCACTTCTGCGCGGCAGACAATCCGCGCAGGATCGTAATCAGGGGTTAATTCGACTTCGACACCGGTGAGGAGCAGGGGGTGTGCCAGAGGAATCAACTCCCAGGTCCTTTTGGTGGCCTGTATGGCCGCGATGCGTGCGACTCCCAGGACGTCGCCCTTTCCCATTCGTCCAGAGGCAATGCGTTCCAGGGTGGAATCCGCCATCAGAATTTCGCCTGCCGCCAGCGCAACCCGGGTCGTCACTGCCTTGGTACCGACATCGACCATGTGCGCATCGCCTTGCTCATTGAAATGATTGACGGTATCCGGATTTGACATGAATGGGAGACTCCTTTTCGTAAGGGATCGAAAAACACGCATCACGCAGGACCACCATCCATGAGCATTCCGGAATGGTCGTGAACGATTCTCCGTTCTTTTGGTATCCCCGCGCAAGCCGGGCGTTTGGCATCATGGCTTTGGTCTCGGCCGTTCCTCATGCTAGACTGCCCGATGCACATGGCTTGTTGCGGATGCAGTAATTTTTCTGCTCCCGCGAAGCGCCCCCATCCATTTCCAGCAAGGCTTCTAACTTGATGATATTTAAACGAATTCTTGGCCTTTTCTCCACCGACCTGGCCGTAGATCTGGGTACCGCCAACACCCTGATTTACGTGCGCGGCAAGGGTATTGTGCTCTCTGAGCCCTCCGTGGTAGCCATCCACACGGGACGGCATGGGGCTACCAGCCGACAGTTGCACGTCGGAGAGGAAGCCAAACGTATGCTGGGCCGCACACCGGCCAACATTACGGCTATCCGGCCGCTGAAAGACGGTGTGATTGCTGATTTCCAGATTACCGAAGCCATGCTCAAGCACTTCATCAAACGTGTGCATCATCAACGTTTCCTCAGCCCCAGCCCGCGGATTATCGTCTGTGTACCCTATGGTGCAACACAAGTGGAACGGCGCGCCATCCGCGAATCGGCGATGAGTGCGGGGGCGCGCGAAGTACACCTGATCGAGGAGCCGATGGCTGCCGCCATCGGCGCCGGGATGCCCGTTGCGGAGCCCACTGGTTCCATGGTGGTGGACATTGGTGGCGGCACTACCGAAGTCGGCGTCATCGCACTGGGCGGGGTGGTCTACTCCCAGAGTGTGCGGGTAGGCGGCGACAAAATGGACGAGGCGATCGTCAACTATATCCGGCGCAATTACGGTATGCTGATTGGCGAGACGACTGCTGAAGAGATCAAGAAGAAGGTTGGCTGCGCTTATCCCGGTCAGGAAGTGCTCAGTATAGAAGTGCGCGGCCGCAATCTCGCCGAAGGCGTTCCCCGAACATTTACGATTACCAGCAATGAAATCCTCGAAGCCCTGCAGGAACCACTAGGGGCCATTGTCGGTGCCATCAGACTGGCCCTGGAGCAGACCCCCCCCGAACTCGCTGGCGATATCGCTGAACGGGGCATGGTATTGACTGGTGGCGGCGCCCTCCTTCGCGATCTGGATCGGCTGATCATGGAGGAAACCGCGCTACCGGTCATCGTTGCGGAGGATCCATTGACCTGCGTGGCGCGAGGCAGCGGCCGGGCGCTTGAAGAACTGGAGTTGCTGGGTGAGGTATTTGCCGACGACTAAGCCTTCGGCTGCCACGATCTACTATGCCTGCATTATTTTTCCCCCGCCGCTACCCGCCGCTCCTTCGCGTAGCGGTGCTGATTTTGTTGACTGTGTTCGTCTCGGTGTCCAGCGAAAAACACCCCAACATAGGAAACGTTTCCTTGACCATAGCTTATCCCGTGCAGTGGATCAGCATGCAGGGGGCACGTCTTTGGCGGCAGACCGACCATTACCTGCAAAGCCGTGCTGCGTTGGAATCCGAAAACGTCAGGCTACGCGCCGAACTCGTCCGTGCGCAGCCCAAGCTGTTGGAAGCAGATATTCTGCGTGACGAAAACCGTCAACTTCTCGCATTGCTCGACAGCATCCCCCACCCGCCCGGGAAAGTGGCCGTAGCGCAGATTATCGCCCAAAACTTTGCACCAGGCAGCCAGTTGCTGGTCGCCAACCTGGGTACGCGTGCGGGGGTCTTTGTCGGACAACCGGTCCTCGCTGCCGGCGGAGTGGCGGGCCAGGTGGTCCGCGTTTCGCCTGAGAGCAGCCAAGTGGCGCTGCTATCCGACCTGGACAGCAGCATCCCCGTAAAGCCCGCAGGCTCGGACGCACCATTGCTGGTGGATGGCACGGGAAACCTGGACAGTCTTGCGGTACCCTTTCAACCGCGCAACACCCCCCTGAAGGTCGGCGACAAGCTCGTCACCTCGGGTCTGGGTGGGCGTTACCCGGCGGGGCTGAATGTCGGTACGATTTCCGCAGTCGTCCACAATGGTGACCAACCCTTTGCACGGATTGCGGTACGACCGGCCGTTCATTTGGGGCGATTGGACACTGTGCTCATGCTCTGGGATAGCCCAACCTCGCAGCCCGCAGCAGTGCCATGATCGCCGTCGTAGTCGTTCTCGGTTTTTTCTTTGCGCTCACGGCGGAAGCCATTCCCTGCGGCCCGTTTTACGCGTTGCTCCACCCGGATTTTGTTGCCCTGCTACTGCTCTATTGGGCTATCAGCAGTGCTTCTGAACTGAGCTTTACCGTGGTCTGGCTGATCGGGCTGCTTCAGGATATGGTACTTGGCGATGTGCTGGGAGCCCAGGCTATCGCCGGGGTCGTCATGATTTATCTGCTCTACACCGGCATTGCCAGGGTTCGCAGTCTGGCGTCCTGGGAGCAACTCTTCTTCATATTCGTGTTACTGCTGGCCCACCGGTTGCTGGTCTGGTTGTGGCAGGTCTGGGCAGGCACCGTCACATGGCATTTTTCGCTGCTTTTAGGGCCTCTGATCGGCGCCCTGCTGTGGCCGCTTTTTACGTTGACGCTCGATTATCTGCGTCACGCATTGCGTCTGAACCATACATGAACGCGGTACAGCCCGCCCGGGAACATCGGCAATTCACCCGCCGACTGCTGGTCGCTGCGGGACTGATCACAGTGCTTACGGCGCTGCTGGCCATACAGATATTCCGGCTGCAGGTCTGGGATCACGATCTCTATGCCACCCAATCCACCCATAATACCATTGTGCTGCTGCCCATCGCCCCTCAGCGGGGTCTGATTCTTGACCGGCATGGGCAGGTACTCGCCGATGATGAGACCGGCTTCGCTCTTACGATCACGCCGAACAAAGCCATGCACCCGGAGGAAATCATCCAGCACCTACGGCGGATATTGCCCGTCAGCGCAGAGGACCAGCAACGCTTCAACCGCGATCTATCACATGCGCGCCCCTACCAGCCCATCCTTCTGCGACGCAATCTGAATCCCGGGGAGTTGGCCGCATTTGCCGTCCAGCGGCATCAATTTCCGGGGGTAGACATACAAACCAGGATCAAACGCCACTATCCCTATGGTTCACTTTTCGCCCATGCAGTGGGCTATGTGGGCCGCCTGACCCCTGCAGAAATCCGCGAGGAGCAGATGGCGGACTATGCGGGGCTGGACAGCATCGGCAAAAGCGGCCTTGAAGCGCAGTATGAAACCCTGCTGAAAGGACAGCCGGGCGACCAGGAGGTAGAGGTCGACGCACGCGGACATACATTACGCACACGCTTGCGCAACCCGCCCCGGGAGGGCGTAACGATCCGGACGACTCTGGATCTTGCGGTGCAGCAGGCCGCCGCTCAGGCCATGACCGGCCAGCAGGGCGCCGTGGTGGCACTGGATCCGCGGAATGGTGACGTACTCGCCGCTTATTCGGCCCCCGCGTTCGATCCGAATGCTTTCGTAGATGGCCTGAGCACCGCCGTATGGAGCAGCCTGCGGGACGATTCGGGCACGCCCATGGCCAACCGCTTCCTGCGGGGCAGCTATCCTCCGGGCTCTACCATCAAACCTTTTGTGGCACTCAGCGCCCTGCGTGACAAGGCCGTCGCCGCTGATCAGCGGCTCGCTGGCGGCGCTTACTACCAGATTCCCGGCACCAGACACAAATATTACGACTGGAAACCCGGTGGTCATGGTGCGCAAAATCTGCGCGAAGCCATTCGCGATTCCAATGACGTATATTTTTACCAAATTGCCATGCGTCTTGGCGCAATCCAGCTCGGCAACGGTCTCGCGCATTTTGGCTTTGGTCAGCGCAGCGGAGTGGATTTACCTGGGGAATCCGCGGGTGTGATCCCCTCCCCGGTCTGGCTACGTCGGCGCTACGGCCAGACCTGGTATCAGGGACAGACCGTGATGATGGGGATAGGACAGGGTTATCTGCTCAGCACCCCACTCCAGTTGGCGCGTGCCACTGCCAGCATCGCCAATGGTGGCAAACTGGTTATACCGCATATGAAACAATCATCCGACGGCGCGACGCAACTCCTGAATTTTTCACCAGAGGACATCTCCGTCATTCAAGGTGCGATGCATGATGCGGTGACTTCGGGTACCGGCAGATCGCTGGCCAACGATCTCCATGCCATTGCCGGCAAAACCGGCACTGCCCAGGTGCACCACGCGCAGCGCAACGATTCCGGTCGGGTGCTGCATGATACGGTTCAACTTTGGCAGGATCACGCACTCTTCATCGCCTACGCGCCGGCAGACCATCCGCACATCGCCGTGGCGGTAGTGGTCGAACATGGCGGCCACGGAGGCAGCACTGCCGGGCCTGTCGCCAGAGCGGTTATCGACGCCTACCTCAATACGGTGACGACACCGGAGGTCAATCCATGAGCTGGCATGTACGCCTGCTGAAGCCCCTGCGGAAACTGGATCCGGCAATCATGACGGGGGTGGTAATGCTCATGCTCATCAGCCTCGCGGTGATCTACAGTGGCAGCCAAGAAAGTATCCGCGTAGTGCTTGCCCAGCTTTTGCGATTCGCGATCGGCATCCTCGTCCTCGTTCTCGTTGCCAATACGCCACCGGAGCGTATTCGCGCCTGGGCACCCGCCTTGTACGCTACGGGCATCCTCTTGCTGGTCATCACACTCGTGGCGGGCAAAACCAATCTCGGCGCACGGCGCTGGCTGGGCGTCGGCCCGCTGACCTTTCAGCCCTCGGAGCTCATGAAACTTGCGCTGCCCCTGTTCCTCGCCTATTACTATTCGCAACGGGAAAATGTTCGCCACTGGCTTTCTGCGGTCACCGGATTTGTGCTGATTGCTATCCCCTTTCTGCTCATCGCCAAGGAACCAGATCTAGGTACGGCGGCGCAAATTGGCGCTGCCGGGGTCTTCATGATGTGGCTGGCGGGTGTGCGCCGCCGATGGTTTATCGCGCTGATCATTCTGGCCGCCATCAGTGGGCCGGTACTCTGGCATTTTCTGCATGGATACCAAAAAGAACGCATACTGACCTTTCTCGATCCTCAGCGCGACCCCCTGGGCGCCGGTTATCACATCATCCAGAGCATGATTGCCGTGGGTTCGGGAGGATTCTGGGGGAAAGGCTGGTTCAACGGTACCCAGGTCAACCTTGATTTCCTGCCGGAAGCCCAGACCGACTTCGTTTTTGCGGGATTTGCCGAGGAGTTTGGTCTGGTCGGCGTCCTGCTCCTCATCTCTACTTACCTGCTCATCGTCCTGCGCGGGCTGGTCATTGCCTACGAAAGCCGTGACGCCTTCGGCCGTCTCATTGCCGGCACCCTGAGTCTGACGTTCTTCCTTTATATTTTCATAAATATGGGAATGACCACCGGAATTCTTCCCGTAGTCGGAGTGCCGCTGCCACTGGTAAGCTATGGTGGGACCGCCATGCTGACTTTCATGGTCGGACTGGGCATACTGATGTCGGTCCACGCCCATCCGCGGACCCACGAATGATGGGATTTCTCCGCCCAAAGGCATGGGGTATCAAGTATTGCCCGCCGCCCCCAGGCATGATTTTCTCCTCAGGCGACGCTATAATTCCAAACTTGCCCAATCCCCCTGAATTCCAATCAGCGTTTACCACTGAGGTCTCTTCATGATTGCCCGTACTTCCCTGATCACCCGGATACTCTTCCTGTTGGCCGGCTTCTGTTTCACCCCCTGGGCATCTGCTGCCACCCCCACGCCCATGTTGCCCACACCGCCAGCCCCGGCACTGCCTGCCATCGTCAGCTATACGCTGATGGACTACGATACGGGTCAGATCATCGCCGCCAAGAGTGAAAACCTGCGCCGCGCGCCGGCGAGTCTCACCAAACTCATGACGGCCTATCTGGCCTATCAGGCCATTCAAAGCGGCACCCTGACCGCTCAGGAAAATATCCCCATCTCCAATACCGCATGGAAAACGGGGGGTTCCAGCATGTTCGTCCAGCCCAATGTCCCGGCGAATGTCGACCAATTGCTGCATGGATTACTGATTGATTCGGGGAACGATGCGGCGGTCGCACTTGCCGAGGCGGTGGGCGGCAGCCAGTCTGGTTTCGTCACACTAATGAACGACTCCGCTCTGCGCCTCAATCTGCACAACACCCATTACAGCAATGTCGACGGTCTGCCGGACAACGATCTTTATACTACCGCGCTGGATGTCGCCAAGCTGTCGCGCGCGTTCATCCGGCAGTTCCCGCAAGTAATCCAGATCACCAGGGAAAAGTCGTATACCTATAACGGCATTACCCAGCGGAGCTGGAACCCTGTGCTTTTCCGTGATCCTACGGTGGACGGTCTGAAAACCGGCCTGACCGATGCCTCCGGTTATTGTATCGATGCCACCGCCACACGAAATGGCCGCCGTCTCATCGCCGTCGTTCTCGGCGGGCCGAGTTGGGCTGGCAGCACCAATGCCGTTGAAGCCCTGCTGGATTACGGATACCGCTTTTTCGTCAACCATCCGGTTTATGCCGCCGGAGAAAAGGTCAGCGAAATCAGCCGCAGCGATTTATCGCCGATGCATATCCCCGTGGGGGTCGAACAGACCGTAGACATTACGGTTCCGAAAGGACGGTTTTCCAGTCTACAGCGCGTGGTCGAGATTGCACCCCATCTTCAGGTACCGATGAAGAAAGGTACGGTCGTCGGGCGACTGGTCTTCCTGCTGAACGGCAAGACGCTGAAGTCTGTACCTGTAGTGACGCAGACTGCGGTAGAGAAGGCGGGCTGGATAACGCAAATATTCCATAAGATCAGAAACGCGCTGTAAACAGGACGCCGAAGCTGCGGCCACAATGCTGACGGCTTCCTGCTGGTTGTACGCACCTCCGGTCGGGGCTTCACCTCCGGCGGAGGAAGACTTACCATGGCCAACAGGCCCCGCAAAGGCCTGTCACCATTTTAATGGCATTTGTGGGCAGTCCCGGCTGGTCTTCCGGCCCGCACTTTGGCAGTGCGGCCCCAGGAACAACGGCCCAAGTTCGGGGGAGCCTATCATGCTCACGGCAAGCCGGCATGGATGAGTCCTGTCCGACGATGACACGAGGGGGTTACGAGACGCTATGGAAACCGACATCAATCCGGCAAAAGACTTTCCGCACCTGCATCATGTCAAAGCCATCGGTCAGCACGACGATCTGCTCGCCGCGGTGCGTGCGGCGATTGCGCCTCATGCGCCGGATTTGCCGGATACGGCGTTCTCCTGCCGACCCAGCAGCCAGGGAAACTATCAGGCCGTCACGGTGTCCATCGAAGCCAGAAGCCATGAACACCTGCTCGATATTTATACGTCCGTCAGAGCGATTGACGGCGTGATTCTCTGCTTATGAATGCGCCCATACTCGTTCGTTTCTGGCCGGGGCTGCTGCCTTACTTCACGGTGCTGGACGCCATGCGCGAATTCACCAGCCAGAGGGATGCCGACACTCCGGACCAAATGTGGATTCTCCAGCATCCTCCTGTCGTCACCCTCGGTCGCAACGCCGACGCGGCTGATGTCCTTGACCCAGGTCCCATCCCGGTGATTCGCAGTGATCGGGGTGGCAAAGTCACCTATCATGGACCGGGACAATGGGTGGTCTATCTGCTTATCGACCTGCCGCGCATGGGTATCAACGTCCGTACCTTGACCACCGCCATGGAACAGTCCGTCATTCGTCTGCTCCAGCGGCGCGGCATTGAAGCCCACGCGCGTCGCGATGCCCCGGGGGTATATGTGGGTAATGCCAAAATTGCTTCCCTGGGCCTGCGTATTCAGCGCGGTCGCAGTTACCACGGCCTCAGCCTCAACACGGAGATGGATCTGAGCCCGTTCCAGCGTATTCATCCCTGTGGCACGGCGAATCTCGCGGTCACCCAGGTGCACGATCTCTGTCCGGACTGGCCGAGTCACGATGTTGCCGAAGCCCTGATGGCAGAACTGTCCGTCAGCCTGGACCGCCCCTTAAAAAAAGGAGGGGCATGAACATGGACCCCCAACCCCAAGCAAAAAAAGCTGCTCGTGGTGCCGACAAAACCGCACGCAACCCCATACCCATCATTCCGGTACATACGGAACGCCTCCCCAAGCCACAGTGGTTGCGGGTACGATCGCCCTTATCCCCCGAAGTGGACCGACTCAAAAAGATCCTGCGTGATGCGAGTCTCCATACGGTCTGTGAAGAAGCCTCCTGCCCGAATCTGGGAGAGTGCTTCGGCGGTGGAACGGCGACTTTCATGATCCTGGGAGACATCTGCACCCGCCGCTGCCCCTTCTGTGATGTGGCGCATGGCCGCCCAGAAGCACCCGATCCCCTGGAGTCCGTCCATCTTGCCCGGACCGTAGCCAGCATGGAATTACGTTTTGTCGTCATCACCTCCGTCGATCGTGATGATCTGCGTGACGGAGGTGCCCGTCATTTTGCAGAGGTCATTTCGGCACTGCGCGAACATTGCCCGGAACTGCACGTGGAAATTCTCGTACCGGATTTTCGCGGTCGGGTGGACAACGCCCTGGCCGCATTTCGGGAGACTCCTCCCGATGTCTTCAATCACAATCTGGAAACCGTGCCGCGCCTGTACTTACAGGCCAGGCCGGGTGCAGATTACCATCACTCGCTGCAACTGCTCGCCGCCTTCAAGGCACAGCATCCGCAGATCCCCACCAAATCCGGGCTGATGCTTGGTCTGGGCGAGGAACTCGATGAAATTCGCGGGGTGATGCGCGATCTGCGGCAGGCGGGATGCGAATTGCTTACCATCGGGCAGTATTTGGCACCATCCCGCCATCATCTGCCGGTGGCGCGTTTTGTTCCGCCAGAAGAATTCCAGCAGTTGCAGCGGGATGGCATGGCCATGGGATTCCGCCACGTCGCCAGCGGCCCGCTGGTGCGATCTTCCTATCATGCCGAGCGTAGTTTTCATGAAATAGGTGGCGACTGAGTGGGGCCGGAGGGATGCTGTTGCGCTACACCACCTTATTGACCCTGGTTTCGGCGCTTCTGCAACCGCCGGGCGTCCTGTTCGTCCTCGCCACCCTGGGCTGGTTGGCAGAAATCGTGGGTTGGCGCTATCTAGGTCGGGTGCTCATGCTCCTCGCGCTGGGCACACTCTATTTTTTCTCAACTGCGATAGGCGCGCGGCTTCTCCTGCTGCCCCTGGAAGACCGCTACCCACCCGTGACCAAACCCCTGCACGGAGCCGACACTCCCCAGGCGATTATCGTGCTGGGGGGCGGAGAGGTCATTCAATCGCCCGGTTCCCATCAGGAAACGGCGAATGCACGCACCCTCGTGCGCCTGCTGGCGGCAGCGCAACTCGCCCGGCAAACCGGGCTTCCCATAATTCCCAGTGGCGGCGCCCCGCGTCTCGGCGCCCCAGCCGAGGCGCTCACCATGGAGTCCATCCTGCGCCAGGATCTGGGCGTACAAAGCACCATCTGGCCGGAAACCCAGTCCTACAATACGGCAGCCAACGCGACAGACAGCGCGGCAATGTTGGCCGAACACCATGGCCAGCGGGCCTACTTGGTAACCTCCGCGCTGCACATGCCGCGGGCAGTCGCATGGTTTCGCCGCGCTGGCGTGAAAGTGATCCCCGTGCCCACCGACTACCGTCTGGACCGGGTGAACGGACTCCGGCTGGAAAGTTGGCTGCCGCGCGCGATTTATCTCGAAATCAGCAGCGAGGCGAGTCACGAGTACCTCGGGCTTCTTTGGCTCTGGATTCAGGAGCAGGGAGTCGGGGGTGGCCACTAGTCCCAAAGCTCCGAGGAGAGGACGAGATTCTACGGCTTCTGGTCGGGGAAAGTCACCTGAACATGCAGATGTTCCTGATCTGCGGCACTCGCCAGGGGTAAGGGCGGCGGCACCGCGGCACCATTCGCCGATGGGCCGTAAGGCGCATACGCGTAGGGTGTTGCGGGAAGCGCGGCAGACAGCGTTGCATAGCTCGGTGCGCCGACTCCGATGGGGAGTGCCACGGTGTTATGCTCAGTCACGATACGCCTGACCATGTCCCAGTCGATATGCTCATCGATCCGGTTCCGCGCCATGAAAGACTTGATCGTCACCACGGCCCGCTGCAAATCCGGAATACCCTTTTTGTGGTAGGCATGCATCGGTTTGTAGGACTGTAGATAGACCTGCCCGTCGCGCATACCCACCAGGTTGGGCTGATCGATGATCCGTACCGGGGTGCCCACCGGAACCATTGGGAAAAGTTGTGCGACATTCTCCGGGAACATCTGAAAACACCCCTGGCTGGCCCGCATGCCAACTCCCCAGGGGTGGTATGTACCGTGGATGAAAATACCGGAGAGTCCGGTCTCCATCGCCAGTTCACCCATGGGGTTTTCAGCGCCGGGTGGCCAGTACCAGGGGATATCCATGTGAAATTTCTTCTCGAACCACGCGTGGATATTTTTGGGCACATTCCACGCAGGCATTTTAAATTTGGCGATAATCCGTGTAGCCGTTAACGTCTCCTTCCAGCCTGGCAGAAAGACACCGACGGGATAGGTGTATACCACTCGGTCATTCACCGGAAAATAGTAGATCCGCCGCGCCGGAATATCCACGATGATCCCGGTCCAGGGCTTTGGCGGTAAAATATACTCGGCAGGAATGACCACCTTGCTGGCCTGGCCAGGAAGCCAGGGATTGACGCCAGGGTTGGCCGCTGTTACCTGATTGTAACCGAGGTCGTAGAAACGCCCGATGTCGAGAAGAGTATCGTCTCTGTGGGTAGTTACCGCCTTGAGCGCCCCGACAATGTTTCCCTGGACGGGCAAGGCATAGACACTGGCATTGGCTACCGTCACGCCACATCCCATGAAGGCTGCCAGAAACCAGGCACCTAACTGTTTTCGCATGATTTATTTTCCTGTTCGCGGCTCGCTGAAAAAGCAAGAACGCCATCCGCCGCGCACGCGCGTTGGCAGCGTCCTGTATTATCGCCATAATCATAAAGTAAAAGGAGGCCTGTATGGAATCGCCACATCTAATTTTTCTGAGAAACGCAGTGAGCGGCCAGACCGTTCCGGTCGTACCGTTACGCGATGCACTGCACCGTCTCGATCATATGCTGACCAGTTTGGCTGGCGATCTGCGCATCCCCTATGCAGGCCCTTACGTCGGTCTGGGACAAATGACCCGGCAACACCAGTTGTGCATTGCCGAGCATCAGTGGTCGGCGCAGGAGCGCGGCTGGGGTGTCGCCATCTGCGTCAGCCACCCCGTTCACGGCTGGCGCGCAGAATGGCGGCTGGCCACAGTAAGCCGCGAACGCCTCCCGCTCATCGTACAGGCTTTGCCTGCGCTGTTCGCCGGTTACGCGGCGGCTGCGGACGCCTCTCCGGCGGCGCAGCGTCCCAGCACGAAGCGCATCCATGAAATTGCCGGGATATTCGCGCATTGACAGTGCCGTTAAAACGCCTATCTACCAGTCAGAATAGCGGCAAAGAAGCAACACCACATTTATACCCTGAAGCGAGATTCCTGCATGGAATTACCCACCGGCAGCCTGATTATTATAGCCTTTCTTGTAGCCCTGGTCGTGCTGGCCGGGGTATGGAAGGCGTCGCGCGGACGGAAACCTCTCAAAGCCCCAAGTTTGCAGCACGAGGGCAGCGGAAGTCCGGCACCGGCGGCACTGCCTGTCAAAAGCAGCCTGCCCGGCACCGTAACAGCGGCATCCCCTGTTCAGGTCGATGAAATCAGCATTCTGGACGAGGTGGACATTTATCTTTCCTATGGCTACTTGGAACAGGCGGCCACATCCCTCAGCTGGTACGTGGATCACAACCCCGACAATGCCCAGCAGACGCGCAGGCTCCTCGCGGTCTATCGTGAAATACCGGATATCGATCACTTTGCTGAGCTGTTGGAACAACTCACCGAGTCGCACACCATTCCCGATGCGGAAGCCAGGGATCTCGTTTTGCAGGGGCTGAAACTGGATCCACAGAACCTGCAACTACGGGTAACTGCAGAGCATTTAGGGATGAGCAGCGCACAAATTGCGGCTGTCCTCGCGCATGCCACCCTTGCGCCACAACCGGCCGAGTCTTTCGCGCTCGCCAGTGCACAGAAGGAGTTGCAGCAAGCCATCGTCAACCCGGAACCACTGGATCTGTCCGGCTTTATGCCTAGACCGGAGATGCTATCGGCCGGGGTATCCAAAAACGGTCCTGCAGGAGAGGGCCTCATACTGCTAACAGGGTCCGATGATATTCGGCCACTGGATGAGGAGGAATATGGGGTAGTAGCCAGCCTGGTTTCGCCGCTCCTTGCCGCACGCCATCTGCTGGCGTGTCGCCAATATCCCGAGGCCGAGCGACTGTTACGTCGCCAACTCATTCTCGATCCCCGCAAGCTCATTCTCCATGTCACCCTGCTGGAACTGCTGTACGACCAGCAGCGCTGTGCCGCCTATGCCGAATCCCTCCTGCAGCTCTATATCACCCTGTGGGGCGCTGGTAGCGATCTGCGAACGCGATTGCTGCAACAAGGCCTGCGACTGGGTGAGCACAGCCTCTGGGTAGCCCTTGCCGGAAGTGATGGAAAGGAGCAGCTCCTCGCAGGGCTGGCCGAGAAATACGGGCTGTATCTGCCGATCACCGCCATACCACTGAGCAGCCCCCCACTGGTGACGGAAGAAATTCACCGTGATCACCGGATTACCGGGAAGGACAGTGAGGATAGCATTATTGAGGAGTTCAACATGCTTCTGGACTACGGGCAGGTGAACGAGGCGGTGGACCTTCTGGAGAAGGCCATATTGGCGCAACCTCGGCATGACATTTACTACGGACCGCTTCTCGAAATGTACGAACGGATGGACGCCAGCGAGCGATTTTCCCGTTTCGTCAAATCCATTCTCACGACGGACATGCAGCCCAGTGAAGATATCATGCGCCAGATGTTCAGCCTGACTGAACGCCTCCAGCGTTACCCGCAACGACAGATCATTTAGGATTTGATCATGACGACAAACCCCTCCAACAGCGGTAGTATCCTCGTCCGCAGCATCGGGATGGATGCACGCAAAGAAGCCGTCTTCCGCATGGCTTTCAAGATGTTTACCCGGCAGCATTATCAGTTGCTGGACGCCGGTGACACGCAAACGCCCGCAGTGATCATTATCGATGTGGATGGTATGGACGGTATGGCTATCGCGCGTCGGTTGCATGCAGAACAGCCGGAACAACGCATCCTGCTGACGAGCGTTTCCGCGCAACCTGACAGTATTTTCCCGGTACTGCAGAAACCCATACGGATGGAAACCCTGTTCCCCGCACTGGAGCTTCTGCTGAATGGTAGCCCCGCTCCGGCAAAGCCGGCCGGAAGGAACAGCGCGACAGTCATGCCCATCCGGCCCGAGGTCGCGATCTCTTCGCCATTCGCGTCCGTTGCGGCACCACCTGCGGCCCACCCAGCGTCGGCCCCTGCTCCCAAACCTGTCGCACAGCCAACCGTCGCACCACGCCCGACACCCCTGCTACGCCCTGAAGACGTACGTCATTTCAACCCTCAGGCTGGACTGGTGGGACTTTTGCAGATCGTCCGCCGCGACCAGTCGCCGGCCGTCATCGTGGGCGACCGACAGCAGGTTATTCTGCGCCTGGACCCGGTGGCAGATCAGGCCATTCTGCTGACGGACGACGCAACCCTCAAGTCCCTGGCGCAGGAGGAGCACCCACGGCTGCAAATGCGCGCCCCCACTGACACGGATATCCCTGCCCACGCATCCGTACGGCATCTCACCCTTCAATCCCTGCTCTGGCAAGTGGGCGCATGGACTGCTGACGGGCGCCTCATTCAGCAACTGCAGATCAACGCCCCGGTCCAGCTGAAGCAATGGCCCAACCTCACGCGCCTGACCATGTTGCCTGACGCCCTGCGCCTGGCGGCGTTTCTGGCCCGTTCTCCGGCGTCTCCGGCATTGACGGTAAAAATGTTGCGCGTCGCGCCCTCCGACCTTTTCAACTTTCTTGCGGCCGCAGATAGCCTGGGGTTGCTGCGCTATAACACGGCGGAAAACCCTGACAACCGCATCCAGCTTGCATCGGCGAATGCGCCGGAGGCCGCTGAAATACCTGCAGCAAAACGGAGCTTCCTAGGCCGTCTCCTTGCCCGCATTGCAGGGCTGTAAGATGCGACCGGGATTTTTCTCCGGTAAAGATCAAAAGATTATATGAAGGAGCCCTGTGGTGAGAGAAGACAATAAAATCATTTTTACCGGTCCTGTTGGAGTAGGCAAAACAACGGCCATTGCAGCATTGTCGGATATTCCGATCATCTCCACCGATGCCCAGGCCTCGGATATGACGCTGAATCGCAAGGGCCACACCACCGTCGCGATGGATTACGGCATGTTGAAGCTGGATGAGGGTACCAAAATTCACCTGTACGGCACTCCAGGCCAAGAACGTTTCGACTTCATGTGGGATATCCTCACCACCGGCGGCCTGGGCCTTATTCTGATGCTCGACAACACCCGCCCCCACCCCAAAAAAGACCTGCATTTTTTTCTTCATGCCTTCAAGGACTTCATTGTCGATGTCCCCGTCGTCATCGGGGTTTCGAAGACAGATATCCAGACACAGCCCCAGATAGCCGACTACGTCGACATGCTCCCGGAGGCGACTGCGGACTTGCGGATGCTCAATCCCATTCCTCCAATTTTTGAAGTGGATGGCCGCAACAAGGACGACGTAAAGAATCTGGTCATGGCGCTGCTTTACTCCATTGATCCGGGCATCGGGGATCAGTTATGAGTATCGAACTGGTCGCCACGAACGCGGATATTTACGGTGAGGTGACACCCGCTGGGGCTTTTTACGCCACATCCAGTCCGCATCAGGACGAAAACCGGACCATCCTCCTTCACGTTTTACGGCAAGGACACCGGGCTCCCTTCAGCGCCAGCACCGCACAGCACTGGACTCAGGCGACGAGCGAAGAGGAAGCCTTGCGCAGCATTTTCCGCCTGCAGCGACTGGGCATGTTGCGGGGCACAGCACGTCCGCGCCAACGGGAGGATCAGCGGCTGGAAGACGCCTTACCGCCTCTCCTCGCGCAACTTTCGGATATACAGAAAACCCTCCTCGCCGACGAAAACGGCTTTTACCTCGCGGCATCGGGCTACACCCATGAAGCCGCAGAAGAACTCGCCGGGCTTTCGGCCGATCTGCTATCCCTACAGTCCAGACACGACCGTCTGCTGAAAAACAACCTCCGCGTCAACACTGAAACCTGGGGGCTGCTCGACCCCGCAGGACGCTCCGAACTAGGATTCTGGCCGTTATTTATCGGTCAGCAACATTTCATGCTCGTCATCAGCGGTACGCCGCGCCTTCAGGATCAATCCTTCGTTACACTGGTGCAGGACCTGGACACACGTTACCGCTAAAACAACACCTTTTTCACAGACCCCAATATCTAATTCAGGAGAACAAAATGCGTGAAGAAATGCTCAAATCCATCCTCAGTGACCTGAACGGGTCTTCTGCGGACATCGAGGCCTCAGCCGTGATTTCCACCGACGGCCTCACCATCGCCTCACTGCTTTCTTCGACCATGGACGAAGACCGGGTAGGGGCCATGGCGGCGGCAATGCTTTCCCTGGGCGACCGCACCGCCGTAGAGCTGGCGCGGGGTGAACTGGAACAAGTCATGATCAAGGGCGATAACGGCTACGTCCTGCTCATTCATGCCGGCCCAGATGCGGTCCTCACGGTCATAGCCCGAAAAGAGGCGAAGCTTGGGTTGGTCTTTCTCGACGCCAAACGGGGAGCTGCGGGGATCGCCGAGCTGCTTTGAGGCCGTCGGGGTACGCAGATCTGCAGACGCCCTTCACAGGGCTGGCCGCATTGGGCCATAATGCGCAAAATATCTGCCCGAGACCCCTATGACTTTTCAGGAAATCATCCAGCGGCTGCAAGGCTTCTGGGCCGATCAAGGCTGTGTTCTGCTCCAGCCCATGGATATGCCGGTAGGTGCCGGAACCTTCCACCCTGCCACCTTTTTGCGAGCCATCGGCCCAGAACCATGGCGGGCAGCTTACGTACAGCCCTCCAGGCGCCCCACGGACGGCCGTTACGGGGATAATCCCAATCGTCTCCAGCACTACTACCAGTTTCAGGCGGTGCTCAAACCGAACCCGGTGAACCTGCAGGAACTCTACCTCGAATCACTCGCAGCCCTCGGTATTGATGCCGGGGTCCAGGATATCCGTTTCGTCGAAGACGACTGGGAGTCACCGACCCTGGGGGCCTGGGGACTGGGCTGGGAGGTCTGGCTGAACGGCATGGAAGTCACCCAGTTCACCTATTTCCAGCAGGTGGGCGGTCTGGATTGCCATCCCGTGATGGGCGAGGTCACCTACGGTCTGGAACGACTGGCCATGTACCTACAGGGCGTCGAAAGTGTCTATGATCTTGTGTGGACCCCGAACGTACTCTACGGGGACGTATTCCATCAGAACGAAGTGGAGCAATCCCGCTATAATTTTGAGCTGGCGCCCGTAGAAGACCTCTTTCAGCGCTTCGACCAAGCGGAAAAAGACTGTCACGCCTTGCTGGCGACCGAACTCCCTCTACCCGCCTACGAACGGGTGCTGGACTGCTCCCATACCTTTAACCTGCTGGACGCACGCCATGCCATCGGCGTCAACGAGCGCGCTCGATTCATCGGTCGCGTCCGTACGCTTGCGCGAGGCGTCGCCGAGCACTATGCCGAGGCCCGTGCCGCCCTCGGTCACCCCTTGCTGCGGAGCCAAGATGTCAGCGCCTGAAGATCTCCTGCTGGAACTGGGTTGTGAAGAGTTGCCGGCGCGGGAACAAATACCCCTGCAGGACGCCGCGACCGGAATCATAGGCCAACTGCTCGATGCGGCCGGATTGCAGTTTGGGAGCATTCGCGGCTATGTCACGCCGCGACGGCTCGCTCTCTGGATCAAAGACGTCTCCCGGCAGAGCCTGCCGCAGGAGACCCTGCGCCGCGGTCCCCTCGTGGCGCGCGCCCGTGATGCGCAGGGCAAGCCCACGGCTGCGGCGGAGGGCTTTGCCCGCTCCTGTGGGGTCAGCCTGGACGACCTGCTCACCCTGGAGACCGAAAAAGGCCCCGTCCTAGCCTGGCGGGAGGTCGACGCGGCGCAGGACAGCCATGCTCTGCTGCCCGAGATCGCCAGCAAACTGGTCACCAGTCTGCCCCTGCGCAAACGCATGCACTGGGGGGCTCGTTCTGACAGTTTCCTACGTCCGGTACGCTGGCTTTTGCTGCGTCAGGGCGGCCAGGTGCTGGACTGGAATATGTTTGGTCTGGATGCCGGCGGAGAGAGCTTCGGACATCGCGTCCACCATCCCCAGACGGTGCAGATCAACACGCCTGCCGGTTACGCCGAATCTTTGCTGCAGGCAAAGGTGATGGTGGATTTCGCCGGGCGCCGCGCGCACATTGCCGGTAAAATGGCCGCCCTGGCAGGCGAGATGGCCGTCACTCCGATTCTGCCGGAGGCCTTGCTGGACGAGATCACCGGACTCAACGAATGGCCGGTCATTCTTGCCGGCAGCTTCGCCGCGGACTATCTGCGGGTGCCCGAAGAAGCGCTGATTACGGTCATGATGCAGCACCAGCGTTATGTCCCCCTGCGTGGTCGGAATGAACGCCTGGTGCCCTATTATCTGTTCGCTGCCAACCTCCACAGCCGGGATACGCAGGTCGTCATCGATGGAAATAACCGGGTACTGCGTGCCCGCCTCGCGGATGCTGCCTTCTTTTGGGATCAGGACCGCCAGATATCCCTGCAGACACGACGGGCCGCACTCGACCGAGTGCTGTTTCAGGACGGCCTCGGCAGCATTTTCGACAAGACGGTGCGTCTGCAGGAGCTTGCCGCAGCCCTCTCACCGCAGTTCGCGGTGGATGCGGGTGACATGAACCGCGCCGCGGAACTCTGCAAAAGTGATCTGCTCAGCGGTTTGGTGGGCGAGTTTCCGGAATTGCAAGGCATCATGGGCGGCCACTACGCCCGGCATGACGGGGAAAACAACCGTGTTGCCACAGCCATCGCCCAGCATTACCTGCCCAGTGGGCGCGACGACGAAATCCCGTCGGATGCGCACGGTCAGTGCTTGGCCATCGCCGACAAGCTGGATACCCTCTGCGGTTTTTTTGCCATCGGCAAAGTACCTACTGGCGACCGCGATCCCTTTGCCCTGCGCCGCGCTGCGCTGGGGGTGCTGCGGATCGTACTGGACGCCGGAGTGCCCCTGAACCTGGATGAAGCGGTAACCCGCACGCTGGCCGCTTACGGTGGTGCCTTCGCCAGGAACCGGACGGAGATACGGAGCGCGGTGCTCGACTTCTTTCAGGATCGGATGCGGGTCTACTTCAGGGAGGAGGGCTTCCGCGCCGACCAGATCGCCGCCGTGCTCAGCCGCCAGCCCCACGAGCCATTGGACGCACGCCAGCGTCTCGAAGCCCTCGCCCTTTTCCAGGCTGAGCATGCGGCGGCAGATGCCCTCGCAGCGTTGATCAAACGGATCAACAATCTGTTACGCAAAGAAGTGATCTCCGGCGACCGGCCCATAGATCCCCAATACTTTATGGATCCGGTAGAGAACACACTCTGGGACTACTGGCAGGCCCTGGAGCAGCCCCTCCATGCACAGATTGCGGAACGCCGCTATGCCGCGGCCCTCGGACTGCTCGCTGGCCTGCGTCCCGCTGTGGACCAATTTTTTGATGGGGTCATGGTCCTGGCCGAAGATCCGGTGCTGCGCCAGAACCGTCTGGCGCTGCTGGCCCGGCTTCAGGAAGCTTTCCTGCGCATTGCCGACTTCTCGCAGTTACAGGGGGCCTGATGGGGCAGATCGTCATTCTGGATCGTGACGGTGTGATTAACGAGGACAGTAACGCTTATATCAAATCGCCCGCAGAGTGGCGCCCCATTCCCGGCAGTCTGGAGGCCATCGCGCGACTGAACCGTGCCGGTTACCAAGTAGTGGTGGCCACCAACCAGTCCGGTGTGGGACGGGGGCTTTTTGATATCCGCACCCTGACCGCCATCCACCAGCGCATGCGTCAGGAACTGGCCGCCGCAGGCGGCCGGATAGATGCCATTTTTTTCTGCCCCCACGCTCCGGAGGCAGCATGCGCCTGCCGCAAACCGGCGTCGGGTCTGTTTCAGGAAATACAAGAGCGGCTGCAAATCTCGCTGGAACAGGTTCCCGCCATTGGTGACAGTATGCGCGATCTGCTCCCGGCACAGGAAGCGGGCGCACGACCCATGCTGGTACTGACGGGGAAAGGTCAAGACGCGCGCCTCGAAGCGCGGGCTGCAGGCTTTCCTATCTTCGCTGACCTTACCGCGGCGGTACACGCCATTCTCGGCACTCCATGATACGCACCATCCGCAGCGCACTGTTCTATGGGGGCTTTACGATATGGACGCTGATCTGGGCTATTTTCAGTCTAGCCGTAGCACCATTGCCGCTGCCGGCGCGGGTCTGGGCCAGTCGTCTATGGGCGCGCGCCGGCGTCGGCTGGCTCCATTGGAGTTGCGGCCTGCGTTATCGGGTTTCCGGTCTCGCCAATATTCCCGCCACACCCTGCGTCATCGTCGCCAATCATCAGTCGGCGCTGGAGACCCTGCTCTTTTGGTGCATCTTCCCGCAGCTCTCCTTTGTACTGAAAAAGGAACTCTTCGGTATCCCGGTGATTGGCTGGGGCCTGCGCCTGGCCTGGCCCATCGGGATCGACCGCAACGGGGGCAGAGAAGCCCTGGTGCAGGTGATTGAACAGGGAAAACTCCGGCTGTCTGCGGGCTTTCATGTGGTCATTTTTCCGGAAGGCACCCGCCACCCCTGCGGCACAGTCGGCTCCTTCAGCAGCACCGCTGCCGGGCTAGCCATCCGTGCTCAGGTCCCCCTTCTGCCGATCGCTGTGAATAGCGGGTGTTTCTGGTCGCGTACAGACTGGCGAAAATGGCCGGGGATCGTCGAAGTGCATATCGGCCCCGCGCTGCCCCCCGCAGGTAAGGCGGGATCCCTCAACCAGCAGGCGCACGACTGGATTACGGCTGCAATTGCGGAGATGGGGACGGGGCCTGCCGCAAAAGCGCTTTGACCAGCATGCCGGCGATATCCTGCCCCGTAACAGCTTCGATGCCTTCCAGACTGGGGACGGGGTTCACCTCCAGCACCAGAGGCCGCCGATCTTCAGCCAGCATAATATCTACTCCGGCAAAGCCCAGACCCAGAGCAGCAGCCGACCGGCGGGCAATGACGGCGAAATCTTCGGGCAGCTCGGGCAATGCCGACGCCCGCCCCCCACAATGCAAATTGCTGCGAAAATCTTCGGCAGATGCCTCCCTGCGCATGGCCGCAATGACCCTGCCGAACAGTACGATCACGCGGATATCCTGGCGCCCGCTGAGAAAGCGCTGCGCCATCGCCTCGTGCTGCAGATGGAGGACGGTATCCAGCATGCCCCGAGCAGCGGCAGGTGTATCTGCCAGACTGACACCCACCCCTTGCGAGCCGCTGAGTAATTTATGCACCAGCGGCATTCCCAAGGAGGAGACCGCCAGATCGCGCTGCCCCGCCTGGGTGAAGTAGGCGGTTTGCGGTACGGCAACGCCCGCCGCCGCCAGGACCTGAAGGGAGGCGAATTTATCCCGAGAAAGCTCCAACGCCCCTGCACTATTGAGGCAGCAACTTCCCTCCCCGGCAAAATAACGCAGCAGACGCGCTCCCAGGCGCGTGATTGGAGCGCCCACCCGTGGAATCACCGCTGCACAGGGTGCGAGCGGAGAGGATCCATAATAAAGCGCGGCTTGCGTGTCGTGTAGCATCAGCAAACATTGTTCAGGCTGAAGCAGGACCGGATCGGCGCCCGCAGCGACAATTGCATCCAGCAAGCGGCGGGTCGAATAGAGCTCCGCATGGCGCGAAAGAATGGCTACGCGGGGCACCGCAGCCATGCCTAGGCTACATCCTCATGGAAACTGAGCAGCGGCAACTCGCCGTGCCCGATGGATCGCTCGATGAAACCTGCACGCCCAGGCGACCGCTGTTCCAGCGCCGTCCTTGCCAGGGCGGGCGCAGCGCTGATCGCGGCAAAGAGTACCTCCAGTTCCCAGGGATCGACCCGCAGCGTCCCAAAGGGATCATCCCGCGTTGCAGGACGCCAGAAGAGATTCGGCAACCATCCTTTGCTGCGCACTGCGGGGGCCAGATAAAACGCGCGGCAACGTGCGGCTATCTCCGCCGGCGCGGGAATCGGGATCACATCCAGGTTTTCCATAATACCCCTTTCAAGTCGTTGCCGATGCGGGTCGCCACCCACGGCGACGATCATAAAGCCATTTACTTGGCAACGGAATCATTGTGGAGCATAGTAGTCAACTATTCGCATGGATGTACAGCGTGTTCCACAGTGTGTTCCGGTTAAGCGGCTTGATGCCCGAGGAGTCAATCTATGAACGACGACAACAACAGCACGCAGCAGGGCGTAGCAGGTCACGGCGCCTTTTTTCAGGACACGAATCTTTCGGCGAATGAAGCGGAAGCCGCAACGGCCTGGGTGCGCAGCCACGTGGATCGCCGCAGCGTTGACCTGGGCGAGCGGATGGACGACATCCGCGACCACATGTGGCAATTGGAGAAGGAAGGCGAGATCATCGTCCACCGCATCAATCCCGAACATCATGCAGAAACGGTGCAGACCCTCTATGGTTGGGACAAAAAGATCCCCACCAACAACCTCTGGCACCACAAGAGCTGCGGACAATGCGGCAATATCCCCGGTTATCCCACCAGTCTCATGTGGTTCATGAACAAGCTGGGCATCGACTACCTCGACGAGACCGACCAGACCTCCTGCACCGCCTGGAACTACCACGGCTCCGGCATCGGCAACGTGGAGTCCCTGGCCGCCGTCTTCCTGCGCAACTTCCATCAGGCCTATGTCTCCGGCAAGCAGCACGGCTTCGAGAACGGCCATTTCTTTCCTTTGGTGCACTGCGGCACCTCCTTCGGCAACTACAAGGAGATCCGCAAGTATCTCATCGAGTCCGCCGAACTGCGGGAGAAGGTCAAGAAGATCCTCGGCAAGCTGGGGCGCCTGGTGGACGGCAAGATCGTCATCCCCGAGGAAGTGGTCCACTACAGCGAATGGCTGCACGTCATGCGCAACCGCATCGCCAGCGAGCTGCAGGTGGTGGACATGAGCAACATCCGCGTCACCGTCCATGCCGCCTGCCACTATTACAAGATGGTGCAGGAAGACGCCGTCTACGACAACACCGTGCTGGGGGGCAACCGCACCGCCGTCGGCACCTCCGTCGCCCAGGCCTTGGGCGCCCAGGTCATCGACTACTCCACCTGGTACGACTGCTGCGGCTTCGGTTTCCGCCACATCATCTCCGAGCGCGAGTTCACCCGCAGCTTCTCCATGAACCGCAAGATCAAGGTGGCGCGGGAGGAGGCCAGGGCCGACGTCATGATCGGCATCGACACGGGCTGCATCACCACCCTGGACAAGAACCAGTGGATCGGCAAGGCCCACGACATGAACTACTCCATGCCCATCATTGCCGATGTCCAGCTCGCGGCCCTGGCCTGCGGCGCCGATCCCTTCAAGATCGTGCAGTTGCAGTGGCATGCCTCCCCCTGCGAAGACCTGGTGGAGAAGATGGGCATCAGTTGGGACAAGGCCAAGGCCGACTTCCAGAACTACCTCAAGCAGGTGGAACAGGGCAACATCGAATACCTCTACAACCCTGAACTGGCCATCAACCAGAACATCAACATGAAAACGGGCTCCTGACGACTCCCGGAGCCTTCACCCACTCCCCAACCCCGCTTACGCGGGGTTTTCCTGCACGATCAAAATCTATCCGGCCATGGAATAAATGAATCCTCAAAGCCCCTGTAACCCATCGCTTTTTTACCCCATTTTCGCGTATCCTTAGAAGGATTCTGCGGCCCAAACCGGGTCGGCATGTCCAACCAGCGATGAGAAGGAGAATGGAAGTGGATCCCAAGGCCGTAAACGAACGTTGCGTCAAGCTCTTTCAAGACCCCAAGGTGCGTATGAAGATGTGGAACGCGCGCATGTTCTGGCAGGTGGGCGATCAAATGAATGTCGCCCCCGAGGCGCTCACCCAGCCCAAAGTTGATCTCTGCGAGCTGGAACTGCTCCTCAGCACCGCCGCCATGGTGGACTCCCAATGCGCCGCCGAGATCGACAAGCGCGAATCCGGCCGCGCCGCCTTCATTCAGCGCCAAGTCCGGGAAGGCATGCGACCGCTTTTGCGTCCGGCACAATAAGTCAAGGCCGCAGGCATTGTGTAGTTGTGGGCCACAGCAACAGGGGTGGTCGCCAGCGTAGCGGACCCCCCTATGCGACGTCGTTGGCGGCAATGTACAGCCGGCGAATACCCCGGACCGGGGTGTTTGCCGCACCCCGCGCAAATCACGCCCTATTGTTATCCGCCCTTTGGCAAGACCGGTACGAGGCGCTATTCTTGCGCCGTCAATGCCGCCATTCGTCAGGGAACTGTTCCATGTCCAAAAAACCCGCCACGCCTCTGCAAACTCCCGATGGCAACCGACATATCCTCCTGCATTCCTGCTGCGCCCCCTGCGCCGGACCCATCATGGACGACATCCGTGCTGCCAGTATCGACTTCACCGTCCTTTTCTACAATCCCAACATCCATCCCACGGCGGAATACGAGCTGCGCAAGGAAGAGAATATCCGTTATGCGGAAAAGCTCGGCGTACCCTTCGTGGACCTGGATTACGACAAGGACCGATGGTTTGAACGGGTCAAGGGGCTGGAATGGGAGCCGGAACGGGGCGCGCGCTGCACCGCCTGTTTCGACATGCGTTTCGAGCGCTCCGCCCTCTATGCCAGAGAACACGGCTTCACGGTCTTTACCAGCACCCTGGGCATCTCCCGCTGGAAGGACATGGTCCAGATCAACGCCTGCGGCGAACGCGCCGCCGCCCGCCACGAGGGCATGCAGTACTGGACCTACAACTGGCGCAAGGGCGGCGGCAGCCAGCGCATGATCGAGATTGCCAAGGAAGAAAGTTTCTACCAGCAGGAATATTGCGGCTGCGTCTATTCCCTGCGCGATTCCAACCGCCACCGCATCGCCCAGGGCCGGCCCAAGATCGTCCGCGGCGTCAAGTTTTACGGCCGGGACGAAGCGTCCGGCGCGGTATCCCCCGAGGCCGCCACCGGCATCAGCAAGCGGTAACGATCCCCGGGGCCGATGATCTCCAGCAAGGGGTAGCGCGCCGGCAACCCCCGCGCCTTCAGCCACGCCTTCAGGGCGGAGTATGCCTTGAGGGAGGCCACCGCGCTGTAGGCATCCACCTTGACGCTCACCGCCATCTGCCGCGGCCACACCCCCCGCTGCAGCCCCGCCGGCAGCGGGCTGCCGGGGTTCACCAGATAGCCCACCCGCGCCTTCACCGCCGCCGATTGTCCTCCCTGCTCCTGCTCCATGAGGGTCATGGCCGAAGCCGGCTTCAACCCCGCTGACAGCAAGCGCTTTTTCAGTGCCTCCCGGGCCTTCACCATATCCGGATAACTGCCAGAGAATGGTTCATAAACATAGAGATAGGGCCCCATTGGCGCCCGCTCCACCGTCGCCTGGCGGAAGACCCCCAACCATAGCAAGGTAAACAGGAGCATGGCCAGGAAGGCGACGAAGGGCCATAACCAGCCCTTGCGCCAGTTGCGCCTGGGTACCTGCTGCGCTACCGGTTCATTGGCCATCCGCCCACTCCTCCCAAAGGGTTTGCCAGGAAAAACAGGGGCCTGGATCCCATTTCCGCCCGGGGGCGATATCCGCGTGCCCCACCACGCGCTCCCGCGACAGGGCCGGAAAGGCGGTTTGCAAATCCCGCCCCAACTGCCCCAGGGTCCGGTATTGTTCCGGCGCAAAAGGCTGCGTCGCCGTCCCTTCCAGCTCTACCCCGATACTATAATCGTTGCAGGCCGGGCGTCCCTCCCACTGGGATTGTCCGGCGTGCCAGGCGCGCTGAAAAACGCTGACATGCTGCCATAATGCCCCGTCCCGGGGAATGAAAAAATGAGCCGAGACGCGCAGATGGCGGATCCCGTCATAATAGGGGTGGCGATCAAAATCCAGCTCGCCCATGAAAAAGCGCTGCACGTCCCCGCTGCCGAAGCTGTCCGGCGGCAGACTGATGGCATGAACGACCAGCAGATCCACGGCAACGGGCGGGCGTTGGTCAAAAAACGGCGATGGCGCCCGCCGGGCCGCCCCATGCCAGCCCTGGGCGTCGAAAACGCTCACGGCTGCTCCTCGCCCGGCAGATCCTTTACCGACTCCACCAGCCGATGCAGTGCCTGGGGCCGCGCCTCCACCTGCAAGGGGCGCAGGTAGCGGCCATCCTTGAAGAGAAAGAGCGCCGGCAGGTGATAAACCTCAAATTCCTGGGTCAGGCCCATGTCGATACCGGCATCCACCTCCCAGACGCGCAGATCCTCGCGGGTCATCTCATACTCCCGCAGCAACCCCCGCCAGATGCGGCAGGAATGACAGCCCGCCGAGCTGAAAAAGAGGATAATCAAGCCCCGCTCCGCCGCCATCCGCTGCCAGAAACCCAATTCGGATATTTTTTCCATTACCTTCCCCCCTCCCTCGTCCCATCACGCCGGATCATGGCCGACGATCGCCAAGGCCCATCGCTAATAGGTATGGTGCAAACGCCATTCCCTGAAGCGTTACATCCAAGCACCTTGATCCGACTTGGATTCGGTCTGCTTCTTGCCATATTTTAACATGCGGATATTCCTCATCTTACCGTAATGAGCCCACAATGGATAACGGTCCTCCCAAGGCCCTACACCGTATCAACGAATCCGGCTCGGCCACTGACGTGGAAAATCCCCAGTCCGGCAAATCACTGCCTTGGCCATAAGATTATCGAGTCGGGATGTTTCCGGTAACCAGATATTTGCACGCTGTTGTTTCCCGTTGCGGACGTTTTCCTCGCCACGGAATTCCCCCTTGCCATGGAATGATCCCCGCCGACAAGCTACGGTGGGCTCTATTCCCATCGATCAGTCTACATCTATATGGAGAAATCGGCATGCAGCCAATGACGCGAAAAATGACGGCAGAGTTCATCGGCACATTCGGACTCATTTTTTTCGGCGGCGGCGCCGCGGCGATGGGCAAACCGCTCATCGACGTGGCCCTCGCCAACTGGCTGGCCATCATGATTGCTGCTTATGTATTCGGTGACATCATCTGGGTATATCTCATTGCGACCCCTTTGGGGGGACTGGTTGCGGGGCTGCTCTATAAATTCATGCAGGAGAGCAAGACCGACATGCGCTTTAGGGAAGCACTGAAATAAGAAAGCGCCATGACATCCAAGCCTGGGCGCTTGGATGTCCTCGGATCTGCGCCGGCCCGGTCGGAAAGGTCGCCCGCGCCGCCTGGTCCTGGCGTCACGGCCTATTCATTTGCTCCGCCGCTGCCTGGACTCCCCAGGTCCACCAGGCTGCAGCTTGTTTTCCTGCTGGCCAGACAGTCGGCGTCGCCCGGGACATAATCAAAGGAACAGGATTTCTTTTGCAGCTCCAGCCAATCCTCCCGAGGGTATTTTCCCGCGGGGAGATTCGGCGGGAAATATACGCACATGCTGCATAATGTTTGTGCTTTGCTTGCTTCGCCGCTCATGAAAGGTCGCTCCTCGCCATATTGAGCAAAAAAATTGGCAACATCCATTCATTCCATCATCGCACCCGCCGCGAGCGGCATCATGTGCGGATCCCAGTCAATACCGCCACCCTTACCAGTTAAGGTTCGTCACTCCGCTATCATAATCGCCACAATCTTCCAGTCCGCGGCGGATTTCCCCTTGCAGACTGGAATACGCAATCATGCCGGCCCGCGAGGAACCATCCGCAGGAACACCATCACCGTAATTCCCTGGGATAATAAAAATCTCCTACCCATGCACCCCGTCGATAGTCCAAGGTCACGGCGCGGGGAATGAACGGCGTCACGCGGCGGATGGGGAAGGTCAGCAGATCCGGAACCTCGGCATCGCCGATGGCGCAGACTTTGGTGCATACCGGATGGAAATACAAGGTCAGGCGCGGATCCGTTCCGGGCACCGGAATGGCGTCGGCATGGGGGGTGGCGGGAAAGCGCACGCGCTTGCGGATCAGGCAGCTAAAAAGCAACTCCAGTTCCACGAGCAGGTGGGTGGGATGCAGCGCCAAGGCGCGCTCCGCGTCGGCCGTCAGCCGCACCTGAATGGGGTGGCGCCGGGCACCTTGCCCTCCCCCGGACTGATTTGCCGCGCCTTTCATGTCCTCAAGGGATGAGCTCATGTTCTTTCCTCCGGGCGTTGGGAAGCGTTGGGAAAAGCATACGGATGGCATCCGATCTCAGGAATCCTGGAGGAGCCCTTCCGCCTTCAGGGCCGATTGCACCGCCGGCCGCATGAATACCCGCCCCTGATACGCCTTGAGTACCGGCCATTGCTCCAGGTCAATGCCCACATGCCGGCCCCAGCCCAATACCGTAAAGAGATAGGCGTCGGCC
>DAIEIW010000036.1:0-4648 GCA_027351205.1 Acidithiobacillus sp.
TGGGCAACGTGCTGGGTGCCACCAGCAACGCCATTCTGGATGCCATCGAGGATGAAACGCTGCCCCAGGCGGTACGCGATGCGGCCAAAGCTGTATTGCAGGGACGGGAAGGCATGACCGATTACCGGGAAAGGATAGGCCGCATGGTTTTTGATGCGGAACGCGCCAAGCCTGCGGTGCTGGAAGGCGAATGGCTACCCGTTGAAGAACGGAAATCGGAGCATCTTCAACACGCTGAGAACCTTGTTAAAAACGCCGAGAATCTCGTTAGCAGAATATCGCAACGGGAACGTGCTGAAAATGCGCGTGACGAATCGGGGATACGAGTAACAACAGCCCGTATCATTCCGACTCGCGCCGGTATTGTGGCCGTGCCAGATGACCCTGCATTACCGGTTTATCACGCAGGCGAGGGTGTTTCCAAAGTGCCGGTTCCGCCGCGTGAAACAACGCCCGTCACCGATCCTCTTCTGGACGGTTATGTGATCGCCCATGTCCGCATGCACGGGACGCCGGAATTGCTGGACCAGTTCAATGCGCTGGCCGCATTGGATGCCCTGCCGGGTGCAATCCTGCCGGGCCTGGTGGCCGACGCGCTGGTCAGCGCGCGGAATGACATCAACCTCTCTTTCGGGCTCCACAATCTGGCCGGAGACATAGCGCGGTCTGATTCAGCCATCATCGACTACGCCAAGGTGATAGGCTCATCCATGGCTGCCAGCGTGCCGCACGCGGAAAAGACCCGCAACCCAATGTCGGCCGATGTTTTTGTATCGGATGCACCTGCCACCGATGATGCGCGTCCGGACGCTCTGGAAACGTGGCGAAACAGCATCATCGAGGCCATAGCCTACATTCGCGCGGCTTTGGCTGAGATAGACCTGGACCAGGTGCGGGATGCGGAAGAGGTGCAGCACGTACTGGACCGCATCAAAGCTACCGAAAACAGCGCGGTGGTGACGGCCCCGCGCCGCATGGCCCGTGAGCTGGGAGACGCGCTGGTCGGCAATACCGTTGCTGAAGCCATTTATCGCAGCGCCGAAAATGCTGAGCTGAATAAAGCCATGGACGCATTGCACGATATGGAAAAAACGGCGCAGGAGCGACTCGTCACCGTCAATAAAGCCCGTGGCAAGCAAACCATTAAAGATCTGTCGGTCGATGCTCCGCTGGCAGAATATGCCGCAGCGGTGTTTCTGGCGGAGTACGGGCGCATCACACACCCCGATCAGATAGAACGCATCCTTGCGGATATTGAAAACCGCAATGTAGATCACCTGCAATCTCTCATCGGGCGCAACAGCCAAAATACGGCCTCGCAGCGCATCTTTGAACGGGCAACCGGCATCAAGTTGGGCAAGACCCAGAAAGAACGGGTACGCCAGATTGACGCGTGGGCGGAGATTTCCCCGGAACAACGCCGGGCCACAGACAGCACAAGAGAAGCGGATCGCCGTCATCAGCAGCGAATGCGTGATGTGCGCGACACCTGGGAGCCGTTATCCCGTATTCAGGTGCAAGTCGCCGACGGGAGCATCCTGAACGCACAGGATTATGTGCAGAAAATGGTTGCGGACGGCTATGCGACCGCCGTAGCGGTGAAGCGGGGGGCTGCCCGCGAGTACCGCTTGATGGACGCGGAGCGCAACACTCGCTCCCTTGGCGGTAATCGTCAGCTCAACCGGTTTTTATTCAATGTGCTGGCACTGGAACATGGTGGAAATGTAGCGGCTGCCATGCGCCTGGCGGGTATTGATACCGTGCCGGACTTGGCGCCTTCGGCTCCGCTACCAGAAGAGATGATCACCCCGGAACAGGCCGAAGCCCTGAATCACCTGTTTGGTGTGGGCAACGCACCTGCGGTGGCTTCTCCTGTGGAAGTCACGGAGACCGTGCCAGCAACATCACCCGATCAGCCTATTGTGGAGGAACCCCCGATGGCGACAGCAGCGGACACCGAAGAGGACGTGGAGGAAAATCCGATGGCGAACGCAGAAGATGACGAATGGGTGGATCTGGAGGATGAAGAGTTAGGAGAGGATACAGACCCGGAACCCGCGATCGGAAAACAGCCGGTGCCGGCCAGTATCGCATTACAGGTGCCAGACCTGTTCTCGCCCCTGGCAGAGGTCGTTCTGGAACCCAGCTATACCAATGATAACGGCGTTTTCGCCGATCAACATACGACAGCCTGGAAACAGGGAGACAACGCCATGTCGCGGGTGGAGGTATCCGTCGCACGGGACAGGCAAGGAAGCTATCATGGGGCCATCCGGCTGCCCAACTCCAGCGAGCCCATTACGTTGG
This sequence comes from Acidithiobacillus sp., assembly GCA_027351205.1. Taxonomy (GTDB): domain Bacteria; phylum Pseudomonadota; class Gammaproteobacteria; order Acidithiobacillales; family Acidithiobacillaceae; genus Acidithiobacillus. Next base: position 2,308 of record DAIEIW010000036.1, read on the forward strand.
ATGGCATGGGCTATGCGACCTTTCAGGAAGCGCACATGGCGCATCGTGGACGAGCCGTAGAACGGCTACTCCAAGAAGCCGGGGCAAACATGGCCACCGCCTCTGAAAACCATTTGAAAATCGCACTGGCGCGCGCCGTGGCGGCGCATCCGGATGGCGACAGTATTACCACCAACCCGCCGTACCTGGTGGCTGGACGTGGCGACGAGATGATGCGACTGGTGGATGGAGATTTGCCGGATGACGCGGAAATACGGATCAGGTGGTGGGCCACCCGGTATCGACCTGAAGACATGCCCACGCTTCTGATTACGCACCTGGACGAGGACCTTCCGGCAGAGTGGTATGCGGTATTGATCGCGGACAATCTGGGTAGCGCCAGGCGGCCTGAAGATGTACTTGCCGCCATCCCGCTGCCGGGAACGCTTGCCGATTTTGTGGAAAATCAGGGCCATAACGTCTGGAATAGCGCCGAGTTTCAGGCAGTCCTCAGCGAGGAGCAGCGCCAGGTCGTCGCAACGCAACCGATGGGCGATACACATCCTCAACTATGGACGAACCAGCCAATAGCTTCCGTAGATGCCACCACAGCACTCAGAGACTTTCCATTCTGGCCAAGAAACGCCGAAGAGGGCGCGCACTTCCCAGAAGCGAACCTTATTGACTCCCTGGGTAATGCCCAACGATATGCCGCACTGAAGTTTGTCGATGAACAGGCTGGACACGCGGTCACGATTGCCGTGATAAGAGACGACCAAGGCTTTGTGTCGGAAGCGAGCGGGCGATTTGGCAATTATCACAAAGGTCTTGAGGGGTTAAATGTTTACAGGGATCAGGTACGGCACTATGCAACCTTTGATGAGGCTGCAAAAGCGGGGATTCAATCCGCATTGAAAGTGGTGCGCGAAGAGTCGCCGACACTGATGGCCGCCATCCAGGCATGGCAAAAAGGGGAGCCTGGCGAGATTGAGCCATTGGTGGGTGGGGTGGATCGTCGCTTTATAGACGAGGGGACACCGATTCGTGCAGTCGTTGTAGAGTCTGACAGTCATCTGGACCGGATGACGCGAGAAGACGCGCCCACGTATTCGGTATCGTCGTTGGATAGCACGGGTGAAACACTGTATCGAGGGACATTCCGGAAACGCGAAGACGCGGAAATCCTGATAAACCATCTGGTGACGCACTCTGAAGGGCCGAAGCTGGTACCCTGGAGCGCGTACCTGGCCCAGCAGCGTGAGACGCTGATCCCGGAGTCACTGCTTCCCGTAGCCTCTGTGGAAGCAAATCATGCCGAGAAGCCGGGCGCAATCGTGCCGTATCCCGTACAGAAGCCAGAAAACCTGCCGGAGCGCACCTGGGAGGCGTTACCGGCGGGCCTGCGTGGGCACCTCCTGCCGATGATTGAAAAGCTGCTCGGTTTTCCGATGCGGCATGATGATCTCCACTTTCAGGGGCGTAATTCAGGTAACAAGCTGCTCTCCATGAATTTTATAGCGCCTGATGGAGTACGGGCCAATCTTCATGTGGCCGCGTATCAGGATCAGCACGGGGAATGGATTATCGAGCGTCAGCGCCTGCGCTTCACGGACGTGTTTGCGGTGGGGGAACACAAGGTCTACCCCTTCCTGCAAAAGTTGCAGGCGGCAGGTCTGTATGACCAGGTGGACACGGTGGAAACGCGGGATAGTGACCTCTTGAACGGTACCCCTGCCGTCACGGTATGCGCCGTCCGTGATCGCACGCAACTGGATGAGCTGGTGGCATTGCGTGGAATGAAGCCCATGGAGGTGCTGGCAACCGTCTCCCTGACGGGTGATGCGGGCTTTGAAAGTGACGGTCGCTACGCCGCCATTCTGGAGAAGAAACTGGGTGAGGCGGCGGATCAACTGGACAAATGGAAGCGGGCTTTTCCCGAGAATCCGCTGCGTCTGGTCGTGGTCGCCGTGGACGAAGATGGCACCCAGCAAGAGCATGTCGTGGCGGCTCGGCGGCAAATGGTCCGCGATATTCTGGGGGCGCCTGCCGATGTGTTGCGCGTGCAGGATGACCTTCAGCAGGTCCGGTTCTCCGCAGCGGTTGCACAATCCGACGCGGTGATGGTGCTTGGTGATCCGCTGGAAGACAAGCAAGCGAAACAGTGGATCGACAAAAACTTCCGGGCGGAGGACAAAAAGAAGTTTAGTCGCGCCACCTGGGTCTATGCCCCTGCGTTCACTGAACTGCATCAGGAAAAACTGGTGGATCAGGTCATGAACCGCTGGAAGTACAAACGGATCGACAATGAGAAGACGGCGGCACTGGCGCAGAGCGTGCTCGCCGCCGTCGTGACGCCTGCGGT
>DAIEIW010000068.1:0-1535 GCA_027351205.1 Acidithiobacillus sp.
TTACCCCCTGGCTGAATAGCACGCCGGACAGGCCGCCCTCGCAGACCTCGCCGCTCACCTGATAGGTCTGATAGCGCGAGCTGGACAGGCCTCCGGTCAGAAATCCCGTGAGCGTGCGTTGCGCGACCTGGCCCAGCAGTACCGCGATGAGGGCGTTGCGCGGATCGCCGTGAACCACGCCAAAAGCAGCCGGCTGGCCGGCGACCTCAAAGGGATCGGAACGCTGACTGAGATCTTCCTCGTGGCGCACGCTCGGCAACAACGCATAGGCGTCAGCGGGGAGGTTGGCCAGCAGCACGACCATGGCGGGTTGGGCGAGATATTCCTGGTTGGTGGCGCATACCCCCAAGCCGACCGAGCCGCTCCAGTCCTGGGTACCTGTAGCCTGGCGCAGCGCCGCAAGAATGGCGGGCAGGTGGGTAGCAAAAAGGTCGCTGACGTAGAGGAAACCCAGATTGCCGGCAAAGCCGTGCAGCATGTCCAGGCACTCCGACACTGCGCCGCGCCAGTCCGCGGCACCGGAATGGGCGTATGCAAACTGCTGCGTCATGCTCCCTCCAGAATGCGCCTCATGCGCGCTGCAGCTTCCACGCTGATGCCGGGCACCTGGGCAAGCGCTTCTGCGCTGGCGGCAAAGACTTTGGCTGGCGAGCCGAAATGCTGCAGCAGCGTCTTGGCCAAGCCTTCATTCACGCCAGGCAGCCCTTCGAGAAGGAAACGCCGGCTGTTCAAGGGGTCGAAGGGACGGCCGTGGCGCAAGCTGGGCGTCGGCTTGGGCGTCTCCAAGGTCTGCGCCAGACTGAAAATCAGTTCGGCCGTGAAACCCGGCCCGGGCGAAGGAATCAGCGGGATGGCCTGCAGTGCCAAGTGGGCCAGGGCTTCGCGCAGTTTCTGCGGATCGCCATGAAAGCGTCCGGTGTGGAAATCTCCCTCCACCACCAGCACCGGGTGATCGAAATCCAGCAGCAAGCGCGCCGCCAGTTCCGGCACCCGGCCGTCCATCACCAGGAGGGAAAAGTCCATCGCGGACTTGCGCTCCACCGCCACCCCCTGCGCCAGCACATAGTCGCCCGCAGGCAATTCCGCGCTATGCCAGGCCAGGCCAGGAAAATGCGCGAGGTAGGTCTGCCAGTGTTTCACCACCGGGCCATTCACTTCGCCGGAATCGAGGGAGATCGCTGGCATGGACGTCCTGTCAGGGGTTTGGGTGATAATAATGAAAATATTTTCCCTTGACTCCTTCCTTCATGAACCTCTCCGAGCCGGGACGCCTGCCGTACCCGTCCGTCGATCCCTATGCCAGCGGGCATCTGGAAGTGGATGAACTGCATCAGATATATTGGGAAACTTCCGGCAACCCGCAGGGCATGCCGGTGGTTTTCCTGCATGGCGGCCCCGGTGGAGGCACCTTGCCCGCACACCGCCGCTTCTTCGATCCGGCCCATTACCGCATCATCCTGTTCGACCAGCGTGGCGCGGGACGTTCGCTGCCCAAGGGCGAGATACGCGCCAACACCACTGCGCACCTCATCGCC
>DAIEIW010000084.1:0-11698 GCA_027351205.1 Acidithiobacillus sp.
CCATCTCGAACAGGACCGTGAAACGCTGCAGCGCCTATGATAGTTGAGGGTCTCCCTCCGCGAAAGTCGGTCACCGCCAGACACCTATACCCAAACAACCCCGCCTCCCTATCACCGAGGCGGGGTTGTTTTTTTGCGCGACCCTGCGTATGATGCGCAAAAAAGTGGGCCAAGTGCCCACTTTTTGTTTCTGTGCAGGGAATGGTGAACGTGGAAGATCGACTGTATGAAGGAATTGCGCAGCAAGCCGGGATTGCAGGATGCACCCTGGTAGACGCACGCATGGTGCGCACGGGGCGCGCAGTGGCGTTACAGGTCTTCATAGAAAAGGATGCAACCACTGCGGTTACCATCGAGGATTGTGCGGCGGTGAGTCGTCAGCTCAGCCTGTGGCTTGATGTGGAAAATCCGATCCATGGCGCCTACCGCCTGGAAGTTTCCAGTCCCGGCCTGGATAGGCCGCTAAAAAATTTGCACGACTTTGAACGGTTTAAGGGGTCTCAGGCCGAGATTCACCTGCATGGGTTGACGCAAGGGCGGCGCCGCTTGCAGGGTGAGCTGCTGGGCGTTGAAGACCAAAAAATTGTATTAAAAAATACCGAAGGGCGCTGGACGTTTGCCCTGGATGATATCCACAAGGCAAGGCTGGTTCCGCAATGGTGAGTCGACGGAACATGCAGAGAGGAGCAGGTCAATGAGTCGTGAACTTCTTTATCTGGCGGATGCCGTCGCCCATGAGAAGGATGTGGACCGGGAAGTCATTTTCCTGGCCCTGGAGGCATCTCTGGTCTCCGCGTCCAAAAAGAAGTATGGGCAGGACTGGCATATCGCGGTGGATGTGGATCGTAAGACCGGAGATTATGTAACCCGTCGGCTGTGGGAGGTGGTTGCGGATGAGGTCGCGGATTATGACGCGGATCAGCAGATCCGTCTGAGCGATGCCCGGAAAACCCGCCCCGATGTGGAGGTGGGTGGCTACCTCGAAGAAGTGTTGCCACCCGTCGAGTTCGGGCGGATCGCGGCACAAACGGCCAAACAGGTGATTGTGCAGAAAGTGCGGGATGCCGAGCGCGACCGGATCGTATCGGACTTTGCGATACGCAAGGGGGATATCATCAGCGGTCTGGTCAAACGCATGGAAAAAGGCAACGCCATCGTCGACATGGGGCGCGCCGAGGCTATTCTGCCAAAAGAGGAGATGATGCCGCGCGAGGCCATCCGTCCCGGTGACCGGGTAAGGGCGCATCTTCAGGATGTACGTCGTGTGCAGCGGGGGCCGCAGCTCTTTCTGTCGCGGACCAGTCCTGAGTTGCTGATCAAGCTGTTCGCCCAGGAGGTGCCGGAAATCGGGAACGGGATGATCGAAATCATGGGTGCGGCGCGTGATCCGGGCCTACGGGCGAAACTGGCCGTGCGTTCCAACGACCCGCGTGTGGACCCCGTGGGGGCTTGCGTGGGCCTGCGCGGCAACCGGGTACAGACGGTTATCAATGAATTGAAAGGCGAGCGGATTGACATTGTGATCTGGGCGGCCGATCCGGCCAGCTATGTGATCAACGCCCTTTCACCGGCGGAAGTGTCCAGCATCGTGGTCGACGAGAACACGCACAGTATGGATGTGGTGGTCGGGCCGGAGCACCTGTCCCAGGCCATCGGGCGGGGCGGGCAGAATGTACGGCTGGCGACGCAGTTGACGGGCTGGACCATCAACATTCTGACTGAGGAAGAGGCTCAGGCCAAGCGGGAAGAGGAAGAGTCGACCTTTCTCAACCACTTCATCCAGGATCTGGGCGTGGATGAGGACCTGGCCGCCCTGCTGGTCAGCGAGGGCTTTACTTCCATTGAGGAGGTGGCCTATGTTCCGGTTGCCGAAATGATGGAAATAGAGGGTCTGGACGAGAACCTCGTCGGCGAATTGCGGCGCCGTGCGCGTGACGTCCTGCTCAATAAGGCCATTGCCCAGGAGGAGCAGGTAGCGCTCAGCGAACCCGCGGAAGATTTATTGTCCCTGAAAGGTATGGATAAGGGTTTAGCGCACTTACTGGCCAGTAAAGGTGTTGTCACTTCCGAGGACCTGGCGGAACTGGCTGCGAGCGAGCTATGCGAGATGGTCGGTGTGGATGAAGAGCGGGCCAAAGCTCTCATTCTGGAGGCGCGTGCGCCCTGGTTTGCTTGATACAGACCCTGACCCGGCGATGTATGTCGCGGGGTAGCGGTTTCGGAGAATGAGGATTATGACGGTAACTGTCGCCAATTTTGCTGCTGAATTGGGTGTAACGAATGCTCGGTTGTTGGAGCAGTTGAACGCTGCGGGCATTTCCAAGAATACGGCCGAGGATGTGGTCACTGAGGACGACAAACATCGTCTTCTGGCTTCGTTGCGCAGTGCGCACGGAGAGGGTGGCGGTGAACCGCGCCGTATTACGCTCAATCGCACCAGTACCACCGAAATCAAACAGTCCGTAGGCGCAGGCAAGTCGCGCACGGTACAAGTGGAAGTGCGTCGCAAACGGACTTACGTCAAACGGGAAGCAATAGCCGAAGAGGCCACCGAATCTGTTATACCGGAACAGTTGCCGGCCGATGCTCAGGTGGCCGCCGCTTTGGTGGAAGCCGCGCCGGTGGTCGTGGAAGCGGTTTCTGCAGGCGTGCCGGCGCCGGTTTCTGACGAGCCGGAGCCTGCGGAGGCGGTAGTCGGTCAGCCGGAGCAGGTGCCCTACGATGTGGCGGCAGCGAGTGGAGGGGGGGCGGTGGTACAAGAGGCGCCACGTTCCGAAGTGAAGCTTGCGGCAGCACCCTCACGCACCTCCGAGCGACCTGCCCCGGATCGTGGCAGGACATCGACGGTCGGTACGGATCGTGCACGTCCCGCAGCACTGCCGGCCAGCAGAGCGCCTGCGGCAGCGCTGCCGGCGAAAGGCAAAAAAGCTGGGCCGGCGGGACGCGGCGGCGATGATGACGCCCGCCATGGCGGTGCCGCCCGGCGGGGCGGGCGGCGTAGCGAAGAGGGTGGCAATGCCGATGCTCTGGCTCTGGCACGGCGCCGTAAGTCCGCAGACAAACGAAGCCGCGGCAGGGGTGGTCCTGCGGTCAGCGAATGGGCGGTGGCACCGGTCATCCGCGAAGTGGCGCTCCCGGAAACGATCACCGTGGGTGAACTGGCCAGCCGGATGGCGATCAAGGCTACCGACGTGATCAAAACGATGATGAAGATGGGGGTGATGGCCACCATCAATCAGGTGATCGATCAGGAAACCGCCGCAATCGTCGTGGAAGAGTTGGGACACAAGGTGAAGCTGGTGGGAATCACCAGCCCCGAGGCTTTTTTGACGGAAGACGGGGCGGCAGAGACGCCGATCATGGGTCGGCGGCCCCCCGTGGTGACCGTCATGGGACATGTGGATCATGGTAAAACGTCGCTGTTGGACCGGATTCGCTCTACCCAGGTAGCGAGTGGTGAGGCCGGCGGTATTACCCAGCACATTGGCGCCTACCACGTGGAGACGCCCAAGGGTATGGTGACCTTCCTCGATACGCCGGGCCATGAGGCGTTTACGGCGATGCGGGCCCGCGGTGCGCAGGCGACGGATATCGTCGTGCTGGTGGTGGCGGCCGATGACGGGGTGATGCCCCAGACGATCGAGGCGATTCACCACGCCAAGGCGGCCAAGGTGCCCATCGTGGTGGCCGTCAACAAGATCGATAAACCCTCCGTGGATCCGGAACGCATACGCCAGGAACTCGCCGGCCATGAAGTGGTGCCCGAGGAGTGGGGCGGTGACACGCAATTTGTGAATGTTTCGGCGAAGACCGGGTTGCATATCGACGATCTGCTTGACGCCATTTTGTTGCAGGCGGAGATGCTGGATCTGGATGTTCAGATCAACGGTCCGGCGAAGGGGGTGGTCATTGAGTCCCGGCTGGATCGTGGACGTGGTGTCGTGGCATCGGTGCTGGTCCGTCAGGGCACCCTGCATACGGGTGACATGCTTCTGGCCGGCGCGCAATTTGGACGTGTACGAGCGCTGGTGGATGACGCCGGGCGACCTACACAATCGGTGGCTCCGGGCATGCCGGCAGAGGTGCTCGGGCTGGGAGATGTCCCCCAGGCCGGTGACGAGGTGGTCGTGGTGGCGGATGAACGCAAGGCTCGCGAAGTGGCGCTCTTTCGTCAGGGCAAGTTCCGTGATGTACGTCTGGCGAAGAGTCAGAAGGCGACGCTGGAGAGCCTGTTCGAGGCGGCAGCGGATGGTCAGTTGCAGCAGTTGAATCTGCTGATCAAGGCGGACGTACAGGGTTCCGCCGAGGCTTTGACCACTACCTTGGAACGCCTTTCCACGTCAGAGGTCAAGGTCAATGTCATCCACTCCGGGGTCGGTGGAATCACGGAGTCCGATGTGAATCTCGCCGCAGCATCGCAGGCGGTTATCATCGGCTTCAACGTGCGTGCGGAAGCTCCCGCGCGGCGCCTGATCGAACATAGCGGGGTGGATGTTCGTTACCACAGTATCATTTATGACGCGGTGGACGAGGTGAAGGCCGCTATGAGTGGTATGCTCGCGCCGGAAATCCGTGAGCGTATTCTGGGTCATGCGCAGGTGCGTGAGACATTCCGGGTGCCCAAGGTGGGCATGATCGCCGGTTGCATGGTTACCGACGGCCTCCTGCGGCGCAGCGCGAAGGTTCGGGTGATCCGTCAGGATGTGGTCATCTATTCCGGAGAAATGGACTCGCTGCGGCGTTTCAAGGAAGACGTCAAGGAAGTGCGTGAAGGCTTTGAGTGTGGTGTGGGTATCCGCAACTTCAATGACCTGAAGAATGGTGACGTCATTGAGGCGTTTGAAACCACTGAAGTGGCGCGAACGGTCTAGGAGGCAATGTTGCACAGTGCTCATCGCCCCTACCCGCGCGGCGCCAGGGTGGCCCATTTGCTCCGGGAAGAGATAGCGGCGGTGCTGCCGCGTCTGCACGGCATGTCTTCCGGGTTATCTCCGCTGCCCCCCAGTATCACCATGGTGGATTTGCCGACGGACATGCGCTCGGCAACCGTATATTTTTCGTTGATGGATGGTCCCGATCGGGCCGATACGATGCGCGAAGTTCTGCAGGATCATGCCGGCGAGATCCGGCAGATGCTGGGAAAGCGGTTGGCGTTGAGGCGTATCCCCCCACTGCACTTTGTCTACGACGCGCGTTTTGACCGTGGTGCGGAAATGGCGGAACTTCTGGCCCATCTTCCTCCCGCGCCGGAGGATCTGCCATGAGTTGTCAGCATGGTCTGCTGCTCCTCGACAAGGCGGCGGGTCTGACGTCCAATGCCGCTCTGCAACGGGCCAAGCGTCTACTCGGCGTAAAAAAGGGCGGTCATACGGGAAGCCTTGACCCCATCGCCACCGGACTGCTGGTCCTGCTCTTCGGCGAGGCCACCAAAGTCTCGGACTATATTCTCAATGCGGACAAGTCCTATCGGGCGACCCTGCGGCTGGGTCAGACCACGACCACCGGCGACAGTGAAGGCAGTATGCTGGAAGAACGGCCTGTTGCGGTCAGCGAAGCGCAGGTGCGCGCGGTGCTGCCGCAGTTTCTCGGAGAGATTGCGCAGATTCCGCCCATGTATTCAGCGATCAAGCAGGGGGGCAGGCCGCTTTACGAATTGGCGCGCAAGGGGCTGGAGGTGGAGCGGGCGCCACGCCAGGTACGCATCGATGCCCTCGACCTGGTTTCCCTGGACGGTGACCGCCTGGTGCTGGATGTGCGCTGTTCCAAGGGTACCTATATCCGCAGTCTGGCGGTGGACATCGGTGCGGCACTGGGGTGCGGCGCACATGTCGAAGGATTGCGGCGCACGTCCACCGGTCCTTTCGATGTCGCGCAGGCACTGACCCTGGAAGGGCTTGCCGACGTGCTTGGACGGGGCGTGTGCCCCCTCAAGGCCATGGATCTGGCTCTGGAATATTTACCGGCGGTGACCCTGACGGAGAACACCGCCTATTATCTCCGTCAGGGGCAGGGGGTCGTGGTCGCCCATGCACCTTCTCTCGGGCGCATTCGTCTCTACGGGCCGGGGGAGCAGTTTCTCGGTTTGGGAGAGGTGATGGACGACGGAAAGGTGGCGCCTCGCCGCCTCATGAGCGTAAACTAGGGGTTATTATTTTTCAGAATTTCCGAGGAGTAGGAATTATGGCGTTATCTCATGATATCAAAGCAGAAGTTGTCCAGGGTTATGCCACCCATGTGGGGGATACGGGTTCTCCGGAAGTGCAGGTTGCCCTGCTGACCACCCGAATCGAAGGGCTGACAGATCATTTCAAGGTGAACAAGCATGACCACCATTCCCGTCAGGGGCTTCTGCGGATGGTCGGTCAGCGCCGCAAGTTGCTGGACTACCTGAAGAAGCGGGATGTGAATCGCTATCGCACGCTGATCGAACGTCTGGGTCTGCGCAAGTAAGGAGAGAGTTTTGACCATGATCCGGAAAGAAGTAGATTTTGGCGGCCGCCGCCTGCAACTGGAGACGGGCCGCATGGCGCGTCAGGCAGACGGTGCTGTGCTGGTTTCCAGCGGAGACACGGTCGTTCTGGTGACGGCAGTGGGCCGCCGGGAGATGAAGCCGGGCCAGGATTTCTTTCCGCTGACGGTCAATTATCAGGAGAAGGCTTACGCGGCGGGCAAAATTCCCGGTGGCTTCTTCAAGCGTGAAGGGCGACCCACGGAAAAGGAGACGCTGACGTCGCGCCTGATCGATCGTCCTATCCGGCCGCTCTTTCCCAAGGGTTTCATGAACGAAGTGCAGGTTATCGCTACGGTGGTGTCGGTGGATCGGGATAACGATCCCGATATTCTGGCACTGGTGGGTGCCTCGGCGGCACTGGCGGTTTCCGGTATTCCGTTCAATGGCCCGATCGGCGCGGCCCGGGTGGCTTACATCGACGGGCAATATGTGCTCAACCCCAGTTACGCACAACTGGCCACTTCGCAACTGGATCTTGTGGTGGCGGGAACCCGGCAGGCTGTACTCATGGTCGAGTCCGAGGCGCAGCAGTTGTCCGAAGAGATCATGCTCGAAGCGGTGATGTTCGGTCACGCGCAGTTCCAGCCCGTCATCGAAACCATCGAAGCGCTGGCGCGGGAGGCTGGCAAACCGCGCTGGGAGTGGGTGGCGCCGGTGGCCGATGAAGCACTGGGTGTGCAGGTGCGCGAGAAAGCCACGCCGCTTCTGCAGGAAGCCTATGCGCTGACGGAGAAGCAGGCGCGCAGCAAGCGGCTGGAAGATGTGCAGCAGGCCATGGCGACCGAGTTTGGCAGTGACGATGCGGGACGCGGAGACATGGTCCGCGGACTGTTGAAAAAAATTGAGACGGGCATCGTGCGGGGACGTATTCTGGATGGCGCGCCCCGCATCGATGGCCGGGACAGCAAGACGGTGCGGCCCATCACCATCGAGGCGGGTGTGTTGCCGCGGACCCATGGTTCGGCGCTCTTCACCCGGGGGGAAACCCAGGCTTTGGTGGTGGCGACTTTGGGTACCAAGGGTGACGAGCAGATCATCGATGCCCTGCAGGGCGAAAGCCGTGATCGTTTTATGCTGCATTACAACTTTCCGCCCTTCTCCACCGGTGAAACGGGTATGGTGGGTTCGCCCAAACGCCGGGAGATCGGGCACGGGCGCCTGGCGAAGCGGGCGATAGCGGCGGTCCTGCCGACTGACGGCGAATTCCCGTATAGCTTACGGGTTGTTTCTGAAGTACTGGAGTCCAACGGCTCTTCCAGTATGGCGACGGTCTGTGGCGCCTCCCTGGCACTGATGGACGCGGGCGTACCCCTCAAAGCGCCGGTGGCGGGTGTGGCCATGGGCCTCATCAAGGAAGGAGCGCGTTTTGCCGTTCTCACCGACATCCTGGGCGATGAAGATCATCTGGGCTATATGGATTTCAAGGTGGCGGGCACGGAACAAGGGGTGACCGCCCTGCAGATGGATATCAAGATCGACGGGATTACCCGGGAAATCATGGCGCAGGCGCTCAAGCAGGCACTGGCGGGGCGGCTGCATATCCTCGACCTGATGAATGGCGTGCTGGCCAGGGGCCGTGGCGAGTTGTCCGACTACGCGCCGCGCATCATCACCATCCAGATCAATCCGGATCGCATCCGCGACGTCATCGGACCGGGCGGTAAAGTCATCCGCGCCCTGACCGAAGAAACCGGGGCGACCATCGATATCCAGGACAACGGCACGGTAACTATCGCCTCGGTGGACGGTGAAGCCGGCGCCGCCGCGAAGCGACGTATCGAGTTGCTGACGGCGGATGTGCAGGTCGATACCATTTATGACGGAAAAGTGGCCAAAATCATGGATTTTGGCGCCTTTGTGACGATTCTGCCGGGACGCGACGGTCTGCTGCACATTTCCCAGATCAGCAACGAACGGGTCAGCGATGTCCACGATCATCTCAAGGAAGGGCAGGCGGTGCGTGTCAAGGTTCTGGAAGTGGATCGCCAGGGCAAGATCAAACTGAGCATGAAGGATATCCCGCAATAATCCATCTACCGACATCCTTATCGACGTCGTTGAGCGCCAATGGCGACACAGGTGGACCGGTACGGTCCACTTTTGTTGTTACCTCCTGACATGAGGCGCGCTGTCGAACCCCTCTGCACGACGCTGGATAACGGGGTGACCGTGATCAGCGAGCGACTGCCCGGACGCCGGAGTGTGGCCTTGTCCCTGACCGTCGGCAACGGCAGCCGGGATCAGGCCCCGGACGAAAACGGCTTTGCTCACCTGCTGGAGCATATGCTCTTCAAAGGCAGCACGGAGCGCGATGGCGATGCGCTCAATGCGGCGATGGAATCGTTGGGCGGTACCATCAATGCGTTTACAGATCGTGAAAGCACGGTGTTTCACGGGACGGTACTGGCGGAGGATGCGGCCGACGCCTTTACGCTGCTGACCGAGCTGTTGACGAAGCCGCGCTTCGACCACGCCGACCTGCGCCTGGAAAAACGCGTGGTTGCTCAGGAAGCGGCCATGGCGGCAGAGGACGTGGAGGATTGGGCTCAGGAGCGCGCCCTCGCGGAAATCTGGGGAACCCATCCCCTGGCCTGGCCGGTGCTGGGGAATGCACAATGCATCCGCTCCGCCAGTCGCAAGCGCCTGCAAGCCTATCACCAGCGGATCCTCGCCGAATCGCCGCTGATCGTTACCGCCGTCGGAGAAGTGGAGCATGGGGCGCTCTGCACCTGGACGGAGGCCGCCTTCCGGGGGCCGCACGGGGGGGCTCGTACTGCAGAGCCCGCCCCCTGTTTTCATGGCGGACAAAAACGGCTGCGCCGCGCCCAGGCGCAGCAGGCGCACCTGATCTGGATGGCGCCCGCGTGCAGCGTCGCCGCAGAGGATTATCTGGCCCATGTGGTGGCCAACGCCATACTGGGCGGCGGCACGGCCTCCTATCTGTTCCGCGAGTTGCGCGAGAAGCGCGGGCTGGCCTACCAGGTATTCTCCCATCTCGATCCCCTCCGTGACGGCGGCGAATGGACGCTCTATGCGGCCACGCCGGGCGCGCAGCACGTTCAGGCGGCAGCGGCGATGGCAGAGGTCCTGGCGACGTTGCTGGAGCATGGACCAACCGTAGCGGATATGATCTGGGCCAAGCGCAGCCTGCGGATTCAGCTCCTGCTCGGGCAGGAGGATGCGGAAATTCGCATGAGCCGCCTGACGCGGCAATGGCTCTATCTGGGGCGTCTGGTTCCGGCGGAAGAGTCTCTCCGGACCCTTGCGGCGGTGGACGCCGACGCCGTCCTGCGGGTTTTGCGTAAGGCTTGGGCCGAGCGTTTTGAGTTGATGTGCCTGCCGGCGCGGCGCTGATCTCAGGAAAAGTGGTCTTTCCAGCGGCGCAGGGCGCTGAAGACGCGGACGGGGTCGTCCCCCGTAGCGGGATCGAAGGCGTTGGCGCTGCGGATCAGAGCGGGCTCGCGACACCGCAGAAAAGGGTTGCTGGCGCGTTCCAGGGCCATGCCGGAGGGTAAGGTGGGTTCGTTGCGCGCGCGCTGTGCTGTGGCCTCCTTCTGGCGCTGCGCTATGACCGGATTGTCCGGGTCGGCCTGGGCCGCGAAGCGCAGATTCGTGAGGGTGTATTCATGGGCGCAATAGACGGCGGTGTGATCAGGCAGCGCCGCGAGACGTTGCAGGCTGTGAAACATCTGCGCTGCGGTACCCTCGAAGAGGCGCCCGCAGCCTGCGGCGAAGAGGGTGTCTCCGCAGAAAAGGACATTTTTCCACCAATACGCGATATGATCGCGGGTATGGCCGGGTACCTCCAGCACCGTGAGCATCTCCGCGTCCAGCGTCAGACGACCCTCGGCCACGGCATGGGTCAGTCCCGGAATGCGCGGGTTGGCGCCGTATACGGGAATACCGAAATACTGCGCCAGCGCTTCCACGCCTCCGGTGTGGTCCGCATGATGGTGGGTACAGAGAATGGCGCTCGGGCGGAGCGTATGTTCAGCGCACCAGTCAAGGACGGGTTCCGCGCAACCGGGGTCGATAATCCACGCCCCTTTGGGCGTTTCGGCGACGTAGATGTAGTTATCCGTAAAGGCGGGAATAAAATGAACGGGCATTTTTGCATCTCCCTTCGGGCAAGGTACCATAGGCCCATTATGGCATTGAATCGGGGTGGTGGACGTTAGTGTTTTCCTTTTTTGCCGCCGCAAGGCCATTGCGCTGATATGCAGCATCCGGGATGCCGAAGTCGACCACGGGAACGCCGCGCCGCCATCTGGTGGGATGGCCGCAGCGGCCGCCTCCTGCTCGACCGTGCCCGGGATATGCTGCCGCGCTGGATAGAACGCCTGCAGCCGGAGACCATTCTGCAGCTCGGGCAACCCGTTTTCTGGGGACTGCCGCCCGGCCACGAGCATACTTGGGTATTGCTCAATGACGGCTTTGCCCTGCCTTCCGACGAGTATCTGCAGGCCTATGGTGTCTGTGAGGCGATGCCTTTCGCGGCCATGCGTTTCGACCTGGTCATCATCCCATTCTGTCTGACCCGCATGGCCAATCCGCAGGCGGTGCTGGAGGAGTGCTGGCGGGTCCTGCGTCCCGAAGGTCATGTGCTGATCATGGATTTCAATCCGGGGGGGAGCCTGAGCGTGGTGCGCCGTTGGCATCTCTGGCGCAGGGATCGCGCCTGGCCATGGCTGCGTCCCTTCCTGCCTCTGGGACGACTGCGCAGTCTGCTCGAGGGGCAGGGTTTCGTGCTCCGCGAGGGACGTTATTTTCAATATACCGTTCCGGGCCTGAGGCGCAATGCGCAGTGGATGGAGCTGGTGGGTGACCGCTGGTGGCCGGCAGGGGCCAACGCTTATCTGATACTGGCCCAGCGGCGGGATCCCGAACGGCCGCTGGTGGGTGCGGTCCGGTCGTTCAAAGTGCGTTCCGGGCGTCAGAACGTCCGGTCCGAAGCCCCTGTTGCCTATGCCGGTCCTGACCCTGAGAACACCGCCCCATGCCCGAAAAAATCATAGACCTCTTTGTCGATGGCGGGTGCCGCGGCAACCCCGGTATTGGCGCCTGGGGCGTGTGGCTGCGGCTGGCCGGGCAGGAGCGGGTCTTATGGGGCTTCGCCCCGGAAACGACGAACAACCGGATGGAGCTGACGGCGGCTTTGCGCGGTCTGGAGGCGCTCAAGCGACCCAG
>DAIEIW010000087.1:0-11881 GCA_027351205.1 Acidithiobacillus sp.
CATGATCAGCGCCTCACTGCGGCAGGGTCGGGATTTTGGCATTTGCCTCAGCCACCCCAGGGGCGATGGCCGTGCCGAGCCAGAATTGGTGGGTACCATGGCACGCATTGTGGACTGGGGGGGGGATGCCGGCATTCTCCAGATTCAGGTGCGTGGACAGAAACGTTTCACCATTCAGGACTGGCGTTATGATGGACAACTGGCGGTGGCCTCCATCCATCCCTGGGCCGAAGAGCCCATCGTGCCAATGGCTCGGGAAAGCCAGCCGTTGTACCCCATCCTTGAGGATTTGATCGGCAAGGTGCCTGCCGCCGGAATAGACGCCAGCAGCGCCGGAATGCTCCTGGCGCAGGCGTTGCCCGCCTCCCCCGAAGAAAAGCAGCAGTTGCTGGTTCTTCAGGATCCTCTGGAGCGTTTGCGCCGGATTGCGGAGTTGCTCAGCCAGCGCGGCGGTGCGTAGGGAAAAACTCCGGGCGACGACAAAATCTAGCGCTTGCCCTTGCCATAAATATAGGTAGAGAAGTCCGTGTACCCCTGAGAAAGATTGCGGAACAGATGGTCCAGACTAATGATGGCCTGCTCCAGAATATTCACGGTGATATACGGTTTTTCCACCTTCAGGCGCTGGTACCGGGCGCGGGTCAGGACCAGCACCTGGGTGTCTTCGCTTTTGGCAATGATTCGGGCGCTACGTGGCTGACGGTCAAAAAAGGACATCTCTCCGGCCATTTCGCCGTCATGCACCCGGACCACTTCTACTTCGTCGCCATCGGCTGTGTGGTGAACGATGGCCATTTCACCCTTGACGCAGAAGAACAGCGCCTCTCCCAGAGAGCCCCATTCGGCAATCACCTGATCCAGATGAAATTGGGCGTGGGTGACGTATTCTGCGAGGGTCTGGATTTCGCTGATGGTCAGAGACTGGGCCAGATGATGTTGTTTGAGAAACTGGGCGATTTCTATGTGGTCAATGCCGGACATGGTTTGTTCCTCTGAGAAGCGGATTTTTTATTATTATAGGGGGGGAAGAGGGACGAGGGACAGTGCTGCGCAGCACCGCATTTTGAATCCTCCCGTCTCCTCACGATACAATGCCCCACTACCCACAACGAGTATTCCCATGATACGTCCCAGCGGAAGAAATACAGACGCCTTGCGTCCGGTACAAGTTACCAGAAATTTTACCAAGCATGCTGAAGGTTCGGTGCTGATAGCCTGCGGCGATACTAAGGTGCTCTGCACCGCCAGCGTCGAAGAAAAGGTACCGCCCTTCCTGCGCGGCGCGGGCAAGGGGTGGGTGACGGCGGAATACAGCATGTTGCCGCGTGCCACCCGGGAGCGGGTGGCACGGGAGTCCGCCAAAGGCCGTATCGGCGGGCGCACCCATGAAATCCAGCGTCTTATCGGGCGCAGTCTGCGCGCCGCCGTGGATCTGCAAGCTTTGGGCGAACGCACTATCTGGGTGGATTGTGATGTGCTTCAGGCCGATGGCGGAACCCGTACCGCCAGTATTACCGGCGCTTGTCTGGCGGTAGCCGATGCCGTCCAGCATCTGCGTGCTGCTGGGCAGCTTCAGAATAATCCCCTGCGGGACTGGGTGGCCGCCGTCTCGGTAGGTGTTTATCAGGGGCAGGCGGTGCTAGATCTCGACTATGCCGAAGACAGCAATGCCGATGTAGATATGAATGTGGTGATGACCGGCGCAGGCGCCTTTGTGGAAGTACAGGGAACTGCGGAGGGCGCGGTGTTCAGTGCAGAACAAATGGCTGAAATGCTGGCTCTGGCGCGCAAGGGGATCGCCGAATTGGTGGCCCGTCAGCATCAGGAGTGTCCGGAAGCCCGTTCATGACGCCCTTGTTGCTGGCCACGAGTAATGCAGGCAAGTTACGGGAGTTGCAACCGCTGCTCGCCGCCCGTGGCTTCGCGCTCGTCAGCCAGACGGAACTGGGCATCGCCGGTGTTGAAGAAACCGGCACTACCTTTGTGGAAAATGCATTGCTCAAGGCACGTCACGCTGCCTCGCAAAGTGGTATGGCGGCGCTCGCCGAAGATTCCGGGCTCTGTGTGCCCTATCTCCAGGGAGCGCCCGGCATTTACTCCGCGCGCTATGCCGGCCCGGACGCCAGCGACGCAGCCAATAACGCCAAGTTGCTGGGCATGCTGGTCGAGGCACGGGGGGAAGCTCGTGCTGCCTATTACGTGGCTTGCATGGTTTTTCTGGAATTTGCCGCCGACCCTTCGCCACTGGTAGCCCAGGGCTTTTGGAGAGGGACTATTGGTGAGCGTCCTGCCGGCGATGGGGGGTTTGGCTACGATCCCCTGTTTTGGCCCGCGCATGGATCTGGCAGCGCAGCACAGTGGAGCCTGAAGAAAAAAAACGAACACAGCCACAGAGCGGCGGCCTTACGCAGGCTGCTGGGGTTGCTGGCGGAGCGTCAGCAACCCCAGCCGCTCTCGCTCAACGACTGACGCAGGCGGGTCAGGGCCCGCACCTGCAACTGTCTTACCGCCTCGCGACTGACGCCCATGCGCTCGGCGACGGCTTCCAGGGTCATGGGCGCATCACCATGCATACCGTAGCGAAAGACCATGACTTCCCGTTGTTTTTCATTGAGTTCAGTCAGATGTTCCCGCAGCGCCTTGCAGATGGCATCACGGTCATAGTCGCTGTCCGGACTGGCAACGTCGCCGGTCACCTGTTCGATGCGGCCCGGTCCGTCGGATGTTTCCTCGTCGAGCGAGAAGACGCGGATGTCGGCGAAATCCAGGGCGCGCATGGTACTCTCGCGCACCCCTAGGGCTTCACGCCGCTGCTCCCTGCGCACATCGGCGTCGCTGTCTTCCTCCACTCCGCGCTGCATATAAGCGTGCAAAGACTTGGCAAGGTAATCGGGCAGGCGGATGAAGCGAGAACGGATGAGCGCCCGCTGCATCGCCTCGCGGATCCACCAGGTCGCATAACTGGAGAAACGTGTGCCGAGGCCTTCCTGAAAGCGGTCGGCGGCACGCAGCAGGCCCATGTAACCCTCCTGAAGGAGATCTTCCTGACTGAGCCCTTTATTGCGATAACCCCTGGCGACCGCCCGCACCAAGGGCATGTGCGCGGAGATCAGTGTGACGCGGGCGCACTCGTCGCCTCGACGCAAGCGCTGGATGAGTTGCAGCTCTTGCTTCTGGCTGAGAAACGGCCCGCTGTTTTCGTCGTCCATGAAATCATTCAGAGGCGGCGGATCGATGACGGGACCCATCTCCGGAATATCTGACCCCGCTAATTCTCTGGCTTCGGTGTGCATCACGACCTCCCCGATCCTGATCACAAGGCGTTGTAACATTATCGCCTAATTTTATATTTTAAAAAGCGCTTTAACCATCCGTATATTAGGATTCTTTTTGATCAGGCTGTCAAGGGCTGGCAACGAATGTTTTGCGGTTTTAGCAACAACGGTGCAGGTCTTCCGATTGGGTGCCGACCTCGGCGGGGTCATGGCGGCGGGCGGCCAGGGAGCTTTTGACTCTGGTCGTTGATCTGCCTATAATCGGCCCCTTTCTCTCTACCCTTATCCAAAGAGGTCGGAATCCTTCTATGCCAACTGTTCGTGTCAAAGAAAATGAGCCTTTCGAAGTCGCGTTGCGGCGTTTCAAACGTTCCTGCGAAAAGGCAGGTGTCCTTACCGAAGTGCGGCGTCGCGAATTCTACGAAAAGCCCACGGAAGAGCGCAAGCGTAAGGCCGCTGCTGCTCGCAAGCGGGCGTTGAAGCGTATGCGTCGTCAGTCCATGCGTCTGGTCCGGCTCTACTGATGACACTACGTGAGCGCATCCAGGAGGATATGAAGTCCGCCATGCGCGCCCGGGAAGCCGAGCGTCTTGGGACTATTCGTATGCTCCTCGCGGCGATCAAACAGCGGGAAATTGACGAGCGTCGCGAGCTTGATGATGCTGAAGCGTTGCGCATCGTGGATAAGCTGATCAAGCAGCGCAAAGATTCTGCCAGTCAGTTTATTGCCGGTGGGCGTCCGGACCTTGCCGAAAAGGAAGAATCAGAAATTCTTTTTCTCGCAGTCTATCTGCCGGAGGCACTGTCACCCGGCGAGATTGACGGGCTGATCAGCGAGGCGATGACAGCGGTGGCGGCCAGCGGACCTAAAGATATGGGTAAGGTACTTACCTTTTTGCGCCCACAGATGCAGGGGCGAGCGGATATGGCCGTGGTGGCGGATAAAGTGAAGGCCCGCCTCGGCAGTTGATGGACGGGGGCATGGCTGTGGCCGGGGTTGCTCCCTGGCAGGACAGCTTCTGGCGGGCTCTGGATGCCAGCGATGTGCGGAGCGCGTGGTCACAGCATTGTGGCCATATCTATGGCCGCAGACATGTTGCGGCGACTACCCCGTGGGTAGCGCTTGCGGAAATCCATGATCGTTTGAATTGGTTGGCCTGGTTGTCGCAGCGGTTTTCCGCCGGTTTTCCTCTCCCCGTTTCTGATCTTCCCGATGTCGATACTTTGCTAGTTCTGGCACAGCGCCCTGGTGCCGTGCTCAGCGGGCGAGATTTGCGCGCGGTGCTTGATGTGCTGACGGCACAGAAAGGCTACGCCGCAGCTTTGCGCGAGACTCGGGATGCCCTGACCGGGTTGGCAGGTGAGCTTGATCCCCCGGTGGCCTTGTTGCGCCGTCTCAGCGCGGCGTTGGATGAGGAGGGTGAACTCCTGGATACGGCGAGTGCGGATCTCGCCCTCCTGCGCCAGCGCTTGCGGGTCAGCCGCAACGAATTGCAGCGTTTTCTGCAGGGCTTTCTGCGTAATCGCGACTGGCAGGAATACTGGCAGGATCAGGTCATCGTGCAGCGCAATGAGCGTTACGTGCTACCGCTCAAAGCTAGCCATAAAGGGCGTATCAAGGCGATCGTCCATGACCGGTCGGCGAGTGGTGAGACCCTTTTTGTGGAGCCGCTGGCAGCCGTCGATCTGAATAATCAACTGGTTCAGGACCGGCGTGCCGAAATTCAGGAGCAGGAGCGCATTCTTCGTGCCCTGAGCGCAGCGGTAGGGCTGGAAGTGCCGGGCATTGTCGCCGCCCTGCGGCATATGGGCCGGCTGGATGCGGTACGGGCGGGACTGGAACTGGGGGATGCCTGTGGCGGGATTTTGCCCAGGGTCGATGCGGCTGCGGCATTTGATCTGCAGGCCCTGCGTCATCCGCTGCTTTGTCTGCGCCAACCCGGGCAGGTCGTGGGTAACGCCCTGCGTCTCGGGGCGGATGCGCAGCAATTGGTCATTACCGGCCCCAATACCGGTGGCAAAACGGCTATCCTGAAAGCACTCGGACTCAATCATCTGATGGCCTACATGGGATTGCCGGTAACTGCGGAGGGTACTTTGGGTTATTTCCCGAAGTGCTTTGCGGTCATCGGCGACGCTCAGGATATCCACACGGATCTTTCCACCTTTTCGGCGCAGGTGCAGCGTCTTCGGAAAGTGCTGGAGCATGCCGACGCCCACAGTCTCGTGCTTCTCGACGAACTGGGCAATGGCACCGACCCGCGGGAAGGGGGCGCGCTGGCTCAGGCGGTCGCAGAGGCCTTGCTGGCGGCCGAATGCTGCACACTGCTCACGAGCCATCTGGAAGTGATGAAGCGTTATGCCCTGAGCCATGCGGGTGTAGCCCTGGCGGGTATGGGCTTTGATGCAGAGTCTTTGAAACCCACCTACCGTCTGCTATGGGGTGTGGGTGGCGCAAGCCAGGGCCTGGTCATTGCCCGGCGCGTGGGGATGCCTGCACCGCTGATGAACCGCGCCGAGGCACTCTATGCCGATGACCGGGAGGACTGGGAACGTTGGGAGGCACAACGGGGAACTCTATTGCAGGCTGCCCGGCAGGCTATGGATGAGGCCGTACTGGCGCGTGACGAAGCCACCAGGGTGGCCCGCCGCCTGGAACGCGAACTGGGGGCAGCGAGACAGGAGCGCGACAAAGCCGCCGCCGCGGCCCGCGCCGAATGGGAAGATATACTGGCAACGGCGCGCCAGCAGGTGCGGCAAGCCATTGCAGCGCTCAAGTCCGGGAGGGATACCCAGGCGGTAACGGCGGCTTTGCAACGCCTGGAAGTCCCCTTTCTGGCGGAGGAGCAGCGAGTGGGCAGCCTGCCTGCCGTGGGGGCCAGGGGTCTGTTTCTGCCGCTCCGGCAGGTGACCCAAGTGCTGCGTGCGGACCCCGCACAACACAGGGTGCAGATTCAATTACGGGGCAAGCAGTTGTGGGTGCCCGCCGCACAATTTGCCGTGGACGCCACGCTGCAGGTCCCAAAAGAAAAAGGCAGCACCCAGTATGCTACCCCCGAGGATCATCCTTGGCGTTTGGATTTGCGCGGACAGCTTCGGGAAGACGCCCTGGCGGCGCTGCGTCGTCATGTGGATGGCGCCGTAGCCGCCGGTCGTCGACAGGTCGAGATTCTGCATGGTAAGGGCAACGGGGTGCTTGCGGAAATGGTGCGCGAGTTTGCGGGGCAAGACCCTCGGGTCAGTCAATGGCGTATGGCGCGGCCAGAGCATGGCGGTGGCGGCGTCAGCGAGTTGGAGTTACGCTGAGCCATGGCCAATTTTTCTCCCGCATTCATTGATGCCCTGCTGGAGCACAGCGATCTGGTGCGCCTCATCGATAGCCGCGTACCGCTGAAGAAAAAAGGCCGGGATTTCTGGGCCTGCTGCCCCTTTCATCAGGAAAAGAGCCCGTCTTTCTCGGTCAGTGCCGACAAACAGATTTATTACTGCTTTGGCTGTCACGCTCATGGGAATGCCATCGGATTCTTGATGGCCCATGATCGGCTGTCTTTTCCGGAGGCGGTGAAGACACTCGCCGACGAATTCGGTGTCGCCCTGCCGGAAGACGGCCCTGCCGGAGAGCAGGAAAGTCTTCGGCCGCTGCGGGCGATTCTCGAAAAAGCCATTGGCGTTTACCGATCTGCCCTCGCAGAGCACCTACCTGCGCAGGAGTATCTGCGTGGGAGGGGGTTGGGCGATGAGATCATTGGGCGCTTCGAACTGGGGTACGCACCGCCTGCGGCCGGGTTTCTGAGCCAGAAACTGGGCAAGGATCCGTCGTTGCGCCAGCAGTTGCTGGGCGCAGGACTGGTGAGCGGCCGTGAAGATGGATCGGTCTACGACCGTTTTCGCGGGCGGGTGATTTTTCCGATCCGCGACGGACGAGGGCAAGCGGTGGGACTGGGGGGCCGTAGTCTCGATGGTCATGAACCCAAATACCTCAACTCGCCGGAAAGTGCGCTCTACCACAAAGGGCGGGTGCTCTATGGTCTGCACCAGGCCAGGGAGGCGGTGCGCCGAGCAGGGCGGGTGCTGCTGGTGGAAGGGTATCTGGATGTCATTACCCTGCATCAGGCTGGCATCGACTACGCCGTCGCGGCGAGTGGGACGGCCTTGGGGGACAGCCAGATGGAAATGCTCTTCCGGGCAGCGCCCGAGGTGCTGCTCTGTTTCGATGGCGATACTGCCGGACGTAATGCGGCCTGGCGGGCCGTGCAGACAGCGCCGGAGCATCTGCGCGCGGGGCGTCTACTACGGTTGCTGTTCCTGCCAGATGGCCAGGACCCGGACTCGCTGGTGCGTGAACAGGGAGGCGCGGTGTTTGAATCAATGCTCCCAACCGCGCGTCCAGCCATCGATTTTTTTCTGGAGGAGTTGCAACGTAGGCACAACCTCGCCGCAGAAGATGAGAAGGCACTTTTTCTGCATGCAGCGCGCAATTTTCTGAAACAGGTGAGCGATCCGGTCCTGCGGGAGGTTTATGAACAACGGGTGCAGATGCTTTGCGGATTGGCGCCCGTCGCCCGGCGCGCGCCATCGCGCACACCGCGTAAAGCGACATTCTCCGCTGCCGGAGGGCGATCCCTTTTTAAAACGGCTTTGCGATTATTGCTGAATTTTCCTGAAGACCCTGCCTGGCAGGCGTTGGACCGCGATTTGCTGCCTTTCCTCTTCGACCGTGATCCCATGGCTGAAATTCTGGCAGAGGCCCTTGATATTTTGGCTAACATGACCCATCTAAGCTCTCACGAACTATTCGCAAAACTGTCGGTACTGAAACATGCGGAGGCATGCTACGCCCTAGTAATGAGCGACTCTGGCGAAGAGGAAGAACAGGTGCTGATGCGGCTTGAAATTTCCGGTTGTGTGGCGCGAGTGAACCAGCGCCTTGCTGCGGCGCGCAGTCACTTTATCAGCCGGGCCGCAGATCAGGGGGGGTTGAGTGCGCTCTCTGAGCAGGAGAGGGCTGAAGTGGTGCGTTTGTCCCGGCGCGACAGGCGCAACGGCGTTTGATCGGGATGAAATAAAAAAATGGGCTGAGGGTGCAGTTCTGTGACGGTGCACCTTTCCAGGCGTATGGTTTTTCCTATATAATGTGCGGCTTTCCGCGAGTGCAGGTTGGTTATGAGAGACGGTGAGAGTGTAGTGGATAATGAATCTCAGCGGTCTGAGCTGAAGCGGCTTATTGCGCGTGGTAAAGAGCAAGGCTACCTGACCTATCGCGAGATCAATGATCATTTGCCGGAAGAGGTTTTCGACCCCGAGCAGATGGAAAATGTCATCTCCATGATCAATGACATGGGTATTGAAGTCTTTGAGGAGGCTCCGGACGACGATACCCTGCTGATGGATGGGGAGGGTGGCACCGTAGTCGCCGCTCAGGAAGCGGAAGAAGCGGCAGAAGAAGCCCTGGCCGTGGTCGAGGCGGATATCGGGCGAACCAGTGATCCGGTGCGCATGTACATGCGTGAGATGGGCAGCGTGGAACTACTCACGCGTGAAGGCGAAATCGAAATTGCCCGGCGTATCGAAGATGGCCTGATGCAGGTATTGCGCGCTGTATCGACCTGCCCGACGACCATCTCTCTTCTTCTGGACGCTGCGGCTCGAGTGGAGCGCGGCGAAACGCGCCTGGATGAAGTGGTCGACGCCTTTATTGATCTTAGCGCGCTGGATGCAGAAACCGTCAGTGAGACGGAAGAAACCGTGCTGGTGGAAGGCGACGATCTGGACGTCGATGAGGATGAGGAAGAATCCGAAGACGGTGATATCGAAGTCGTAGACAAGGGACCACAGCTCGAAGATGCACTGGAACGTTTTGCGGTCATCCGTGCTGCGTATGCCGCGCTACTGGCCAGCCATGCCGATGGTGAGATGCATGGTGAAAGTTATCAGCAGCAGCGCCGGGATCTCGCCGAACGTTTCCTGGAAATCAAACTCAACAGTCGTCAGATTGACGTCATGACCGATGCCCTGCGCGGGTTGACGGAAGAGGTGCGTCAGTGCGAACGGGAGTTGATGGAACTTTGCATTGAACGTGCGCGCTTCCCGCGCAAAGACTTTGTACGCAGTTATCCCGGTCATGAGGGCGATATCGGCTGGATTGATCAGCAAATCGCGGCTGGCCATGCCTATAGTACCCGTTTGGTTGAGTTTCGTGATGATATCGTGGCGATCATGAAACGCTTGGCGAATATTGAGAAGCGCGCCGGTTTGCCGATTGTCGAGATCAAAGAGGCCAGCCGCCTGATGTCCATTGGTGAGGCCAAGGCGCGGCGTGCCAAGAAGGAAATGGTGGAGGCCAACCTGCGTTTGGTGATCTCCATCGCCAAGAAGTATACCAATCGTGGCCTGCAGTTCCTGGATCTGATTCAGGAAGGAAATATCGGCCTGATGAAGGCAGTGGATAAGTTCGAATACCGACGTGGCTACAAATTCTCTACTTATGCGACTTGGTGGATACGCCAGGCCATTACCCGGAGTATTGCGGATCAGGCGCGGACCATTCGTATTCCGGTACATATGATCGAAACCATAAACAAACTCAACCGAATCAGTCGGCAGATGCTCCAGGAAATGGGGCGTGAACCATCGCCTGAAGAGTTGGCGGAACGGATGGAAATGCCTGAGGATAAAATCCGCAAGGTGCTGAAAATTGCCAAGGAGCCTATCTCCATGGAGACGCCCATTGGTGACGATGAAGATTCGCACCTGGGCGACTTCATCGAAGACCGGAATGTGACTGCGCCAGCGGATTCCGCCGTTAACGCGGCCATTCGCGAAGTGGTCGAGGAGTTGCTCGATAATGGCCTGACAGCGCGGGAAGCCAAGGTATTGCGTATGCGCTTTGGCATCGGGATGAATACCGACCACACGCTGGAGGAGGTCGGCAAGCAGTTTGATGTTACTCGTGAGCGTATCCGCCAGATTGAAGCCAAGGCGCTGCGCAAACTGCGTCATCCCTCTCGATCGGAGCGTCTGCGCAGTTTTGTGGACGGTGAAGTGACGATTCCGTCGTGACGGATGTTTTTTTAGCGGCATGAGGCGTGGGGTCAGTGCATTCCACGCCTTTCTTCAGGGCCTGTAGCTCAGTTGGTTAGAGCAGGGGACTCATAATCCCTTGGTCCACGGTTCGAGTCCGTGCGGGCCCACCAACAAAACAATGACCTATCGATATTCGGTGGTGTCAAATTAACCATAAGTTGGCTTTATTCCTTGCTTTTGGTTTACAGCAAGTTTTGCCAACATATGCTTAAACTTGGTCGGCGTTAAAATGGCTATATGCATAAGCAGGTCGAAAGCCCATGGACTTCCAGGTCAAAAACTTGAATAATCTGGACTCGCGTTGGGTTGGAACTCGGTGAGTGGACCTGCAGAAGCAGACTGGTAGTGAGAATGCTTCCGCGACCTGTGTATCCCTTCTGCCAAAGGCTACCGGTATAGATTTTCTGTTGAATGGCCGGTACAGAAAGCGGTCGTCCGGTTTGATGATGTTTCTAGCTGCTGCTATTTTGCATCTGTGGATTATTCTATAGCGCAAATCTTGTTGATATTGTGGGTTATATTGATGTACAAGGATGATTCTAACTCGCCACAGATATTCTATTTCTCATAACAGCAATAGTGGAAAGAAAAGTATGTCACAACAAACTTATCAGGTTCGTGTTGAACGCACCGACTCCATGCACGTTACCGCAAGCGTAAGAGGGTTTGATATCCCGCTTGGCGCCAAGCGGGCGGATCCTACAGCGGGTTTTAACCCAGTTGAAACCCTTCTTTCCGCCATGGGGGCTTGCCTGCTGACCGCCATCAGCTTCGTGGCGGAGGCCTCTCATATTTTGCTGGCCGGGGCCAGGATAGAGCTGGAAGCCACGCGGCAAGATCGTCCCCCTGTCCTGACGGATATCCGCTATGTGTTGCACCTGAAAAGTGATGCTTCCCCGGAGCAATTGGATCATCTGTTAGATCTAGCCAAACGGAATAGCACGGTCTTCCAGACGATATCGCTCTCGGTTCCTGTCGAAGGTCGCTGGAAAGTCGATCTGTAATTCTTTGACGCCATACTCAGGTTGCTGACTTTACGTTATCTTTTCAGATTTGTTCAACGCTTCAAACACCGCCTCGGCGTCGCCGATAACTTTGGTAGCCATGGCGAAACGGGCGATACGGATGGCTTCCACCACCTTGGCAGCAGGAATACCCTGTTGCACGATTTTGTCAGCCATGGCCTGCACACAGGCGTGGCTGGACCCGGCGAGGGCTGCTGCCAGATAAATCAGGGTGCGGGTTTCGTCATCCAGAGCACCCTCTTGAGGCATGGAAAACGCGCGGGAGCGCATATGCTCATAGATGAGTGCAGGATCTGCCGTGACGGATTTTTCAATGGCATCAGGCACACGGCCCATGCCCTGCCGCATACCGGCTAGAATCTGTTCAACACTAAGGGATTGCTGATCGGACATAACGTACTACTCCTTTTCAGATAAGTGGCGTAACGATCTAGGCACGGTTCATCAAAAGCAAGGTGTGGTAAAACGGTTCCGAAGGACCGGAAACCACATAGGGTG
>DAIEIW010000106.1:0-4961 GCA_027351205.1 Acidithiobacillus sp.
GGTAAGCTGCCACACCGGCGACCAAAAAAGAATACAGGGAGGAATATGCGGTCCTATCAGACGATCATCCATGAAGCGGAGCTTTTGGCGTCACCGCCAACGGTCGTGGTGGATCTTTTGAGGAATCGATCTGCCAAGACGCAAGACTATCTCATGGATAAAGAGACCGAGGCGGCCCTTGCGCGCCGAGATGAACCCTTGATCAACCTCGCCTTGGCCCGTTATGCGTGTTACGGCGAGACGCTTCGACCGTTGTTCGAGGCGGGCGTAACCGGCGGAGCCATTCTATTACCGGGCATGGGTTCCGTGCCATGGCCCGCACAATCCTGCACGAAGTTTTGGGGGCACGCCCCGAAGTGATCGAGCATCAATTAGCGCACCGCGTTCCGGATGCCCTGGGGAGCGCCTACAACCGGACGCAATTCCTGGCCGAGCGTAGGACCATGATGCAGCAATGGGCGGACTATCTCGCCAAACTGAAGACTGAGGCGGAAGTTATTCCGCTTCACGGGCAAGTGGCTTAATGGAAATATTTGCCCCACGGCTAGCGCAGCCCATTTGCCGCTCTACCGTGCGATAAATGTCGCTGCCCGCGACTTCGTGAAGCTTGTTTGACCCCTGTGAACGATCACCAAGATCCGCGTCTTTCTGGATCATGCACGCGCAAAGAACCTCGGAATCCGTAATTCCCTCGCGATAAGCCCTCTCGATGACGAAAGCCATTGTTTGCGGTGCAAGACGACGACCCTGGGCCGCCAAAGAGCCGATGTCAAAACGGGCGGGTCTTGGCTGGACGCATACGTTCCGGGGTGTGACAGGCGGGTAGAGGTGCGGTAAAAAGACCGCTATCTAAGAGAGCAGGCGCAGCCCCGATTCGAACTTGGCGGTGAGAACCCGGGACCGCGCCCCCCTTGGCTTCAAGAGCAGGGGAAGTGTGCCATTTTTTTGGCAAAAGTGTCCAGCGCTCTCTAGTTTTTCGAGAGCCCCCGTTGGAGCTTATTGCCCGATTCTTCGTGTGCGCCCAATGCCGTGGCCTGGCCACGGTCTGCAGCCTTTGCGACCGGGGCCAGCGCTATTGCAGCCGCCGCTGCTCGCACACGGCCCGCCGCAGGAAACAAAGAGAGGCGGGCCGCCGGTATCAGCTAAGCCGCCGTGGCCGCCACCATCACGCGAACCGCCAGCGCCGCTATCGGGCCCGACAAAATAAAGTGACGCATCAGGGTTCTTCTTGTGCCCGTGAGAGCGCTTTACTGAGCGAAGGCCAGCCATCACGCACAACCGATCTGTCCTTGCCGGTGGTAGGCGGGCATTGCGCGTGGTGCAAGCGGGCCGTGTCGGCCTTCGTGCGCCTCGGGTTTTTGAAGAATCGCCGGGGCGGGCGGACGGCCGACCGCTTTCATCCACCCAACGGGAAACAACAGGAATGATTTCATCCGAAACGGAGGCGATGATCCTGCGCTATTTCCATGCCGAGCACTGGAAAGTGGGGACCATCGCCCGCCAATTGCATATTCATCACTCGGTCGTAAGGCGCGTGCTGGGCCTGCGAGACGATGGGATGGCATCCCGCCCCTTGCGCGCGCAGATGATCGATCCGTATCTGCCCTTTGTGTTGAAGACGCTGGAGGAATACCCGACGCTGAGGGCGACGCGCCTGTACGAGATGGTGCGCAAACGGGGGTTTGTCGGTTCGCAAAGCCACTTCCGTCGCGTGATCAGGCGCCATCGTCCGGCGCGCCGGATGGAGGCCTACCTGCGGTTGCGGATGCTGCCGGGAGAATGTGCCCAATGTGACTGGGGGAGCTTCGGGCACCTCATGATCGGCCGGGCCAGACGGCCGCTGTCGGGCTTTGTCATGGTGCTGGCCCACAGCCGGGACATCTATCTGCGCTTCTTCCTCGATATGCGCATGGAGAACTTCCAGCGCGGCCATCTCGGCGCCTTCGCCCGATGGGGCGGATGTCCCCGGATCGTTCAATACGACAACCTCCGCTCAGCCGTACTCGAGCGCCACGGGGACATCATCCGCTTCAATCCCGCCATCATCGAGCTTGCCAGGCATTACCACTTCGAGCCGCGCCCCTGCGACCCTGGAAGAGGAAATCAAAAAGGGCGCGTCGAGCGCGCCATCCGGTACATACGCGATTCGTTCTTTGCCGCGCGCGCCTTCACGGATCTGGACGATCTGAACCGGCAGGCCGAGGCCTGGTGCAATGGCTTGGCCTGCGAGCGGCGCTGGGTGGAAGATCCGGCCATGACCGTGGGTGAGGCCTTTGCGCGGGAGCGTGCAAGCCTCCTTGCGCTGCCCGACAACCCCTATCCCGTCAGGGAGCGCGTGGAGGTGAGGGCCGGCAAGACGCCCTATGTGCGTTTCGACGGCAACGACTACAGCATTCCCCACACCCATGTCGGACGCACCCTCACCGTGCTGGCGGAACCCGAGCACCTTCGCATCGTCGAGGGCTCTTGCGTGCTGGCGGCTCACCCGCGCTCCTACGACAAGGGCCGGCAAATCGAAGCGCCGGCGCACATCGAGGCCCTGGTGCAGGAAAAGCGCAAGGCCCGCGCCGCAGCCGGCGCCGACCGGCTCACCCACGCCGCGCCCTCCACCCATCAACTGCTCGTCCAGGCCGCCGAGCGCGGTGACGGCCTTGGGGGCATCGTCTCGCAGCTTCTTGGCTACCTCGACCGCTATGGCGCAACCGAGCTCGAGGCGGCCACCGCCGAGGCGTTGAAGCGGGGCGTGCCCCACCCCAACGCGGTGCGCCTGGCCCTGGAGCGCCGCCGCGAGGAACAGGCACGGCCCCTGCCCGTGGTCCTGATGCCCCATCACATCCGCGCGCACGACGTCGCCGTGCGATCGGCCGACCTTAAGGCCTACGATGAACTGCGGTCCGCCCGCGGGGAGGATGATCATGAATGATCCGGATTCCTTGAAAGCGCGCGCCCAAGCCCTTGGGCTGCACGGCCTCGTGAGCCACTGGACCGACAGAGGCGTCGAATCCTGGGTCGCATCGCTCATCGAATGGGAGGAGGCCGAGCGCGCCCAGCGCAGCCTGCTGCGGCGCCTTGCCGCCGCCCGGATCGGGCGCTTCAAGCCGCTGTGCGACTTCGACTGGGACTTCCCTAAAAAATGCGACAGGGGCGCGATCGAGGAGCTCATGACCCTCGAGTTCCTCAAGGAGGCCATGAACGTCGTGCTGATCGGGCCCAACGGGGTGGGCAAGACCATGCTCGCGCGCAACATCGCCCATCAGGCCCTCGTTCATGGGCATACCGTCCGCTTCGTGAGCGCAGGCGAGATGCTAGCCGAGCTGTCCGCCCTCGACAGCGATTCGGCGCTGCGGCGCAGGCTGCGCCATTATGGCGCGCCAAGCCTGCTCTGCATTGACGAGGTCGGTTATTTGTCCTATGGCAATCGTCATGCGGATCTGCTCTTTGAGCTGATCAACCGCCGCTATGAAACCAAGAGCATCCTGCTGACGACGAACAAGTCGTTCTCCAGCTGGCCGGAGGTCTTCCCCAATGCCGCCTGTGTCGTCTCCATGGTCGATCGCATCACCCATCATGCCGAGATCATCCACATCGATGGTGAGTCCTACCGCGTCAAAGAGGCCAGAGAGACCGCGGAGAAGAAAGCCCTGCGGCGCAAGGCGAAGAAAGCCCCATGACGCGGATGCCGGCGGGCAGTCTTATCCTGCGCATCGAGGCGACCGAAAACGAGGTGCGATCCTTCGCGCAATTCCTGAAACGCGCGGGCTTAGCCCACTATCGAAGCCTTGCCGTCGACGATGACGAGGCCTACGGCATGCAAGCCGTCGCAGAGCGTCTGCGCGAGGTCTTGGCCTCCTCGGGCTTCGCCCCGCGCTAAGCGCGCCCACCCCCCAACCCACGACGGGAGTTCACCCATGGACATCGACACCGACTGCACCATCGAAACCCTGTTCCCGACCGGAATCCCGGACGAAGCCGCCTACATCCTCTGCGAGGTCATGCGGGAGCTGTCCTTCATCTGTGAAAGCCGCTATTACGTCCATCTGAAGCGTTACCACGACGCCCGCCGCGCGCTCTTCCAAGCGGAGCAGCCCCAGCCCGGCGACGACCACCACCCCTGGATCTCACGCCGCTCCAAATAGCTTCCCACCTCTAACCACCGCCCCGTCCCCTTGCGCGGGCAGGCTTCCATGGCCTGCCCGTCTTCCATCCAACCCCGTGACAGCTACACCCCCCATCCCCGGTGGACGTTCCGCGTACCTGTCCCAAATTAATGCGCTTCTTCGTGATCGTTAACACTCCATGCAGCAAATTCATGGAGTCCGAGGTGGAACAGCTAGCGCAAGCATCCAACGCCGTCGGCATTGACGCCGACCAATCTCTCCCCTTGCCGGGCACGGAAGCCTACGAGACACTGCCGCAGTTTCCGAAGCGCAGTCCCCTGCCCTTTCGTCGCACCATCCGCCGGCACGAGCTGCACCAGATCGTCCCCCTGGCCGAGACAACAGTCTACGAAATGGAGCAGCGCGGCGAGTTCCCCAGGCGGTTCCGACTCACGCCCCGCTGCGTCGTCTGGGATCTGGAAGAGGTCCAAGCCTGGATCGAAGACCGCAAGCAAGTCTCTCGATCAGCGAACACCGACGCATCGGCCGGCCCGGACGTGAGACTGCGCCGGCACCGCCCTGTTCGATGACACTTCTATCCAGCACCTACGGCGACTACCCCGCATCCACCCGGACCAGCACCGCTCCAGGCAGCGCTTGTGCCATCTGAGCCGTGGCAAGCGTGACCGCAGCATCGCGGTCGCTCGCCTCCCTGCTGAAAGCCAAGCCGACATGACCCGGCCGCCCCCAGCCGACCGTGGCATCGGCGCAGTCGCTGTCCGCCAACTGGCGAAGGACATCCTCCTGCGACCCCATGCCCGAGTCCAGTGCATAGACCAGTGTGAAATCGTGAACCATCGCGTC
>DAIEIW010000160.1:0-18574 GCA_027351205.1 Acidithiobacillus sp.
GCCTTCGTGAATGCCGTTACAATAGTGTGTCCGCATGCTGCGTCCCGTATGAGTCAACAAGAAAAGGGCCACCCGACCGGGAGGCCCGCGCACAATCTAGCCTTGCCGCGCGCGCTACGTCAATGACAGGCGCAGCCCCCGGCGGGACAGGAGGGCGCAGCGGTGGCTTCCGGCTTGCTCTCGCCGGCCTTGCTGCAGCCGCCCTTGAAATCGGTCTGGTACCAGCCGGAACCCTTCAGGGCGAAGCCCCCGGCGCTGAGTTGCCGCTCCAGCCCCGGCTTCCCGCAGTGGGGGCAGTCGGTCAGACGGGGATCACTCATGCGCTGCTCGGCGCTCAGATGGTGTCCACAGTCCTTGCATACATACTCGTAAGTTGGCATCGTATCGACTCCGTATTGGGTTGTAACTTCAAAGATGCCTATTAAATACGTCTTCACGCCGCAATTTTCAAGGGCCTTGCATCGGAACAGACCCGGTAAGGGAGGCGCGGATGCCCGTCGGCACTGAACTGCACAGCGCCTTGCAGACACTCATCGCGCTGCTCGCCATTCTCAACCCCATTGGCGCCATTCCGATTTTCATTGCCCTGACCAGCGACGAAGATACGCAACAGCAGATCGCTACGGCGAAGCTGGCATCCCGTGCCGTAGCCATTGTTCTGCTCACCTCGGCGTTTCTTGGAGAATATATTCTCCAATTTTTCGGGATCAGCATCGCCGCCTTTCAGGTGGCGGGCGGCATGGTGCTGATGATGCTGGCTTTTAACATGTTGCAGGCCAAGTCCAGCCGCTATGTCCACACCCCGGAGGAGGCTGCCGAGGGTATGCAGAAAGAGGACGTTGCCGTGGTACCGCTCGCCATCCCGCTACTGGCAGGGCCGGGCACCATGGTCACCGTCATCATCGCCCATCACAAAAATGCGTCGTGGCTGGCCAGCGGCCTGTTGATCGTCGATATATTGCTGATTGCCGGGGTGGCCTATGGGGCGCTACGCCTGGCGCAGCCCCTGTCACGTCGGCTGGGGGTAGCAGGCATCAATATCTCTACCCGTATCTTCGGACTGGTGCTCGCCGCCATTGCCGTGACCTTCATCGCCAACGGTCTGGCCGCCTTGTTTCCCGGTCTGGTACACGTCCGCATGTCCTGATCGGCGACCATGACGTCTGTTGATCCTCCGGAATGCCTGCCCGTCCCCGCACATCGTCCAGCGCCCCATAGTCGCTGATCAGCCCATAGATTAATTATATTTGCCAGAGCTGAACAATGGGCTATTTTGATGGATATAAAGAAAGTGGCAAGGTGGGGTTTCCCCCTATGCCCGTTACAAGATGGAGGAGCGTATGGAGACCATCGTTTGGGGTTTCATGTTCGGGGCGATTCTGCAATATGCGCGCCTGAACCGATTTAATACCATAGCGGGCATGGCGGTGCTGCAAAATCTCGCCGTCGCCAAAACCATGGCCTTCACCATCGGGCTAGGGATGCTTTTGTTGCAGTCCGAGATCCTCCTGGGATGGGCGGACTACCACGTCAAACCCCTGATCCTCGTCGGCGTGGTCGTGGGCGGACTGCTCTTCGGCGTGGGCATGGCCGTGCTCGGCTATTGTCCCGGCACCGTCGCCATATCCCTGGGCCAGGGCAATCTCGATGCCCTGGTCGGCATCATCGGCGGTTTGTGCGGCGCCCTGGTTTTTGCCGTGGTCTACCCTTCCATAAACCCCCTTCTCGGCCCGAACCTGGGCGCCCTGTCTGTCCGCGGTCTGTTGCCCGACGACACCCTGTTCTGGAGTGCCACCAGTGCCGTGGCGCTCCTGTTCATGGGGATCGCCTTGTATTTACAGAAATTGCAGCATCATGACTGGCGCTGGCTGCACGCCGCCGTGGGTCTGGCGTTGCTCAACTGCGTGCTCGCCCTGCCTTTTGTCGCCGGTCACCCCATGGGCGCATCCACGGCCTTTCCTTATGCGGCGATGGCCCTTACCGACCTGGGCGCGGAATCCTACCGGACCGCCATAGCGGCGCCGGGCGCATGGGAATTATGGTTTCTCACCGGGGCGTTTCTAGCCGGGCTGGTGTTTGCCCTGCTGCACCGCAGCTTTCGCGTCTCCAGCGTGCCCGAGTTGTGGGTGCGGTACCACGGTCCCAAGCCGGCCAAGCGTTTTTTCTGGGCGTTCGTCGGCGGCTTCCTGCTCCTCTTCGGGGCGCGCATGGCCGGCGGATGCACCTCTGGCCATGTGATTTCCGGGGGAATGCAACTGGCGGTCAGCAGCCTGGTGTTCGCCGTGGTCGTATTCGCGGCATTCCTGACAACCGGTCGTTATTTTTATCGGATACGCCAGGCAGTGCCTATCCCGCCCTCACCCCGGATCGTCGGGGTCAACGAGATGGAAGCCCGTTGAGCGATGATACGGCGAACCGTCTTCTTCATGCGCGGTAAGAAACGGGTTTCCGAAGAGCGGAAACGCCGGCGGACAGTGGGTGATGATTTGGCCCTCCGGTTATTCGCACTCTGCGGCGTCGCGATGTTTACCTCCATAGGACCGGCCGGCGCTGACGCGGCCATGAAGGCCGACAGCACGCAGCGACCGGGCGGACCCGCCGCGCCCAGCGTCGAGGGGAATTCAGGAACGTCTGCGGCGGTACCGCCCGCCGTCGGCGCCGCCCAGGCGTCGCCGCTGTCAGGCGGGTTATGCATTTTTCCGGGATGCCCTGAAAATCCGCTGGCGGATTGGACCCGCGCGCCACAGAAGCAACGCTTCCTCGCCAGAAAATCAGCGCACCGGAAACCCGCTCACCGGCGGGCCAAACGTGCCCTCCGCATCCGTCTGAGGCCGGGCCATAGAGCCATCGCCCTCCTGCGTCACCATCCCGGCAGGCCCCATCCCATAGCCGGTGTGAGCCGCAACCCCTATGTGTCCAGGCGGCCGCTGCACCTGGCCTTTCCGCGTTACGGCACCGGTGCCCTTGCCGCCCGGAGCGGCCTGGAACTTGCGCCCGTTTCCAGGTACCGGTACTCCTGGCGGAACGGATCGTATCTGACACTGGGTGTGCATGGCCATTACGGGATCGGGCGGGGCTGGGATCTCTTGTCCGGCGTAGACTATGTCAGCCATACGAAAGCCCTTTCGCCACAGGAGGTGGATGACTCTCGCGCCTATATCGGGGTGATGCACAGATTCCAGTAACATTTTCCCAACCGATGTTTTGCCCATTTCCGGAGACTCTATTCATGTGGAAAAAACTGTTGTTTCTCTCTGCTCTTGCCTGCCTGGCCATGGATACGGCCAGCGCCGCGCCAGCCATAATCAGCACATCTTTTGCCATGCCTGCGGACATTGCCGCCGTCAAAATCAGCCAGCAACTGACGGAGCGACACTTCAAGGTAGTGGACAATCTGAACGTGCTCCCCCGCATTCACAAGGGCAACCCGCAGCTTGCCGCCCGGATTCCTCCGGACATCCAGGCCGAGCGGCTGTTGGTCGTATGCCAGTCCAGCTCCATTGTCGGCTACCTGCGCACCGACCCCGCCGCCACGAGTCTCTGTCCGCTCACCCTGTCGCTGGTCCAGATAAACGGCAAAACCACCGCCTACTATCTCCAGCGTGGTGCATTGCTGACGGATAACGCCCCGGCGCGGGCGGTGGGCGAGAAAACCGACGAATCCGTTTTGGACGCCCTTCATGCTGCGCAAAAACAGTAGACCGTGCAGTTTGGCCCACCAAAAGGAGAGAACCATGAGTAACGAGCAAAATCTGCTGAATCGTCGCGACGCCATGAAACATGCATTGTGGGGCGCCGGAGCCTTGGCTGTGGGTGCCGTGGGTACCCAAACGAGCGCCGTAGCGGCCGGCCTGAGCGGGAATCCCGGCAACTTGTTGCCCGCTGGTGCCAGAAGCCTGAAGGAACTCAGCGAACGCCTGGCCAAAACGCCGCGGCGGCGCGACTTCAAAACGGTTCCCATGATCCTCACCAAACCCGATGAATGGGATGATGCGGCGTTGCGGGAGATTATCCATTACGCCGGTGGCCCCAAACAGATCTGGGATAATACCGACGTTTCCAGTCCGTGGCTGAACTTGATGCGCAACAGCATGAATGTGGAGGTCTGGGCGTTCAGGCATCCGGATTTCCTCTGCGTTTCGGCAACCCATGGCAGCGCCCACTGGGCCCTGTACGACGATTTCATCTGGAACAAATACTTGGCGCAGATGACCGGCGGAAAATGGAAAGACAATGAATGGATCAAAGAACCACCGGCGGCGGCGGCCGACCCCGCCAGCTTTGAGAATCCCGAAGGAGTGTTCTCTCCGGGGGACAACAGTGTCACGGTGTTGCAGCGTCGCGGCGCCGTTTTCCTGGGCTGCCACAACGGCATCTGGGAAATCACCGAGGGCGTGATCAAGAAGGGCATCAATCCCGATGGCCTCAGCCATGAACAGATGGCGGCCGAGTTTACCAACCATCTCATTCCCGGTGTCATCCTGACGCCGGGGGTGGTAGGTACCTTGCCGGAACTGCAGTTGGCCGGCTTTCAGTACGCAAAATAGTAATCAAGAGGAGCGATATGATGACGAGAAGCAGCACACTACGGCTGGCCCCACTGCTGGCAGCCGCCTCCCTGATGGTTTTTGGTACCTGCGCCTTGGCGGCGGACGACGGCTGGGGTGCCTCGGGCGAGTTCCAAGGCACGAAGAGCCAGGTGTTCCCTCCCTGGCAAAATGGCGCCAACAATCCGGCGACCGCAAAAGGCCTGGATTTTACCATCCCGGAAGTCGACAACCTGCCGGATTTTCACGGTAGCATAGACAAACCGCAGTTGAGCATCTTCGTGGGGGGCAACTACTTTTTTGCCATGGCACCGCTGGTGGCCGCGTTTGAGAAGGAGCACCCGGAGATCAAAGGCAGGATCTATTACGAGACCATTCCGCCGGGCTTGCTGATCCGGCAGATGGAGCATGGCAATACCATCACGGTGGGAAACATGACCTGGACGGTCAAGCCCGACGTATACGCCGCGGGGTTGCAGAAAGTGGACTATTACGTCCAGCACGGTCTGCTGCAGGGGCCGGCGGTGCCTTATGTCACCAACGACCTCACCATCATGGTTCCCAAAGGCAACCCGGCCCACATCACCGGACTCCAGGATCTGGGCAAACCCGGAGTGCGGCTGGTCATGCCCAATCCCGCATGGGAGGGCATCGCCCGGCAAATCAAGATGAGCCTCACGAAGGCGGGTGGACCGGCACTGGCCACCGCGGTGTATGACACCAAGGTAAAGAACGGCGAAACCATTCTGACGGAAATTCACCACCGCCAGAGTCCGATGTTCCTGATGCAGGGAAGGGCCGTTGCCGGAGTAACCTGGAAATCCGAAGCCATCTTCCAGGAAAAGATCGGCAATCCCATCGGCAACGTCGCGATTCCGGGCCAATTCAATACCAAGGCCATCTATGCGGCTGCTGCGGTCAAGGACGCGCCTCACCCCAAATGGGCAGAGGCGTGGGTAAACTTCCTCAAGTCGCCAACGGCCCTGCACATCTTCGAAGAGTATGGCTTTCAGCCGTATACCCAGGGGAAGTGATCCACGCGCGCATTAGGGGGGCATGCCCCCCGGATCATCAGGAGAAAGATCATGGGTAGTGCAACGAGCGTAAGCGGCAGTGCATTTTCAGTGGATAGAGGATGGCGCCTGGCGGCGATAGGGCTGCTCGCCGTGCGTTTTGTGCAGGGTTGGATTTACTGGGGCGGCGGCACCAGACGGTTTATCTACGGCCCGCAAAAGCTGGATGCGTGGGGTGGCGGGCACTGGATGGCCTATAAGTTTCAGACGGCCATGCCGGGCGCCCTGCTGGGCACGGAGCATCTCGTCTCCTTCCTGCTGCAGCATTTCGTTCTGCTCTATGCCGGGGTCATCGTCTTCAGCCTGGTAGAACTGTTTGCGGGCTTCATGCTCATCACGGGTCTGCTGACGCGCATCGCCGCCCTGACCACCATCGGCTTGTCCTTCGTGCTGATGCTCCTGTTCGGTTGGCAGGGGGCTACCTGCATAGACGAATGGACCATGGCCGCATCAAATTTTGCCATGGGCGTGACGCTCTTGCTGGTAGGCGGAGGCGCTTATTCCCTGGACAACTGGCTCCTCGCGAAAAAGCCCGGCCTGGCCCAAAAAGGGTGGTTTCGCTGGATGGGCGGCAGTTTGCCGTTGCCCCTGAGCGATGAGGCCTACAAGAAATTCGCGCTGGCGCTGTTCTGGATCGCCGTCGCTTTCATCGTCGGCACCTACAGCTACTATCGCGGCTCGGTGGTCACCCCTTTCCATGGCGGCCCCGTGAGCCCCTCCAAACATCATTGGTCCCTTTCTAACGGCCGCCTGCAAGGGGACGGCACAGTGACCTTCCATGCCTATGTGGACGCGGGCACCCCCGAAGCACCATCCAACGTGCTGCATGTGACACTCGTCGACACCCGGAATGGCAGTGTGGTCGAGGAATGGGATAGCGCGAAGCTTGCCGCCTTGCCCAAAACGGCCTTGAAAAACGACTATGATTATCAAAAAATTCATATCGGTACATACGGGATAACCGGCCCGGTGGGTTCCAAGGCTACCATTACCCTGCCCCCGGCGACGAGCGATCTGAAGCTGCCGATGGGTACTTATACGCTCAAGCTGAATTCGGTAAATGGCAGCGTCTGGACCATACCCCTGCAACGCTGACATCTCCCGGCTATCCGGACGGCCCCCGCGCCGCGTAAGGTGGGGGCTATTTTTGAGGGATCACATCCATCATGTCAAAAACTGTTTGGCCTATGGTCAAAGTCGTCATTATCGCGATGATCGGCGCATTCCTGCTGTGGATCAGCCTTATTAAGCCCATGCTTCATAAATCCGATGTGGTAACGACATCCATTCCGCTGGTGGGTGGCAAAACCCTGGATGTAACGGCGCTGCGGGGCAAGGTCGTGGTATTGAATTTCTGGTCTCCCGACTGCCCGCCCTGTATCCATGAACTGCCCGATCTGGAACGACTTTATCAGACCTACCGCGCGCAGGGCCTGGTGGTGGTAGGCATCGCCACGCCGGGATCGTCCAGGTCCAGAAGTCTCGCCGCCGCGGCCATGGCCCACGTGACTTATCCCTTATCTGTGGATCAAAGTGGCACCCTCACCCGTGCGGTGGGCGGAATCATGGTTACACCCACGCAGGTAATCATCGACAGGGAAGGGCGGGTGATCGACAAATACCAGGGCGTCGTTTCCGGGCAGGAGCCGATGGACGAGATTTTGCGGGCATTACAGCAGAAGTGAGGAAAAGGACAAAATACGGGGTTTGCAAGCCTACGCCGAGAGGGCGGCAGGTGATGTCGGCAGGCCGCTGCAGACCCACTCCTCTATACCTCCGACGACGTTATATACCTCGTAACCGTCGTCTCCCAGCATGTCCAGGGCACATTCTGCGGCGTCACAGGAACGGTTTCCGCTGCCGCAGATGAAGTATAGCTTGAAAGCGCCCATGCCCTTGCAGTTGCTCACGGCGTTTTCCAGTTCGCGGTGAAAATGCTGATTATCCACCAGTGCGTCATCACGAATCAGCTTCCACGGGATGAGATGCGCCCCCGCGATTTGCCCGTATAACGCATATTCCTCCTGGCATCGCACATCAATTACGACGGAATCGCGATCGCCCAGGGCCGCAAGCGCCTGCTGACAAGTTGCTTCTTTGATTACATGGGACATAGGACCTGACTCGCACCGGCGGGGGCACGTCCGGCCCCCGGAAGCCTGCTTCCAAACCCGTCAATGCGCCTGCGGGTTGTCATACTGGAACTGCCGCCAGCACGTCTGCCAGGGATGACACGCCTGCGCCATGGTGCCCGGCTCTTTACCGATGACAATGGGATACCCTGCCTTTTTCCAGCCATTGACACCGCCACGCAAGGCGTAGGCGTCGTAACCGAGCATGCGCAATACTCCGGCCGTCTGGTTGGATAACTGGCCCGTGGGACACATGACGATAACGGTCTTGTTTTTGGGAATGGTGTTACCCTTGATGGCCGCAGGAAGGTTCAGATACGGAATATTCTGAGCACCTGGCACATGGCCCTGTGCATAGCCGTAAATACGTTGCCAGCCCCGTCCGGTGCAGACGTGCTTGTTGGAATGCACCCCGCAGAAAAAATCGTGATAGGTTGGCGTCCGGATATCGATCAAGGCATATTTGCTGGGATCCTTGCTGATCGCCAATAACAAGCTACGGTCCGTATACTGATAGGTGCCGTAGGGAAAGGGTTTCTGATCCGCAAAGAATTTCTCCATGCGTGCATTCAACTCTTGTTGCACGGCCTTGTTACTACTGTCGTCAGCGGAGGCCACAGATACCGACAGCCCGAACAACATGCCGACGAAGGCAAATGGAATTGCGGCGTTTGCTAGGCGCTTGAACATTTTATTCTCCTGTTGAATTTCCGGAAAATGGCATGGATGAACCGACGCCCATGCCACAATTTGAGGCTGGCAACTGCCTGACCCGACTAGATGAT
Source organism: Acidithiobacillus sp. (assembly GCA_027351205.1). Taxonomy (GTDB): domain Bacteria; phylum Pseudomonadota; class Gammaproteobacteria; order Acidithiobacillales; family Acidithiobacillaceae; genus Acidithiobacillus. The sequence goes on from DAIEIW010000160.1 coordinate 8,538, forward strand.
GCTTATGGATGCTGCACTGGCGCTTTCCATACGTGGCCGTTTACGGAGGTCAGTTCGAGAACGTAAGAGCCCTGACCGATGGTTGCCCCGCTTGGCATCGTTGACGGCAGGCGTACGGTGGCCTGCGCACCGACAGGTCCGGTAATACCGAACTTCCCGGTGTGAATCTGCTGGTAGGCAAAATCGTTGGAAAAGGCGCTTTTTGGCAACGTGGAGAGGGTCGAACTGGCCCATTTCTCCACCGGCTTCCCGGTGCTGGTATCGATCAGCGCCGCCTCGAGCACATTGGACGGCTCCGCGGCCACTCCGGAATCCACATAGGCGTGGAATGTCACGCCACCGTCCTTCTGCAGCGTGGCCCCGTCCAGCTTCCAGTGATGCTTCGCCGGACTCACTGGGCCACCGTGAAAAGGCGTGAACACCGAACCACGGTAATAACTGTAAGTGGCGACGATAAAGGCCACGGCAATCCAGAACAATGTCAACGCGAGCTTCTTGAAGGCGCCATCGCTCAAAGGCAAAGGCAGGGCACCCCCCAGCCAGCGGAACAGACCATTTTTGGCCAGCGTCGGTTTCCGCGACAGGAGCCAGTTGTCCACGGAATACGCGCCGCTTCCCGCAAGAAACAGCGTGGTGCCCATGGCAAAGTTGGACGCAGCCATGGTCCATTCATCGATGCAGGTGGCGCCCTGCCAACCGAACAGCAGCATCAGCACGAAGGACAAGCCGAGGGTGGCTACCGCTGCGAGTCGGGTATACAAGCCGACAATCAGCATAAAGCCTGCGATCATTTCAACGGCGCTGAAAATGATCACCCCGGCATAGAGCAGGGTGAAATGATGCAATAAAAACGCTACCAGATGATCCGTACCCAGTATGGCTCCGGGCATTGCCGTCTGGAATTTGTAGGCCATCCAGTGGCCATGTACGTCCAGCTTTTGCGGACCGTAGATAAAACGTCGGGTTCCGCCGCCCCAGTAGATCCATCCCTGGACGAAGCGTACGGCAAGGAGGGCGATGGCGGCGAAACGCCAACTGCGATCCGGCGTGTCCTGCGGGGTGGTATTTGACATGGTCGTTGCCATGAAGTTTCTCCTGTTGTGCCTGAAAAAGGGAGGGAATTCCCTCCCTTTTTACTTATTTGCCCGTGTACGGCTTGAAACCGTAGTGCTCAAAGATCTGCAAGGCGGTGGGTGACTTCAAAAAATTCACCCAGTCCTTAGCCCACTTGGGATGTGCCGCACCTTTGACTATGGCTGAAGCGTAGATCGCCGTGGTGTTGTCCTTCGCGGGGATCGCGACGTTGGCAATGGGGTGCCCCGCCTGTTCCTGGAAAATCGCTTCCGATTTCCACGTCACCCCCGCATCAGCGAGACCCTGCATCAGGAAGAGCGGCGTCTGACGATGATGGATATGGGTGAGGATCGTTTCCCCGTTCTTGACTTTGGTGTCGTACACCATTTTCTCCAGCGCAGGGCCGCCAGCCTTGGTCAGAGACATTTTGATCTGTCTGGCAACGCCTTCCCAGGCGGGATTGGGCATGGATAAACGCACACCGGGCTTGCCCAGATCCTGGAGTCCGGTAATGTGGGCGGGGTTGCCTTTCGGGATCATGATGGTCAGATCATTGGTGACATAAGGCACCGCAGGACCCTGCAGCAAGCCTTCTTTGATGAAGGCGTTCACTTTCTTCAGCCCCGCGGCATAGACATCGGGCTTGATGGTCCACGTCATGTTGCCGATGGTGATGGTGCCACCCTGCTTCATCTGCTTGATCAGGATGCCGGGCGGCAACGTCTCGTAGTAGATCTTCCCCCGGAGAGCCGGGTGTTCCTTTTCAAAGGCTTTTACCAGCGGAGCCATGGCGAAATAGTAATTGCCGCCCACAAAAATCGTGAGTTGCGGATTGTCTATGGAGCCGTGGAAATCCGCCAGATCATCGACTTCCGGGACGGTGAACTCCAGACCCTCATGCATCGCGGGATTGTTCCCGCCGTGTTGCCAGGGCGGAAACACCTGCTCCTGATAACGGGGAGCCTCGGCCTTTCCGTTCCATCCCATATCCGCGGCCTGGGCGACGGCTCCGCAGAACAGCAAGGATGCGACTGCGGCTACGGTAGCGATCTGCAGCGTTTTACTTTTTTTCATCTCATTACCCTCATTTGCGCAAGGTTATTTGGCGTACTGATATCCCGCCAACTGCAACTCCGGTAAGGTACCGACGATACCTGGGGTGAGCACTACACCCGGAATCAAGTGGTTGGTGAATTCCGCAGCCATTTCTTCATGGCTCAGATGATCCGGGTTGATGCCCTTGGAATGTAAACCCATGGTGAGTTCCCACACCTCGTTGTGGCAGGCCAGGAATACGGCACCACGACGCTGCAGCACGATGATGCTGTTATCGTGGGGGGAGAAAACGCCTTCGGGGTCCTCAAAATCGGCCGGATTGGTCGCCGATGCCGGGGGCTGTTTCAACCAGGCGTTCGCCTTCCATTTGCCTTTGGTGAGGGTGGCGAGATACTTGTTCCAGATGTAATTGTCGTACAGGGCAAAATGCGCGGAACCGTGGGTGGCGGACAGGGCGAGGAAATCCGGATGCTTGAACGACCAGATCTGCACATTCATGCTGTTGCGCATCAGGTTCAACCACGGGCTGGTCAGCGCGGTATTGTCCCATACCTGCTTGGGACCGCCGGCGTAGTGCAGTAGCTCATCCAATGCTTCGCTGTCCCATTGGTCCGGGCTGGTCAACATCATGGGAACGGTTTTGAAATCGCGCCGCCGTGGCGCTTTGGCCAGCCGGTTACTCAATTCCTGCAGCGTGCCGGCACCGGTGGGCAACAGATTGGCGGGGTTTCCGCTCATGCCGGCGGCCATGGCTGAGGCATTGGCCCCCAGTGCACCTACGGCGACTGCCCCCGCGCCCAGCACCGTACGCTTCATTGCTTCTCTGCGGCTCAACAGATTTGATTCGTTGCTCATGTCCATTCTCCTTTCAGGTTGATCCAACAAGAACACCACTCAACTCCTAAGATCCTTGATCACGTCCTCTTTTGTAATCAGTCGCTGCACGTCTTCTTTGCTGTCGATCAACATGGCGGTTTCTTCCGAAAGGGAGGGGTCACGGAACAGGCGCCCGACCCACATGCCGCCAAAGGTCCGCCAGGTCACCACCACCCAGAAAAAGGCCAGGAGAATGGTAAAAGCGGCACCGATATGATCGAACACTACGAACCTCGTTTCCCTCGCCAGGGCATAGGTGGACGCCGTAAAGACGCCCAGAGGGAAGGTGAAACCCCACCAGCCCATGTTGAAGGGCAGGCCCTCATTCAGATAACGCAAGGTGAAAAATATCGCAATCGCCATCCACCACAACCCGAAACCCCACAGTACGAGGCCCGCGATGATCCCAATAGGCTCCCCCAACGCACCCACTGCCGCCATGGAGCTGTTAGCAAAGGCATATTGATCAGAGGGACCCAGCACCAGCATTGCCAGAGAACCGGTACCCAGGGGACCGAGAGGCAGCCAGGCGGATACGGCCATGTCGATGTGCGGCATTTTGTGCAGGGTCAGACGGAGGAAAAGGATCGTCAGTATGGCAAAGGCCAGGGGCACGGAAATGGCCCAAAGCACGTAACTGGTATAAATCACCCAGCCAGCCGCGCCAATGCTCAGATGCCCGGCCAGCATACCGCCGCTTGCCGCCGCCACCTCCGGCGGAACCACCGGCAGCAGCCATGCTGCGGTCATGCGGTCCATGGCATGATGCTGGGTCGTGAACATGTAATAAGGGACTGCCAGCACGGAAAAAAGCGAGAGGGCCACGTCTACCCACCAGAGATAGTGGGCAATGAGGATGGTTTCGGGCGATAGCGGCCACAACAGGAAGATGCCGTTGACAATCGTGGCAAATCCCATGGGAATGGCCCCGATAAACAGGGATTGCACGGGATGTTCAAAAAGCCGGTGAAAGGCGGCCGGGTAAAAAATGGCGCGCCCCAGAAACAATACGGTGAAAAGGCAGAAAAAAATGACATTGATCGACCAGAGCCCTCGCGCAGCCACGAGCTGACCGGGAAAATGGTATGGGAAATCGGCGAGCATCAGGGCCAGGATGCCTGTCCCCATGTTCGCGGCAAACCAGTTTGGCGTAAAGTGGCGCACCACTTCGCGCAAATCACCATTAGGAACTGCTGATAAAAACCTAGCCATGCATTGATTACCCATCTGTTGTAGCGGCCTCGAAACATAAAACACTTTGCAGTCAATTGAAAATTACGATTTTTGCCAATTCTATAAGTAATTTTTATATTTAATGAGATAGTTGGTCTGTGATCTATGAGGCGTTACCAATGTGACCAACGGAAAAAACCCCCTAAGTCTCGCGTTAGCGACTGAAATTACGTCATTTACTCATATCCAGACAACAACAGGAGCATAATAAAGCTTATTCATTTATCATACTTATATGCACATAATGTATATATATCAACTGGGCGGCCACCACTTGGCCCCGTGCTGTTGGATGGTCCCTTCGCGGGGCGCCTGCAGACCCGCCGGCCGACTTTCGCCGCCTCGCGCCTTCCCGGTGATGCACAAAAGCCATCACTCCCGCTCTGAAAACGCATTTTGCCCCAGGTACGGCAGTCCTCTAAGATGCATCGTATCTTCGCCGCTCCGGGTATCTGCTTGGCCGTTCGCCCCGTTTCTCCTGACGCCGCCGCTGACCCCGCATTTACCAGGGTAGATAGCGCACTGCTGTTGCTGGGCCTGAGCAGCGGCCTGCTGCTGGCCTCGTGGAGCCTCGCCTGGTCCATTCCGATGCTGCCGTACATCGCTGGCGCCTACAGCACCAGCCTCGACCACGCGATCTGGTCGCTGACTTTTTACCTGCTGGCCTGGGCGCTCGCGGTGGTACCCGCGACTTGGCTCTATCAGCGTTTCGGTGAACTGCGGATGTTTCAGATCTCCCTCACCCTGCTGATGGTGGCCACCCTGCCCGATGTCTTCAGCGACCATTTCGGCTTATTTCTGGGCGGCAGATTTCTGCAGGGCATGGCGGCGGGTTTTCTGACGCCCCTGACCCGACGACTGCTGATCCGCTATGCGCCGTTGCGCTGGCAAAAGACGGCGGCCGATCTCAGCATCGTCAATCTGGTGCTGCCCCTGCTTGCCGGGCCCTCGCTGGCGGGCTGGATCGCCTACACCTGGGACTGGCGGGCCGCGGCGGTGTTGACCTTTCCCGTGGGTTTACTGGCGCTGGGCATGGTCTCCGCCCTGTTACGCGACGATCCCGGGGAACATCTGCGCCAACCCTTCGACTGGATCGGGCTGTTGCTGCTCGCCGCATGGAGCGCCACCTTCCAGATCGTGCTCAACCGGGGCGAAGACTGGAACTGGTGGGATGCCCCCGCCATCCGCTGGTTGACCGCGCTGGGCGCCGTGCTCCTCGTGGCCTTTTTCCTCTGGGAAAGGGATCAACCGCACCCCTGCCTGGATCTCCGCCTCCTGCGGCGACGGAATTACGTGCTGGCGCTGCCGGCGCTGGTTTTCGGGTGGGGACTGCTGCTGGGCGGGAACAGTCTTTTTGTCTCGGCACTCATCAGTCATGCCAACTATTCAGCTTTCTGGGCGGGCGTGGTGTTGCTGCCCATGGCCCTCGGCGGCGTGCCACTGATCGCGGTGATGGGACCCATCTCGCACCGGGTGAATCCGCGTTGGCTGGCAACCATCTGCTTTGGATTCGTCGCCATTTATGGATTCACCACACGGCTCAACCTGCACAGCAATCTGCGCAGTCTGCTCCTCAGCCATTTGATCGAAGGCATCGCCATCGGGTTTTATCTGGTGCCCCTGAGCTTGATCATGTTTTCGCGGCTGCCCCAGAGCCGCCTACCCGCAGCGGCCACCTTGCAGAACTTTGTGCGGATTCTCGGCGGCGCTTATCTGTCCAGCGCTTTCTCAGCGCTGTGGATGCGTCATGGCGACACCTTCAGGGCGCACCTGGCCTGGCAGTCCCCCACTTTGCCCTTGCAAAGCATGCTGGAGCACTGGCCCGTGAGCGGTCCCGCCGCGCAGGCCCTGTCCATCCAGCACCTGACCACCCAGAGTGCCGCACTATCCATGCAATCCATGCTCTGGCTCTGGGGCTGGATGGCGCTGGTTGTGCTTGCCCTCGTATGGCTCACCAAAGGGCCATATCGCCGCCGGGCCGGGCAGGTCCGGCGGGTCACCATCGAGCAGCAGATCATGGAAAGCGCCGGTTTTGACGCGGAACCGAGTCGGCAGGAGGATGTGGAACGTGCGCCGTAAGCGCTGGATCGCCGCATGCGCTGCCCTCGGCGTCGTGGCCCTCGGCGGCTGCGCGCCGACCATCCGTGCCCCGGACCCCGCGGAGGTCAAAGCGCCGGCCTGGGCGAAGAGCGTGCAGCGGCTGGACGGCGCCCAGGCATTGCCCACCGGCGCGTGGCCGCAACAGGACTGGTGGACGGGGCTGGCCAGCGCCGGGCTCGATCAACTCATGACCCAGGCCCTGAGCCCGGCCAATCCACGTCTGGCAGAGGCCGTCGATACGGTCCAGTGGGCGGCATCGGTCAGCACCTGGCGGGCGGCGGCCCTCGGTCCGCGGCTTTCCGGGCAGGCGGCCGTCACGCCTTTGCAGTTCAGCGGCAACAGCCCGCTGGGGGCGCTCGGTCTGGGCAACAAACTCTATGACAGCGGCGATGTCGGACTCGGTTTTACGCAGGCGCTCGATTTCTGGGGCAAATATGCGGACCGTCTCAAGGCGGCGCTGGGTGAACAACGCGCTGCCGAAGCGCGGCTGGCGGATACCCGCCGCCTGCTTGCCGCCGCCGTCGTCCATGCCTATCTGCGCTGGGCGGAAGCCGAACAACAACTCGCCAGCACCCGGCGTTTGCAGCGCCTCTACCAGCAGCGGCAGGCGTTGTTGCGAACCCGGCGGCATCTCGGCCTCGGGACCGACCTGTCCATCGCCGACCTGTCTTTGCAGCTCCAGCAGAATACCGCCCGCCTGGCTCGCTGGCAGCAACGGGCGGCTGCCGCGCGCTTCGCCGTGGCAGAGCTTGCGGCGATTGCACCGGATGCCCTACCGCTCCGGCCGGTGGCGCCCGCGTCCGCGGCAATCCCCACCCTACCCCCACACCTGAGTCTGGACCTCCTCGCCCACCGTCCCGACGTACAGGCGGCACGCGCGCTGGCGCTGGCCAGCGTCCAGCAGACCAAAGCCGCCCGCGCCGCTTTTTATCCGGATATTTCCTTCTCGGCCCTGCTGGACATAAACAGCGCCCACCTCGCCACGCTCCTGAACCCGGCGAGCTTTGCCTACAGCTTTGGACCGGCCTTGCGGTTACCGATTTTCACCAGCGGCGCCCTGACTGGCCGCTTCCACGGCGCCGAGGCGCAGCAGGCCAAGGCGGTGGCCGTTTACCAGGAAAGCATCCTGCAATCGGTCCAGCAGGTACTGACGGCGCTGTCGGGATACCAGCACAGTCGGCAGGTGTGGCAAGCCGAGGCGGTCGGCACCGGCGCCACCCGGGAGCAGGAAAAACTGACCGCCACCGCCCAGGCGTTGGGCCTCAGTGACCGCGCGGCGGTGCTGCAGCGGCAGATCACCCTCATCCATCAGCAAATGACCCAGCGCCTTGCACGTTATGCGGCACTACAGGCCTGGGCCCAGTTGGAAACCGCATTGGGAGGCGGCTATGATCAGTCTGGACAGCACCCCTGACAACGCGAGCAAGGCCGGAGCAGACCAGAGGCGGCGCAACCTCTGGATACTGGCTGGCGTCGTCCTGCTCGGTCTGCTGGTCTACGGCTTCTGGTGGTTGCTGATCGGACAAAAGCGGCTGGAGGTAGACGATGCCTATGTCGAGGGCAACCTTTACGCGGTGGATGCGCGCACGACCGGGACCGTCGCCGCGATCCCCGCCTACGACACCATGCGGGTGGAGGCAGGCTCCCCCCTGGTGATGCTCCGCGGCGAACGTGCTGGTCGCAAGCTGCAACAGGCCGAAGCACAACTGGCGCAGGCCCGGCAAAATGCGCTGGCGCTGGTCTACGAAATTCAGGCCAGTCGCGGCAAGGAAGCGGCCCTGCGGGCCAGCCTGAACAGTGCGCAGCAGAACGCCTGGCGCCTACGGGCGTCGGCCAGCGCCGGTGCGAGCGAGGATATGGCCGCCATCACGGCGGCCGACGCGGTGCGGCGCCTGCAAGCCGAAATCGGCGCCGAATCGGCGCATAGTGCAGCCCTCACCGCGCAGCTCGGGACCGCCGGCCCGGCGGGAAACCCCGCCGTACGTGCGGCGACGCAGGCCCTGGCCTTGGCCCGCCTGAACTGGACACGACGCATCATCCGCGCCCCGGTCACCGGCATCGTCGCGCAGCAGGCGGTGCAGCCCGGACAGTGGGTGAACGCGGGCCAGCGCCTGTTCACCGTGGTGCCATTGCAGCAGATGTGGGTCACTGCCAACATCAAGGAAACCCGTCTGGCCGGAGTGCGCCCCGGCGCGGCGGTGACGCTGCATTCCGATCTTTATGGTAACGCCGTCACCTATCACGGCTGGGTGGTGGGACTGGGAGGGGGCTCCGGCGCCGTCTTCGCGGTTCTGCCGCCGGAGAATGCCAGCGGCAACTGGATCAAGTTCACCCAGCGGGTACCGGTGCGCATCGCCGTCGATCCTGGGGACTTGACCCGGCACCCGCTGCGCCCCGGTCTGACCATGACGGTACGGATCGCACTGCATGGCCCGTGGATACGGCGGCCGGTACCGGACTGGTTTCTGCGTTCCTCAACCGCTTCACGCCCGTCTTCCTGACTGGCCGCCCGCGCCGGCGCTGGGCTACACTGGCAGTCCCGAATCCAGGAGTAATACCAGAGTGGACCTGCGTCATCTGCGCCATTTTGTAGTGCTCGCCGAGGCCCTGAACTTTCATCGGGCGGCGACTCGCCTGCATCTCGCCCAACCCTCCCTGAGCCGCAGCATCCGCGCTCTGGAAGACGAGATCGGTCTGCCGCTTTTTTTGCGTAACCAGCGGGAAGTCTCCCTCACGGCCGCCGGTCGGGTGCTCCTGCCCGAAGCCCGACAATTGCTGGCGCAGGCGCGGCGCACGGAGGCCCTGCTCGGCGATCTGCAAAACGGTCAGGCCGGCACCCTGCGGATCGGCTTTCTTGCCTCCACCGCCATTGCCCTCCTGCCTGGGTTGCTGCGCGGTTTTCGTCAGCACTTTCCGCAGGTGCATCTGGAGTTGCGGGAGATGAGCAGCGATGCGCAGTTGCAAGCCCTGCGCGATGATCAGATCGATATCGGATTCATCCGCGATATCGGCATCCTGCCGGATATCCACCAGCATCTGCTGCAACGGGAGGCGCTGATTCTGGTACTCCCGGAAGATCATCCCTTTGCCGCAGAGAGCGCCATAGCCCTCCATCGTCTGCACCATGAGTCGTTGATTCTCCTGCGCCGCGAAGTGGCACCGGCGTCCTACGACCGCATCCTCGCCCAATGCCACATCCATGCCCTGAAGCCACATATCCTGATGGAACTCGCCGACTCCAATGCCGTGTTCAGCGCGGTCTTGGCGGGCCTCGGACTGGGTTTCCTGTTCTCGGCCTTTGCAGAAATTCAACGTCCGGGCATCGTCTTCCGACCGCTGGCGGATGCCCTGGGGGACAGCGAAGTAAGTCTCGCCTGGCGCGGGCGACAGGAGGATGGAAATCCGGCAGCGCTGACTTTTGTAACCATGGCGCAGCAGCAGCATGCGCTGCAGGCCCAGCCCTGAGACCGGCTGCATAGTCCACATCAAGCCCTGATTTGCGCTACACTAGGCCAACTCCGCCCTCCGGCGGTCTGAACCCACTCTTTGGATGGAACACGGCATGGCGCAATACGTTTTTACGATGAATCACCTCAGCAAGATCGTGCCGCCCAAGCGCGCCCTGCTCAAGGACATCTCCCTGTCCTTCTTTCCCGGCGCCAAAATCGGCGTGCTCGGCATGAATGGTGCCGGCAAGT
>DAIEIW010000161.1:0-15433 GCA_027351205.1 Acidithiobacillus sp.
AGCCCCGGAATCAGCAGCAGACCATCCACAGCCAGCAGCATCAGCACTGCCAGTAGCACGAGCAGCACCATACCCGTGCCTTTGATCAGTTCGGGCAGCCACTGCAACCAGTCGCGCGGCTCAGCCACGGTACACCCAAAGCACAATATCCCGGCGTGGCAAAGTCACCGCCGCTCCACTTTTGAAGTCCAGGGTCGCACTGGGCCAGAAGGCCGCATCGGCGAAGCGCGGGGTCACCAGATAAGTCCCTGGCCAGTCAGGAGCGGCCACTGCCTGATGCCCTCCGACAATAATGGCGCGCGCCCCGGCCGCGTCGACATAAATGTGCGCCACAGGGATACGGGTAAAGGCTGCCGCCGTCAGCACTCCCAGCAGGATCGCCGCGATACCGGCCGTAAGTACTCCCGCGACCCATTTATCCAGTCTGCTCAATTGCCGCCTCCTTCCGCCCAGATTTCTGCCTGGGTGGCCGTAATATGATTATCCTTAGAGGCGCAGGCCTTGCCTCCGCACCAGCGTGGTGCAATGTTCAGCCCTTCGAGGGCATGGCGCATGGTCACGCGGAACACGGGCGCCGACTCCACGCCGCCGAAGTTCCAGTAGCGGGTACTCCCGCGCATGGTTACTGCCATGACCAGCTTCGGCGCAAAGCCCGGCGCAAAGCCCACGAAGGTGGCGTTGGTTTTGTTCTTCATAAAGCCATCCTTGCCGTTGGCCATGTTGGCGGTGCCCGTCTTGCCCGCCACCGCATAGCCGGGAATCGCGGCGAGGATACCGGTGCCATTGGCCGCGCACACCCCTTCCAGCCAGTGCCGCAGGTGGGCGGCGATGCCTGCAGGCATGATACGCACGCGCTGCACCGGTTGTCCGGCAATGAGCGTTGGTGCCACATGATAGCCCCCATTGGCGATAGCGGCATAACCTTCCGCCAATTGCAAAGTCGTCACTGACACGCCGTAGCCCAGCGCAATGGTGGCATGGCGGGCCTTGTCCCAGGTCTGGGGCGGGGGGAGTACACCGCCTGTCCCACCCGCAAAGCCCAGGTTTGGCTCCGTGCCGTAACCCGCCGCCCGATACATATCGTAGATGGCCTGGGCAGGTGTCCGCAGGGCAATCTTGGCGGCGCCGATGTCGCTGGAGTATTTGAGAATATGCGCCACGTTCAGTTCATGGTGTACCACATCGTCGCGAATACAGAACCCGCCCACGGGCAGGCAGTGGGAGACGTTAAAGCGCTGGTCCGGCTGGATACTGCCAGTTTCGAGGGCGGCCGCCACCATAAATGGCTTCATTACCGAACCGGGCTCGAAGGCCTGGTGCACGGCGTTATTGACATAATCCGCAGGATCGCCGCAACTGCCGCGCGCATTGGGATTGCAGGACGGCACGCTCGCCATGGCGAGAATCTGCCCGGTTTGCACGTTCATTACCACCGCCGAGCCTTCGGTGGCGCCGAAATGTTGTTGCGCAGCCAGCAACGTCATATAGGCCCAGTACTGAATCTGAGGGTTGATGGTCAGGTGCAGGTCGTGGCCGGGTACCGGCGCCTGCCGCGCGCCGAGGAGGTGGAGCACTTCGCCCTGTCCGTCTACCAGCACCTTCTCACGGCCCGCCTTGCCCGCCAGCCAAGAGTTATAGCCCATCTCCAGGCCGGCGGCGCCCTGATGATCGAGATGTACCAGGCCCAGCAGCGGTGTGGTTACCGCCCCCAAAGGATAATAAGTACGACTGGTCTTCTGCACATAGATACCGGGCACATGGAGGGCATCCAGTGTGCGCCCCAGTTGCGGCTGCACCTGACGCAGGATATAGGCGAAGCCCGATCCACCGGACCGGACGCGCGCCGCCAGATCGTCGGGACTGAGGTTCAGGGCCTGCGCCACCTTGTTCCAGTCCTTACGGTGGGCATTGAAGATGCGCGGATCCGTCCAGATGGTGACGGCCGGCACATTCACCGCCAGCGCGTCACCGTTGCTACCGTAGATCACGCCACGGGCAGCGGGCAAAGGCCGCGACTGCAGGTAGCGCATGCGCCCCTGGGCACGCAGGTCGTGGGCCTGCCGCCATTGCAGTTCCGTATCCCGCGCCAGCACCACCACCAGCCCCAGAAGAATGACGGCAAGGAGCAGTATCGCCCGCCAGCGCGGCAGAATGCGCTGCAGGCTTAAGCGTTCCGACGGCATGCGCAGCTCCTCAGCGGTGTTCCCCGGTCGCCCCTATGGAAAGGCAAGGGCGCGCCAGCGGGCAACTGGTTACGGAACGCGGGCTCTGTCCGCACCGATGCAGCCCTCCCGTCGCCTGCGGGATGCAGGGTGAGCCACCCAGGCTGTTCGCGGTCGTCCTCCCCACGAACGTCACAAGCAGCAAAGATGCTGGTCGGGATATCCATACTCAGTGCGATATTGCCGCCTCCTTCGCAGCCTGGCGATGGATGGATTGCAGCCAGGAAACAGCCGGAGTATAGGCAGGATTCGCGCGCAACAATTGCAACAGGGTGGCTTCCATCGCATGTTTTTCGCCTGCCCGCCACTGGGTGAGGGCGATTTCCATCTGCAGATTACTGCGCGGGTAAGGAAAGAGCGGCCGCTGTAACCCGGCAGACAAGAAGGCTATACCCTCCCCGACGTGCCCCTGATCCACATAGGCCAGTTGGGCGATTTTGTTGCGCAGGCCGATACTTTCCGGATTGATCGCCAGACCTTTACGCCAGGCCAGCAGCGCCAACCGGTCCTGCTGCGCTTTATCAAGGCCGAGCAGGGCGCCCTGCTCCAGATAGAGCGTGCCGATGGAATTCCACACGCCCGACTGCTGCGGAATTCCCACCAGACTCTGGCGATATTGACGGAGCGCCGCCTTTACCAGGGAACGGCGTTGGGCAATATCCGGCTGCTTTGCGCGATCTGCGAGACTGAGATAGGTATTGGCCAGATACACATGGGGTTGGGTCGCCAACGGTCGCACCAGCGTCAGCGCATCCGCCGCTTTGAGCAGAAACACCGCACGCTGGTTCGCGTTGGTGATGAACCGGTTGAGCCAGCCGTTTTCGCTCAGCAGGGCGAAAGTCGCGCCATCGGCGGCCAGATTCCAGGAAGCCGCCACCACCGCCAGCACCAGGAGCGCTTGCGCGATGAATCCATGATTAATGCCGATCCGTGGTAGCAAGGGCGCGGTCTCTGCCTGGACACCGTAGATACGCCAGGCACGTGCCAGAAAGAGGCCAGCCAGCAGACTCAGGGGTAGATTGTAGAAAATGAAATTCCCCAGGGCATGGCCGGTAACGGCAAAAACCCCGAGCACCAGACCCAAGGCCTGCAAGCGGCGTTCATCCGGCACCTGCAAGACCTTACCCGCGCGGTAAAGCAGACGGTACAGGGCGTACATCAGGGTCGCGGCAAAGCCGAGGAGAAAGCCCAGATTGACGAGCCCTCCCTCGGCCAGATATTCCAGATAATCATTGTGGGCGTAGGTGCCCGCCGACGCTAGTTCGCCGGGCAGACGGTAGGCAGGATAATTCAGAAAATAAGACCCGAGGCCGGTACCCATCCAGGGATGGCTGAGAAACATGTGCCAGGTAGCCACCCACATCAACCCGCGGGCAATCGTAGAAATATTATGCGCAATGAAACCTGGCGCCAGATGCCCCAGAAGGTCATAGCCCTGGGGGTAACTCAGCAGGGAAAAGCTGATCAGCGCCACAGCCGTTATCACAGCCATACGCGCCCTGCCGCCCTGGCGCCTTCCGAACGCCCAGAAAACAAAAGGCATCGTACAGACCCACGCCAGCAATCCACCCCGGCTGTTCGTAGAAAAAAACGCGAGAAGGATTACGGTAAGCGTGACGAGATAAAGTAACCCGACCATGTTTAGCTGAAGCGACCCAAAGCGCGTAGTGCGTTTCTCATCGTCGATGAGGTAAGCGGCAAGAATCGGGAAAAACAGGAGATTCAGCCACGCTGCGAAACTGTTGGTATCCAGCAGCGGACCATAAGGCCGCAAGCCGGATAGCCCAATGCCCCGCCCCATCCAGTGGTAATACTGCCAGAGCGCCATGCCGCTCAGAATCCAGGCACTCAGCAAAATCCCTCGCCAAAACCAGGCCCAGGCCTGTTCTGCGACCGGCGCCGGGATCATCACGCTGATGAGAAATGCCAGCGGCAGAGCACCCAGTACCCAAAAGTAGAACCAGCTCGTGTAAGGCGATCCGCTCCAGAACAGGGTCAGGCCAAACCACAGCAGCCAGAGCAGCATGAAGATCGGCAAAAACCCGCGCGGCCAAGCCAGTCCGTCCCCCAGGCGCGGCCACCAGACCAGGGCACCCCAGACCATCAAGACAATGCTGGTGACTGCCAGCAGCGGGATCATCTGACCGTTGTAATACCAGGAAAGAAAATAGGCGATCAGGGGAAAGGCCGCATAGAGTCCGGCCCGGTAAGAGGGTACGGCAGGATTCACTGATCGTCTCCGGCATGTTGTGGACAACAGTAATCGCCGTCAGTCCGGCGGACCGCTTCCTGTAGTGGCAGATGCCGGTTGCAGCGCGCGCATCGCACCAGTCGATCTATCCGTGGCGCCCGGGGGCGGCGGTGCTGCCGGCCGTACCAAAGCAGCGCCACAAACACCATTAGAATCAGCCACTTCAGCATAAGCACAGGCACCCGTGTGGTGCGGACTGACAGCGCCAGGCCATCCGCGGATCCGCCACAAAAACAGACTCGACGACCGCCAAGTCCTTATGAAAAAGGCCCGACAATGCGGGCCTTTCCTCAATTGGTCGGGGCGAGAGGATTCGAACCTCCGACATCCGCCTCCCGAAGGCGGCGCTCTACCAGGCTGAGCCACGCCCCGATGACATACTTCAAAAATCACGCCGCACGGCAAATGCCGCCAAAAAAGCAAGGGCGTCCTTCTCCACACCGCCCGGGAACCCGGACAGGCAAGCAATAGCCTGATCCGCCTTTTCCTTCGCGACGCGCAAAGTGTAATCAATTGACCCTGTTCTGGCAATGATTTCCCAGACTGTTCCAAAGACGGCTGGCGCATTGCCACCCAATGCTTCACGCAGAATGGCCTGCTCTGCCGCCGTAGCACGCTGCATGGCGTGGATATAGGGCAGGGTCGCCTTGCCTTCCGCCAGATCGTCGCCCCGGTTTTTACCCATTTTCTCGGCGCTGGTGGAGTAATCCAAGGCGTCATCCATCAACTGAAAGGCGATGCCGAGCAGCGAGCCATATTGCGCCAGGGACTTCTCCGCAGGGGCATCCAGGTTGTTTACCAGCGCCCCGATACGGGCGGCTGCCTCAAAGAGCTTGGCGGTCTTGGCTTCTATGACCGCGAAGTACGCCTCTGGCCTCAGATCGGGATCGTTGGCGTTCTCCAGTTGCGCAACCTCTCCCTGGGCAATAACGCTGGTGGCCTCCGCCATGGTGGCGAGGATACGCATATCGCCGTCCTGTACCATCATCTCGAAGGATCGGGCGTAGAGAAAATCCCCGACGAGTACGGCGGCGGCGTTGCCCCAGCGTTGATTGGCAGTCGCATTGCTGCGCCGCAGTTCGGAACCATCGACTACGTCATCATGCAGCAGCGTCGCCGTATGGATAAACTCGACAACAGCCGCCAGAGAGATCGGACGCGGGCCACGCTCACCGCCCATGCGTGCGGCGAGCAGCAGAACAATGGGCCGCAGCCTTTTGCCACCGGCATTGATCAGATAAGTCCCCATGGCCGGAATGGTCGGCACCCCCGAACGCAATTGTTCCTGGATAACGCTGTTCACCGCCGCCATATCGGCCCGTACGAGGCGGTTGACTTCCTCCAGATTCATGCCCTTGCTGCTCCCTGTCTGCCTCAGCACCTGCCACACACCGGTATGGTGCGGAGCCGTTGATTGCAGGCGATTGTCGTTAGCGCGGCACAAGCTTGTCAAGCGCGGTCATCCGCCTTATGCCGCAGCGCCGGACAACCCGGCCGGAATCTCCAGGTGGCGTGATCTGGCCAATCGTCTCAACACTTCCGGGTCGCCATTCCATTGTGCAAGCGTATTCCACAGGGAGTGCGGGCCGAGGTCTTCACCTGCCCGCAACATGCGTTCACGCAAGGTTTTGCCACCACTGCCCACCGCCAAGAAGAGCAGTATCAGGGTATTGATATAATCCTCGATACGGCGTTGCTGGTAAGTTATGCGCAGAAGTTCGGCATACAACGGCAGTCGCCGCGGTTCATGGGCGATAGCCCGCCATAAGATCGCCATGCCGTAGGCCGAATCGTGGTTGCGGGACACCAGGGCCAGCGCCATCTCCGCCGTCATGACGGCATCCGGAGTTCGCACTTGCGGAAGGGGGATGGGCATGCCCACTTTCTCGGCAAGCACGAGGAGTTCAAGATTGCCGGGATCCTGACTCAGACCGGTATTCACTCGTTCCTGCCACCAGGATTCGTCCATGGGGGCAGCCCCCGGCTTTTCTCCCAGACTTTCGAGCAGGTCGGCATAGCTGTCGATATCCGCCATGGCAAGATAGGCATCCAGGAGCATGTTGATGGGTTTGGTCACATGCGGGTTGATATCCACATACCAGCGCAACACGGTCGCAGCCTGCGCATAGTGGCCATACTCCAGGTAAATGGTCGCTTCGTTGAGAAGATCGTCGATACTGAGCGACTGCTGCTCGGCGCCGCCGGTAACGGTTACGGAGGGGGTAACGGCATCCCCGCCGGGTGCTTCTGGTAGAGTCTTGGGCACACCCGTAGCGGGCACCGAGCGCGCTGATACGAAAACCGGAGCGCTGCTTTTGGTCTGCAAACGGCGGCGCCGTGCCCGCAGACGGATGAAAACCTCCACCAGCAGCAACAGGACGACAACGATTTCCAACAGTAACATTACACCTTGCATAGACACCTCAAGCGCGACCAAACATACCCCTTATAACCGCATACAAGGGGTTTTAGTCGAAAGCCCGGGATTCGCCAGAACCGACGCTTTACGTATCCTCCGCCATGCCCAACTCTTTCAGTTTGCGGGTGAGCGTATTGCGCCCCCACCCGAGCTTATGCGCGGCGCTCTGCTTATGGCCACGGGTATGTTGCAGGGCCGCTTCCAGCAGACAGCGTTCGAACAGCGGCTGAATCTTGTCCAGCAAAGCTTCTTCACCACCAGCGAGGCGCTGCCGCACCACCGCCCCCAGCAGCAGGCGCCAATCCTGGGTGTTCGGATCCGGCATCATGGCGGACACCGGCGATGCGGCCATTTCCGGCGGCAAATCCGTCACCTGGACCTCGCGGGTGGGTGCCATCACCGTAATCCAGCGACAGACGTTTTCCAATTGGCGCACATTGCCGGGCCAATGCCAGTTCATAAAGGCGGACTCCGCCGCCGGACTCAATATTCGCCGCTCGACATCCAGTTGCTCCGCGCTACGACGGAGAAAATGGCGGGCCAGACGCGGAATGTCCTCACGCCGCTCGCGGATGGGCGGAAGATGGATATGGATGACGTTGAGACGGTGGTAGAGATCTTCCCGGAAGCTGCCATCGCGCACCTTGGCTTCGAGGTTCTGGTGGGTCGCGGCAAGGACGCGGACATCCGCACGCTGGGGCGCGTGGCCACCGACCCGATAGAAAGTGCCGTCGGAAAGCACCCGCAGCAGGCGCGTTTGCAGGGCGGCCGGCATATCACCGATTTCATCCAGAAAGAGGGTTCCCCCGGAGGCCTGCTCGAAGCGACCCTGCCGGGTCTGCACCGCCCCGGTAAAAGCGCCCTTTTCATGACCGAAAAGTTCCGATTCCAGCAACTCGGCGGGAATGGCCGCCGTGTTGATAGCAATGAATGGCCCGCGCGCACGGGGGCTGTGCCGGTGCAGTGCACTGGCCACCAATTCCTTGCCGGATCCCGATTCGCCGGTAATCAGCACATTGATCTGTGAGCGCGACAGACGCCCGATGGCACGAAACACCTCCTGCATGGCCGGAGCCTCACCGATCATTTCCGCCGGATCGCCCTCCTCAACACCCGCCGCACTCGGTCCCGCCCGACTGCCGAGGGCGCGCTGCACCAGCGTAACCGCCTCGTCCATGTCAAACGGCTTGGGCAGATACTCAAAGGCCCCGCTTTGAAAAGCGGCGACGGCATTGTCGAGATCAGAGTGCGCCGTCATCACGATCACCGGCAGTTTTGGCCAGCGCGACTGAACTTCGCGCAGAAACGCCAATCCGTCCAGGCCGGGCATACGCAGATCGGTGACAACGGCCCCCGGCTGCTCACGCCCCAGGGCCCGCAGCGCGCTGTCGGCGTCAGCAAAGCTGCGCACCAGGATATCGGCCTGAGTCAACGCCTTCTCCAAAACCCAGCGAATGGAAGGGTCGTCATCGATAATCCAGACCTGTGTCATGCGGATGCCTCCCGGTGCGGTGACAGGGGCAGGGAAACGGAAAATACCGTTTCTCCCGGTTGGGAATGGCAGTGGACCACGCCGCCATGCCCGCGCACCAGTCCCTGTGCGATGGCGAGCCCCATTCCCATACCCTCGGCACGACTGGTGACCAGGGGCAAAAAGATCCGTGGCAGCAGGTCTGGGGGAATTCCCGGGCCGTTGTCGACTACATCCACACGCAGCGCCAGGCGGAACTTGTGGTGCAGCAGGGTAACGTAGCGTTCGACCCGGGTACGGATCAGGATTGCACCGTGGCGGTCCAGCGCCTGTTGGGCATTGCGCATCAGATTCAGAAAAACTTGCACCAGTTGCTCCTGGTCCGCCATAAGGTCGGGAATGGAGGGGTCGTAGTCGAAACGCACGGCAATACCGGTGGGCAATTCCGCATTCAGCAGGTGACGCACGTGCTCCAGCACCTGATGGATATTCACCTCGGCAAAAACTGGGCGGCTACGGGGCCCCTGGAGGCGATCCACCAGATGATGCAGGCGATCCACCTCGTGGAGAATGACGCGGGTGTAATCTTTCAGTTCCGGGCGTTGCAACTCGCGATCCAGGAGCTGCGCAGCCCCGCGCAAACCACCGAGGGGGTTTTTGATTTCGTGGGCGAGGCCGCGCAGCATCTCCTGCGCTGCACCGTAAATGCGGTCCTGCATTTCCTCCTCGGCGTGCCGCGCCGGCAGTTCCATGGGCCGCATTTCAATAATGAGCCAGTCGGTTGGTACCGGTGTCACCACCAAATCCACCACGGCGCCGCCGCCCTCACTCAGCGCCAGGGGCAGGGCTCTACGCAGTGTCGCCGTGTTCGCCGCAATGGTATCCGCAAAAAGTGTGGCAAACCGCTCTTCGCCAACGACGCTGCACAGCGCCGGCAAATTTTGTCCCAATGCCTGGTGTTGGCTGATGCGCAGCAGATTCTCGGCGGCGGGATTCATATACTGGATATGGTAATCCGCTCCCAGAACCAGTACCGCCGATTCCAGGGCGTCCAACACCATATTCTCCGTGGGCAGGGTGGTTATGTTTTTGCGGCGCGCCATGCAAGCTCCGATTTTATGATTCACCAAACAGGCTCCGTGCTCAGTAAAGCAAAAAGCGCACCAGACCGTCAGGAACACAGTCCCGCACTCCGGCATACCATGGACGTGCTTCTGCATCCTCGATACAAATACCAGGCATGCCGTTATCGTGGGACAACCGGTTGCGGATGCACATAATGCACCATAATAGTGCATTATGGACGAGGCGCCTAGCACCACTGCCGGCCGACCTCCTGGTCGGGCTTCCCAAAGACTGTGTTTTCGGCGACTATCATCCATCCATGTCGTCGGGCTCACAGGAACACTCCATGACCTATTGCCTCACCACCCATGTCACAGGGGGCCTGGTTTTCTGCTCAGACTCGCGGACCAACGCGGGCACCGACAATGTCAGCATCTACTCGAAAATGCATCATTTCTGCTGGCCCGGAGATCGTTTTCTCTGTCTGCTTTCAGCGGGCAATCTGGCGACCACCCAGGGCGTGGTCAAGCGAATGCAGCAAGATATCGACCAGGACGCCGAAAACCATCTGCTCAATCTGACCAGCATGGCGGAGGCGGCGGATTATGTCGGCCTCATCAATGCCGAGGTGCAGCGCAACCAGGCCAACCGTGATACCGCCAACACCAATTTTGAGGCGACCTTCATACTCGGTGGCCAGATCGGGGCAGAGATGCCAGCCACCTATATGATCTATCCACAAGGCAACTATATCCATGAATCATCGGACCATCCCTTTCTGCAAATCGGCGAAATCAAGTACGGCAAACCGATCCTGGACCGCGTAGTCAGGCCCGACCTCTCGCTGGAGGCTGCAGCACGCTGTGCGCTGGTCTCCATGAATTCCACCATGCGCAGCAATGTCACCGTAGGCCCTCCGGTGGAACTGCTCATTTACCGCGCCAACAGCCTACAGACGGGGCGCTACCTGACCTTTTCCGAAGAAGATCCTTTTTACCGCAGCATCGGTGAGCGCTGGAGCCAGGGGTTGCTGCGGGCGCTGGATGACCTGCCGCGCTTTGCCTGGGAAAGTGCGGCCACGCATCTCGCTGAAGCGACAGAAAACGGCGGCCGTTAACGGACGAAATCAGCCATGCACCACGGCTGAGCAAATCGCACCATATTGGTTCATGTCTCTTCTTTACTGCGACACGGTCCCGCCGGAAATCCGTCATTCAGGTGCAACCGGCATCCAAGGACCACCAAAAATGCGATGGCGGATGACCGGAATGGCGTTATCAGGACACCGGAGAACGAGGCATTCGCCCAGCCGGCATCTGGCATAATCTTTGCTGATGTCATCTCAGCGACTACAGCACTGTCCGACCCGGCATCGGGACGAGGACGTCGTCTCACCGCCATATTCATGAAGCGTGAGCGTGCATCACGCGAAGAGGAGAACCGGTTTATGGATTGGCTGAGCAAGCATTATCAACAGCAGAAGAGTTACGATGAACTGGTAGGCGAAGGTGCGGTGCCACGTCTGCCCGCAGCCCCCCTGTTTGACTACCTCAACACCCTGGACAGCAGTGAACTGCGTGCCCGCCGACAGGCCGCAGATGCCGCCATCCTCGCCATGGGTATCACCTTCACGGTATACAGCGAGGCGGGCAATATCGACCGCGCCTGGCCCTTTGATATCATTCCCCGCATCCTCTCACGACGAGAGTGGGTACGCATCGAAGAAGGGCTCAAGCAGCGTTTACAAGCCCTCAACCTCTTTATCGACGACATCTATAACGCACAGCGTATCGTTGTGGACGGTGTTTTCCCGGCCGAGGTTCTGGCCAGCTCCCGCAATTTCCGGGAGGCCTGTCGCGGCGTGCGTCCACCTTTCGGAGTCTGGGCGCACATCTGTGGGAGCGATCTGGTCCGTGATGCGGACGGCACGGTTTATGTTCTGGAGGACAACCTGCGGGTTCCCTCCGGCGTCTCCTACATGCTGGAAAATCGACAGATCATGAAGCGGCTCTTTCCTGAACTGTTCAAGTCCTCCACTATCCTGCCCGTGGACGACTACCCCAACCGGCTCTACGACACCCTGGCCGCCTTGTCGCCACGCGAGGGTGAACGGCCCGTGGTCGCCGTGCTTACTCCGGGCATCTACAACTCGGCCTACTTCGAGCACAGTTATCTGGCGCAGCAAATGGGGGCTTATCTGGCGGAGGGCGCGGATTTCTTCGTCAGCAGGGAGGATATCGTGTATCTCCGGACCATCTCCGGCCCGCAGCGGGTGGATGTGATCTACCGCCGCATTGACGACGAATATATGGACCCCGAGGTCTTCCTCACCGATTCCACTCTGGGTATTCCCGGATTGCTGCGCGCCTGGCGACGCGGCACGGTCGCCATTGCCAACGCTCCCGGCGCCGGCGTCGCCGATGACAAGGTGGTATACGCCTTCGTGCCCGACATCATCCGCTACTATCTGGGCGCCGAACCCATCCTGCCCAACGTGCCGACCTACTTGTGCATGCGCGACGCAGACCGCGATTACGTACTGAGTCACCTGCACGAACTGGTGGTCAAACCGGCCAACGAGTCGGGCGGTTACGGCATGCTCATCGGACCGCGCGCCACATCCGAAGAGCGCGGGCGCTTCGCGGAACTGATCGCCGCTAACCCGCGTAATTATATCGCCCAACCCACCCTGAATCTTTCCACCGCGCCAACCCTGGTGGAAGACCATCTGGAAGCCCGCCATCTCGACTTGCGTCCCTTTATCCTGCAGGCGGATAAGCTGTATGTGACCACCGGCGGCCTGACCCGGGTGGCCATGCAACCAGGGTCGCTGGTGGTGAACAGCTCCCAGGGCGGCGGCAGCAAAGACACCTGGATTGTCGATGAGGAGGCCCCATGCTTTCGCGCGTAGCTGAAAACCTGTACTGGATGGCCCGCTATCTGGAGCGGACCGAAGACATGGCCAGACTGATCAACGCCACCACACTGCTGCTGCTCGACCTGCCCCAGGGCGCCGAGTTCGGCTGGGACATTCTCTTGCAGGTGACGGGCGACGCCGAACTCTACACGGAGCACTACGGCACGCCGGAGGAAGGCCGCATCATGCGGTTTCTCATTGCCGACGAGCGCAACCCCAACTCGGTGATGGCCGCCATCCATCAGGCCCGGGAGAATTGCCGCACCTTCCGCGACCTGCTTCCCGCCGAGTTCTGGGAGCGCCTGAACACCCTCTTCCTCTTCGTCC
Organism: Acidithiobacillus sp.; assembly: GCA_027351205.1. Taxonomy (GTDB): domain Bacteria; phylum Pseudomonadota; class Gammaproteobacteria; order Acidithiobacillales; family Acidithiobacillaceae; genus Acidithiobacillus. The sequence continues at coordinate 12,673 of DAIEIW010000161.1, forward strand.
GCGAACATGCCGGCACCAGTTCAGACAGCCGTCATGCACGTTATGCCTTTCTCAGCGAGGTCATTTCCCGACGCCACGCCCTGGTGGGGCTGCTCATCAGCAGCATGAGCCAGGACAACGTGTACCAGTTCATCAAGCTGGGCCGCAACATGGAACGCGCCGACATGACCACCCGCATCGTCGACGTGACCAGCGCCGTGATTCTGCCCCAGGACCAGGGACTACAGAAAACGACCACCAGCAGCCTCTGGCTGGGCGTGTTGCGTGCGCTCAGCGCCTTTGAGATGTACCGCCGTCATGTCTCGGTGCAGGTGCGCAGTAATCAGGTGGTAGACTATCTGCTCAAGGATAACAAATTTCCGCGCAGCATGAAGTACTGCCTGGGGGAGATGGAGGTGGCGCTCGCCTATCTGCCCAACGCGGGCATCCCCGCCGAGGCCGTGCGCCGCGCGCGGCGGCGTCTGGATGCCCTGAAACTGGCGAATTTGCGCCCGGACCTGCTCCACGAGTATCTGGATCAGGCACAGAAAGATCTCGCCATGGTGCACCGCACGATTCAGGGCACCTATTTTGCCCGGGATGACACCGGTTTCGACGGAGTGCCGAACGGGCTGCTCCTGAATGCCGCGCAGGCCTGACCGCAGAGCGGCGCACACCCACTTCGGAGGAAATCATCATGGGCATCCATGTCGTACTGCGCCACCAGACCGAGTATGACTTTGACCGGCTGGTGGATATCCACCCCCATGTGCTGCGCCTGCGCCCTGCGCCCCATTGTCGCACCCCTATCCTGGCCTACTCGCTCCATGTCGAACCGGCCAGGCATTTTCTCAACTGGCAACAGGACCCATTCGGCAACTACCAGGGGCGCCTGGTCTTTCCCGAGCGCGCGCGCTCGCTGAAGGTGGATGTAGAGGTCATCGCCGATTTGGCCGTGATTGACCCCTTTGATTTCTTCATAGAACCGGGGGCCGAACACTGGCCCTTCCCCTATGATCCCATCCTCCGCAAGGAACTCGCACCCTACCTGGAACAGGAAGAGGCCGGCCCGTTGCTACGGCGTTTTCTGCTCGATATCCGCCGCCAGCGCCAGCGTACCGTGGATTTTCTCGTGGCCATCAATCAGCGCCTGCAGGGACAGATCGGCTATACCCTGCGAATGGAGACCGGGGTGCAGACACCGGAGGAGACCCTGAAAAAGGCCAGTGGCTCCTGCCGCGACAGCGCCTGGCTGATGGTGCAGGTGCTCCGCCACATGGGGCTCGCGGCTCGCTTCGTGTCCGGCTATCTGGTGCAACTGGTGGCCGATCAGGCGCCCCTGGACGGACCCGCAGGCCCCGCCAGCGATTTCACCGATCTCCATGCCTGGGCAGAAGTTTATGTCCCCGGCGCCGGCTGGATCGGTCTCGACCCGACTTCCGGACTGTTTGCCGGCGAGGGCCACATCCCGCTGGCCTGTACCCCGCATTATGAAAGCGCCGCCCCCATTACCGGCGCCACCGGCGCCTGCGAGGCCGAGTTTCACTTCGCCAACACCGTGACCCGCCTGCTGGAAACACCCCGCGTCACCAAACCGTACACCGACGGGCAATGGAAACAGATCATGGGCCTGGGCGATGCGCTGGATAAGCGTTTGCAGGCCGCCGACATGCGCCTCACCATGGGCGGCGAACCAACCTTCGTCGCCACCGAAGGCGTGGATGCCGCCGAATGGAATCAGGAAGCTCTAGGCATGCACAAGCGGGAACGCGCCGAAACGCTGGTGCGTCGCCTCGGCCAGCGCTTCGCGCCCGGCGCGCTGCTGCACACGGGTGAGGGCAAATGGTATCCCGGCGAGCCGCTGCCGCGTTGGGCGCTCGGTCTGTACTGGCGCAAGGATGGCATCCCCCTGTGGCGCGAGCCCCGGCTGCTCGCCGAGCCGCTGCACGACTACGGCTGGCAGGCGGATGACATCCACAACTTCGCCTGTACCCTGACCCGTCATCTGCAACTCGACAGCGACCGTCTGCTGCCCGCTTACGAGGATGCTTGGCATATCCTGCATCAGGAGGGCCGCACTCCGATCAATATCGATCTCAGCACCCATCGCCTCGAAGACCCGCTGGAACGCCAGGCGCTGATCGGCAAATTGCAGGCGGGACTCGATCAGCCGGTGGGCTGGGTACTGCCCCTCGCCTGGGAATGGAAACAGCAGCGCTGGTACTCGGCGCCGTGGAGTTTCCGGGGTGGGCGGCTGGTTTTGCTGCCTGGCGACTCCCCGCTGGGCATGCGTCTGCCCCTTGACAGCCTGCCCTGGGTGGTCGAAGCCCACAAAAAGTGGCAGCCGGAGACTGACCCCTTCGCGCCCATGCCACCATTGCCGGATATCCACGGCGAGATCGCCGCGCGCTACAGCCACGTCCCCGAAGCGCCGCCATCACCCACGGCGGACCGGCAACTCTGGGAGGATATCCCCCATACCGCAGTCACCCTGGAAATCCGCAAGGGTTGCCTGTACTGCTTCTTTCCGCCCTTGCAGGTGATGGAACACTATCTGTACCTGCTCGGCGCGGTCGAACATAGCGCCACCGAACTCAATATGCCGGTAGTCATCGAGGGTTATGCGCCGCCCAGCGATCCACGGGTGGAGAAGCTGCTCGTCACCCCCGACCCTGGGGTCATCGAGGTCAATATCCATCCTTCCACGCACTGGCAGGAGATGGTGGAAAAGACCACGGCCCTCTATGACGATGCCCACGCCTGCCGCCTGACCGCCGAAAAA
>DAIEIW010000075.1:0-2011 GCA_027351205.1 Acidithiobacillus sp.
GCGCATTCGCCTACGCTTTCATCTTTGCGTGTACGGTTACGTGGTGATGCCGAAACACGTTCAGCTACTGCTCAGCGAACCCGACGGTACTGAAAATCCTGACGGTGCCCCACTCAAGCCTTCTGTTGGCTAGCACGAGAGGAGCGCGATTGTATTATATTAAAGTATAACTAGTGAGGTCTCTCATGCACACCACCAACCTGCGTAAAGTCGGCGGATCTATCATGCTGGCCGTTCCGCCTGCCCTGTTGAACCTGTTGCGACTGAAAGCAGGCGCCACCGTGGCTGTCGATGTCGAAGATGGTCGCCTCATCATCGAGCCGCAGCCACGTCCGCGCTACACATTGGAGGAGCTGCTCTCCGCCTCCGACTATTCGCAGCCGCAAACTCCTGAGGAGCGCGAGTGGGTCGACGCCCCGGCCGTAGGCCGCGAGCTGCTGTGAACCGAGGAGACATCTACACGGTGTCGCTCGATCCCACCATCGGTCACGAACAGCAGGGCCATCGTCCAGTCCTTATCATTTCGGCCACCGCGTTCAATCGCGCCACCAACCTGCCCGTCGTGCTTCCCATCACCACCGGAGGAGAATTCGCCCGACGGCTCGGCTTTGCCGTCCCGCTCACTGGCACTCAGACCACCGGGATCGTGCGCTGCGATCAGCCCCGCGTTCTCGATATCGAAGCCCGCCACGGCAAAAAAGTCGAAGCGCTCTCGACCGAACTACTCGAGGAAGTCCTGGCCAAAACCATCACGATCTTCCAGTGAAAGCATGACAATACCGAGGCACTTATGAACCCCGAAGAAAGCGTGAGAAATTCCACCGCGACGCAATGGCCGCGTGGAACCACTACCAGGCGACCGGTCAGCACATCACCGCCGCCGAAGCCGACATGTGGCTCGCAAGGCTGCAAGCAGAGAAGAATGCTCCCATCCCCAAATGCTACAGGTGAAAGAATCACCAGGGTGCCCCATTCGAGCCTGCTCCTTGTCGTAAGTGGGGCACCCGCACGCGGCGTGAATTGGCCTATTCGTCACTTAGAGACCAGCCCGGCTTGCTGCAGCGTGGCGTACACGGCTGGAAATAGCTTCGACGTGATCTGGTTTTCTGCATTCGTCGTTTGGCTATTGGTGAAGATGGTGATGATCACGCCGGAATTCTGGTAGTACATATAGGTCGCACGGTATCCGATGGTGGAACCCTGATAGGCCCAGGCCCGGGGAAAATTGGGCAGCAGGATCTGAAAAATCCCCAGTCCAAATCCGCTGGGATCGCTGGTTGTCGTTTGCGGGATCGGCTGGCCGGTGGCCGTCGACACAATGCTCTCGAGTTCTTTCATTTGCGAAGGCGGTAAGATGTGTCCCGCGAACAATGCTCGCATAAAGTCTGTAAGATCCGCAGTGTCTCCTACAATGCCGCCCGCTCCCTGCGCCCACCCCAGGCTGAACCCGCTCGTGTCCTTGCCGTAGAGCTTGGACAATCCAGGGTCATCATTCACGTAATAACCGGAAACCAGCTGCTCGGTGACCTGGGCCGGATAAAAGTAGGGTTGATAATACGTGTTCGACAATCCCTGGGATTGGATGATCTTGTCCATCGCAGTGCTAAAGCTTCCGGACGAACTTGCCTTTTGAACAATCATCTCCGCCAGAATGTAGCCGGTGTTGGAGTAACTCCACGCTTTCCCGGGAATCACAGTGGATGGATACACGTACGCCACCAGGTCTTCCGGCGTCGTTTCAATCATCGGGTTGCTGGAGTAAGCGGCCTCAAACGCCGGGGAATTGTCATAGCTTGGAATACCGCTCGTCATGTCGAGAAGCTGGCGAATGGTTACCGCTGCCCAAGCCGGATACTGGGGCAGCCATTTTCCTAAAGTGTCGTCGATGGAGAGCACGCCTGCTGCTTCAAGTTGCAGAATGGCGATGGCGGTAAAGACCTTGGTGTTACTCCCGATCTGATACAGACTCGTTGGAGTTGCCGCCTGCGTCCCTTGATACTGCGTGGTCCCG
>DAIEIW010000192.1:0-6289 GCA_027351205.1 Acidithiobacillus sp.
CGCGATAATCGCTATGCGCATCCACGGGAGTAATTGCGGGGATACCGTTGCCGCCCAGAGACTCAGGGTATCACTGCTGTTTTGCAACTGGTCGAGGGGCACCTGATGCAGAAGCAGGGGCCAGATCAGCAGGTAGTAGAGCACCACGCTCACGGCCCCGATGATTCCTCCCCATCCTGGGGTGATACGCGGTTTTCTGGATTCTTCCGAGGCGTAGGAGTCGATTTCCCAGCCGTCCACGATGGTGGCGGCCACCACCATGCAGACGATGACGCCGGCCCAGTGAATATGGTTGAAGGAAAATGAACCCGCCCCCACTGCCGGCGGCCCCCAATGGGAATAGCCGACAATGGCCATGAAGGCGACGGATACGATTTCGATGAGCAGAAATATCTGGGTGACCCTGGCGGTGATACGCGCCCCGAGCAACAAAACACCCGCCGCGAACAGTGCCCAGAACGTGGCCACCACGATCTGCAATCCGGCGCCGGGGTGCGGCACTCCCAGCGCCTCCAGAGTGAACCGCGCCGCCGGGATCAGGATCGGCGGGATCGACCAGAAGTAGGCCATGATCACGATCCACGCCTGAAAATTCGAGTAATCGATGCCCATTATCCGCCGGGACCAGTGATAGGAGGCACCGGCGTTGGGAAAATGCTGATTCAGCGACAGAAATATCCACGAACACAGAATGAAGGGAATGGCGATCAGTACGATCGCCAGGGGCACCTCTGCTCCCGCTGCGTGGACCATGGCCGACCCTGCCGCCGCCACGCTGAAGATGGGCCCCACGCTGGAGATGGACAGGCTGGACAAATCAACGAGTTGAAGTGTCTTGTGCAACGTCTGACGGGCGTCCGCAGGCATGACCGCCTCCTGGGCACAAGGTGGCTCAGGAGCCCGCCAACGCTTTTTCACGATGCGCGCGCAACCAGGCAAACCAGGGCTCCAGACCCGCTCCCGTGGCGGCGGAGATCTGCAGCACATCGGCATGATGCGCGACTTCGTGCAAATCACCGAGGCAGCGTTCCAGGTCGAAGGAGAGGTAGGGCAACAGATCGATCTTGTTGATCAGGATCAGGTCCGCGCCGTGAAACATGTGGGGGTACTTTGCCGGCTTGTCTTCGCCCTCGGTGACCGCCAGGATGACCACCCGTGCGGCTTCCCCGAGATCAAAGAGGGCCGGGCACACCAGGTTCCCCACGTTCTCGATGAAGACGACGGAACCGGCGGCCGGATCGATCTCCTGCAGCCCCTGCGCCACCATATCCGCCTCCAGATGACAGCCCTGGCCGGTATTGATCTGCACGACGTTGCAACCCGCCTGGCGTATGCGTTCCGCATCGTGGGTGGTTTCCTGATCGCCCTCCACCACTGCCAGGGGGAACTCGTCCGCCAGTTCTGCCAGGGTTTTTTCCAGCAGGGTCGTCTTCCCTGCCCCCGGTGAACTCATGAGATTCAAGGCAAACACGCCCCGTCCTGCCAGCCAGCCGCGATTGCGTTCCGCGAGGCGATCATTTTTGTCCAGAATCCGCGCCTCCAGAGACACCAAGTGGACATCCCCGTCCGCCGGTACATGGGGGTGGGCGTGGAGATGGGAGCCCGCGCCGCCATGGGCATGCGAATGCACACCATGGTTATACACCGCTTCATCTCCATGCCGGTGCTCATGGGCATATCCGAGCACATCGCCCGATGATCCCGGGGTATCGGCAGCCGCAACTCCCGCAACACCCAGGTGCGTTATCCGCGTCTGTGCTCCATCGGAACATCCACAGGTCTTACACATCACTGCACCTCCATATCCTTGATGTTGAGTTCATTGCCGGCCACACAGATCAAGTCGCCCGCACCACACGGACAATGCCCGAATACCTGCCGGAGAGGGACACGTTTGCCACAGGATCGGCATTCGCCCTCACCGGGAATCTCCAGCACCTCGAGGTCGGCGCCCTCCAGCGGCGTGCCCTGGCTGCACACGTCGAAGCAGAAGCGGATGGAGTCCGGCACCACCCCCGATAACAACCCCACTTCCAGCCGCACCCTGGTCACCTTGCGACCACGGGCCTGCTCGCTGCAGATGGAGACAATATTGCGGGTGATCCCGAGTTCGTGCATCGCCGTTCCTCGTCTAACAGATTCTGGGCAACTGTTCGCCCACTAGCATATCGACGATGCGTTCACCGCCGAAATGACTGCTCAGCACGACCCTGCCGGGCGGGTTCGGAAGCACTTCGCCGATAATCCCCGCGTAGATGCCCTCCGGGCAGGAGCGCAGCGCCTCCAGGGCAGCCCCGGCCTCTTCCTTTGGCACCACAGCCAGGAGTTTACCTTCGTTGGCCAGATAGAGGGGATCCAGGCCGAGCACTTCGCAGATGCCTCTGACCACGGGACGGACGGGGATGCTATCCTCCACGATGCGCATGCCCACGCCCGCCCCCCCGGCAAATTCGTTGAGCACCGTGGCCAGCCCGCCGCGAGTCACGTCGCGGATGCATCGGGTGCCCGGCGCCGCCGCCAGCAGTGCGGCGACAATCCCGTGCAGGGGCTGGCAATCGCTCTCCACATCGGCGTCCAGGGCCAGATCGCCGCGCGCCTTCAAAATGGCGGCGCCATGATCCCCCAAGTGACCATTCAACAGCAGTTGGTCACCCGGTCGGATCCGGGCGATCTCCAGATGGACGCCCTTTGGGATGATTCCGATGCCGGCGGTGTTGATGAACAGCTTGTCCGCGCTGCCCCGCGGCACCACTTTGGTATCCCCCGTAACAATCCTGACGCTCGCCGCCTGTGCCGCCTGCGCCATGCTGCACATCATCTTTTCCAGAATGGTGAAGGGCAGTCCTTCTTCCAGAATCAGGGAGCAACTCAGCACGATGGGTCGTGCGCCGCCCACCGCCAGATCGTTTACGGTGCCATTGATGGCCAACGTGCCGATGTCACCGCCCGGAAAGCTGAGGGGATCGACGACGTAGGAATCCGTGGTAAAGGCGATCCGGCCACCGTCCCCAAGGATTTCCGGCACATCGATGCGGGCCTGATCCTCCAGCGGCGTGGCACTGGAGGCGCCCAGGGCGGGCAGAATCAATCCTTCGATCAGGTCCCGCATGGCCTTGCCACCACTGCCATGGGAAAGATTGACCGCATCACCATGGGGTCTTTTGACGCGCGGTTGCGGATTTGCAGCCATCAGAACACCTCCTCTGCGGCAGCGGGGACCTCTGCCGACATCTTTCCGTAATTGAAATAGGCGGCACACGCCCCTTCCGAAGAAACCATCAAAGAGCCCAGCGGCATTTCCGGGGTGCAGGCCCCGCCAAAGACTTTGCATTCCCAGGGCTTTATGACCCCTTTGAGCACCTCTCCACACTGACACGCCTTGGGGTCAGCAATGGACAGATTGGGTACGGTAAAGCGGCGCTCGGCGTCAAAGGCCGCAAAGCGATCGCGGATCCTGACCCCGGAGTGGTCGATGGAGCCGAGCCCCCGCCACTCGAAGTACTCGCGAATCTCGAACACCTGCTGGATGGCGTCGAGTGCCTGGGTGTTGCCGGCTTCTGGAACGATCCGCGCGTACTGGTTTTCCACCGCGCAGCGCCGCTCGGCCAGTTGTTTCAGCAGCATCCACAGGGACTGCAGAATATCCAGAGGCTCGAACCCGGCGATCACCACGGGTTTATGGTAATGTCTGGCGATAAAGTGATAGGGATGGGTACCGATCACCATGCTGACATGGCCGGGACCCAGGAAGCCGTCCAGCTCCATATCGGAGGAGTCGAGAATGGCCTTGATGGTGGGCAGCGTCGTGATGTGATTGCAGAATACGGAAAAATTGGCCACCCGCTGGCGTTCTGCGGCGAGAATGGTCAGCGCCGTCGCCGGCATGGTCGTTTCAAAACCGAGACCGAAAAACACCACTTCCCGGTCCAGGTTATCTCTGGCGATAGCCAGCGCATCCAGCGGCGAATAGACCATCCGCACATCAGCGCCCGTCGCCTTGGCCTGCAGCAGGCTCTTGCGCGAGCCGGGAACCCGCATGGCGTCGCCAAAGGTGGTGAATATCACCTCCGGACACTCGGCAATGGTCACGCAATCATCCACTCGGCCCATGGGCAGCACGCAGACCGGGCAACCCGGCCCATGCACCAGTTCTACGGAGCGCGGCAGCATCTGCTCGATACCGTATTTGAAAATGGTATGGGTGTGGCCACCGCAAAACTCCATGAGTTGTAACGGCCGGTTCGCGGTGGCCGGGATCAGCGCCGCCAGCCTTTGAATATCCTTGACCAGATAGCGGGCCTTTTCGGGATCCCGGAACTCATCCACGTAACGCATCTTCGGTTACCTCCGCCCGCAAGTCTCCGCGCCGGTCTGCCAGGATGGTATGCACCAGGTCCCAGAGTATGTGAAAGGTCGTGACGTGGCATTCCTGGATACGGTGAATGCTGTCCGTCGCCACCACCAAAAGGTGGTCCACCAGGCCGCTTGCCTGCATCTCACCCCCCTGCATGCCGGCAAGGCCGAAGGTCATCATGCCGGTTTCCCGGGCCTTGCGGTAGGCGGCCATGAGATTGGCGGAGTTGCCACTGGTCGAAAAGCCGAACAGCGCATCCCCCGGTCTTGCCAGGGCCGTCAGTTGCCGTAAAAACACATGCTGAAAACCCACGTCATTGCCGACGGCGGTCAGCATGGCCCGGTCACTCACCAGGCTGTACGCCGCCAGGGCCGGACGGCCTGTGGTAACGGGGTGCATGAACTCCACCGCCAGGTGGTCCGCATCGCAGGAGGAGCCGCCGTTACCCATGGTGTAGAGCATGCCGCCTCTCTGATACACCGCCGCCAGGGCCGCCGCCATGGAAACCAGCGCCTCCGCGTGCGCCGCAAAAAACTGCGCCTTGACGTTCCGGCTTTCGGCGGATTTCTGCCGCACAGACTCCAGCAGCGCCGTCTTTTCCCGCTGCGGATTTTTGGCCTGACCGTGCAGAAAAGGATAGAGCTCCTGCAGAGGATTCATAGTTGCACCTCCCGGCGATTACGCCATGGGACCCGTTCGTCCGGACTCCCGCATACGATCCATTTCGAGTTGAGCTTCGCCCAGTTGCGTCAGCACATCCAGCGTCAGTGCCGCCTCCTCTGCGCTGATGCGACTCATGGCAAAACCCACATGCACCAGCACCCAGTCACCGACACAGGACTCTGCGGGGTGCTCCGCGTCGGCAATGCAGGCGATGTTGACCTCCCGCCGTACCCCGTTGATTGCCACCTCCGCCCGTCGTTCACGCGCGCTGATGATTCTCGTGATCTGCCCCGGAATACCTAGACACATGGCTCATGCCCTCCTGCAATAGGATGTTGACCAGCGACGATTTGAGCGGCCGCCACCACAGCCTGCCCAAAAGCCAGGCCGCCGTCGTTGGCGGGGATCAGATGCGGAACCAGAACCTCCAGCCCCTGGGATTCCAGAGCCTCCCGGGTTGCCCGCAGCAGGGTCAGATTCTGAAAAACACCCCCGGACAAGGCAACGGTGGAGGTCCAGGGTGTGGCGCCCAGGGCACCCCTGAGCAATTGCGCCAGGCCGGCGGCGAAGCCTTTGTGGAAGCGCGCAGCAATCGTCGCTACCGGAACCCCACCCTGGAGATCGCCCAGCAGCGGCTGCCACAGGGTCCGCGGATCCATCTGAATGAAGCTCTTTTCGCTTTCGACGATGCCGAAAGGATAGCCCGGCTCCGCGGCATTCCCCATGATAGACGGATCGACGCAGTCCTCCAGCAGCATGGCCGCCTGCCCTTCATGACTCACCCGGTCCATGCACAGGCCACAGGCCGCGCTGACGGCGTCAAATAGCCGCCCGGCAGAACTGCAGAGCGGCGCGCCGACGTTCCTGTCCCGCATGTGCAACAACTGTGCCACCGGCTTTTCGGCAAGGTATTCCACGATGGCCAGATCGGCGAATCGTTGGCGTGCTACGGACCAGCCGAAGGTATCCGCAAGCTGCACAAAGGCGTTACGCCACGGTTCACGCATCGCGAGGCTACCTCCCGGCAGGGCGGAAGGGCGCAACCCACCCAGGTGGCGGATTTCGCGGTAACTCACCTGCAAGCACTCACAACCCCACAAGGCGCCCCCATCGCCCAGACCCATGCCATCAAGAGCCAGGGCGATGACCGGCGGATGCTCCAGCGGCAGGCCGTGTTCCGCCATGACCGCGGCAATATGGGCGTGATGGTGTTGCACGGAAATCAGGGGGAGATCGCCCTCCTCCGCCATCTCCACCCCCCACTTGCGCGAC
>DAIEIW010000196.1:0-1523 GCA_027351205.1 Acidithiobacillus sp.
GTGGGGATGGGGGCCTGGTGCAATCATCCCCTCTTGTTTCAGTCTTCCCAGCAAAATGCCGTGCTCCAGCCTGCTGAGGTCGGGGAAGTGGGTAGACACGCACTCATAAATTTCGTGGGTGGATAGTTCTGATTTTCCGTCAAAGGCGTGAAGGATGGCCTGTGCTTGCGGAGGTGTCACGTTCCTCACAATAGTATCCTGACGCTGGGTGTCGTGATCCATCAGGGACTCCTTCGTGGCCGAACGGGTGCGGGGCTTTGGGTGCCATCGTTTGTTGCAGCAGCCTCTTGGTGCGGTGTAGGCACCCGCAATGCCGGAAACTGCGCACGCACCGCCTTGAAGGCGTCACCAATGCTCTGTGAGCTGTCTCCCATGGCCGGGATGCGGCAGGTCAATGCTTCGAGATCTTCCAAATCGGCATTCAGACGGGTAAATCCCTCACGCTGCTTCTCCGCAGAACTGAATTCGGCGAGATATTGCCCAATCACATAGAACCCGGCGATCACCTCCGGCACGCGCTTATGCACATTGGACAGGAACGTATCAATACGCAGGCTCTCCTTGGCCTTCTGGCGGAAATAAGCGACCGGATCAGGAAAACCTTCGGCATCTTTGAGCGCCGGACCTACCACACCGTCGATATTCGCCACCTGCAACAGGGTGCGGAACCGATTGATCTTCTCGTAGGCTTCATTCGCGGGATCGTAAAGCTGGTCGTTTGTCAGAAAATCTGGCTCTGGAAGTTCCTGATAGCGGTAGCGTGCGTGGGCAATACCCATGCGCATCTCCGGGGAAATCGGCGCATTGAGGGCGACCAACGTAGGCACCCCAAAGTCCGCCATACGCCCTGGTGTATCGGCGACCTTCATGATCGTCGCTACGAGCGAGGGGTTTGGGGCGACTCTGCTGGTTAAAAACCCGTAGCGATACATGCGTTCCACGGTATGCAGTGTTTCACGCGCGATGAACAAATTGTCGAGGTGCTGCGGCTCTACGTTGTAAATGGTGCTGAGGGCCTCTTTACGTTCCATTCGCTCGGCCATCACCGCGTGCGTTCGGGCAATATTGCGTAAACCAACTCCGGCAAGTGCCGCGCTTATCGCGCCCGGCATCACGGTCTGCGTTACAGCCATACGGTTGCTCTCCATAAACGGTGCGATGTCGTCATTGTCGTGTTTACCATGAGCCGGTTGGCGCGGTCGTCACGGCTGTTGCGTCTGGAGTGGCGGGAGAACGCCGATCTCCCGCAGCTTGGCGACCACTTCATCTATCTGCTCACCGATGGCATACATGGACGCCACCATCGGGTCCTCGCTATTCACATCATTTCCGGCTTTTGTCTGCAGGAGGCCATCCAGCGTGTACCGAGATTCACGTACCCACAGCAGCATCTCCGCACTCACTTCCTGATCGTCGGCATCCGTATCCGGATTATCGACAAAGTCGAGGAAAAGTGTCTCCAGAGGTGCCAGTCGCTGTTTCAGCACGCGGGCATGAGCATGTTCGATATCGAGATTCATTCT
>DAIEIW010000200.1:0-8942 GCA_027351205.1 Acidithiobacillus sp.
GCCCGGGCGCGGTCAAGATACCAGCGGTGCAGCAGCGCCTTCACGCGCTCCTGGTCTGGTTCGCCGGGCAGGCAAACGAGCAGCCGGCCGCGTGCGAGCGTTACGCTGGGCATTTTGCCCGGTAAGAGCTTCAGCCGGTATATGTCGGTTGGCGCAGGGAACTGTTCCCCCGAATGTCCCCCACAGGCAATAAAAAAGCACCCAGACATTCGTCTAAGTGCTTGATTTATTTGGTGGCGCTTCAGGGACTCGAACCCCGGACACGCGGATTATGATTCCGCTGCTCTAACCAGCTGAGCTAAAGCGCCGTGAGGCGCAAATTAAAGCTCTAACCTGTGTGTCTGTCAAGGGCGGCGGCGCGGCAATCCGTGCCCACTCCTCGTCAGCGCAGCAACCGGCGACTGAGCAGACGCCACCCAAGCACATAGGCCACCAGGGTGTACAGCAGCAGCACGCCCGTGTGACACAGCACCTCATGGGGCAGATGCCCGGTCAGCAGCGGCCGCAGCAGCGCCACCGCATGGGTCAGCGGCAGCACCTCTGCAATGTCCTGAGCGAAGGGCGGCAACGATTGGAGGGGGTAGAAAACGCCGCAAAAGAGAAACATCGGCGTCACCGCCAGGGTGAAATAATACATGAAGAAATCATAGCTCCTTGCCAGCGCCGTGATGACCAGCGCCAACCCGCCGAAGCTCAGCCCCGCGAGCAGAATGACCGGCAGCGCCAGGATCACCCAGGGGCCCTGTATGGCGCCAAAAAAAATGGCGACGATGATGATGGCCACGGCACTGATCAGGCCTTTGACGGCGCACCAGGCCACCTCGCCGGCGAGGATGTCGCTGACCCGCAAAGGGGTGGCCAGCATCGCTGCGTAGGTGTGCTGGGCGCTCATCCGGGTAAAGGCCGAGTACAGGCCCTCGAAGCTGGCGGTATTCATCACGCTGCTGGCGACGATGCCGGAGGCGATGAAGGTGATATAGGGCATTCCGTCCATCTGCCCGACGAAGTGCCCCAGGCCGTAACCCAGCGCCAGCAGGTAAAGAAGCGGGTCGCCGAAGTTGCCGAGCAGGCTCGGCACCAGCAACTTGCGCCAGACGCCGAAGTTGCGCTGCAGGACGGCCAGCGCCCCAGCTCCTGGCAAGGCGTCGCGTATCGGCATTATTCGGTTTCCTCCCGCAGATCGCGTCCCGTCAGGCGCAGGAACACATCCTCCAGGCTGGCGGGACGCTGTATCCAGCGATAGGCCGGATCATCGCCAAAGTGCGCCAGCAGTGGGGTCAGATCCGTCCCGTAGCAGATCAGGGTGTCGCCCACGCGCTCACTGAGGCTCACCCACTGGCGATGCAGATCCTGCGGGTCCGGCAGATCACCGTCCACCCGGCGCAACTCGACGACGCCCCCGGGGATATGGGTGGCGATCAGGCCCCGCGGACTATCTTCCGCCAGAATTCGGCCATGGTCGATGATCCCGACCCGGTCCGCCAAACGTTCCGCTTCGTCCATATAATGCGTGGTCAGCAACAGGGTGGTGCCCTGTCGCCGTAATTCGCGCAGACGCTGCCAGATGAGATGACGGGCCTGGGGGTCGAGTCCGGTGGTGGGCTCGTCCAGAAGCAACAACTTGGGGGTGTTGATCAGGGCGCGGGCGATGGTCAGGCGGCGCTGCATACCGCCGGACAGGGCATGGATCGGTTGAGTGGCGTAGCCGCTGAGGGCCATGAACTCCAGTAAATCGGCGCTGCGCTGGCGGATCAGCGTTTTCGGCAGGCCGAAGTAGCGGCCGTAGGTCCAGAGGTTTTCCTGTACGGTAAAATCGGGATCCAGGTTATCCGTCTGGGGCACCACCCCCATGCCTGCCCGCGCCGTACGCCCCATTTCTGCGAGTGTCCGGCCATCGATACGAACCTCTCCGGCATCGGTTGGCGTCAGCCCCTGGATCGCCCGTACCGTAGTGCTTTTACCCGCCCCGTTGGGGCCGACCAGGGCGAAGCATTCCCCGGCGGCGACGGCGAGGTCTACCCCGCGCAGCACCTCGCGCCCGCCATAACGCTTATGCAGCGCCCGTAGTTCAAGAAAGGCTGGATTCACGACAGGGGCTGCTGACTCCCATCTTGCTTACTTCTTCACTGAGGGACTCCAACAGTGCCCCTTGCAGCGCATTGAGCTGACCATGAAAGAAGTGGTCTGCGGGAAGCAAAATTTGCCTGGGCTGGACGGGCAGTGTATCAACCCAGTTTTCTACGCTCGTGGCGGGTACCAGTTCGTCCAGTTCGCCCTGAATCAGGGTCCACGGGCAGGAAGGTGCTGGCAGCACATTGAAATCAAAGAGATTGACGGGCGGGGCGACGGTCAGAAGACGGCTGATGCGTGGATGGCGGTGCACGCTGCGGTAGGCCACATAGGCTCCGAAGGAAAATCCGGCGAGCCAGATATCAAAGCCGGGGCGGCGCTCCTGTACCCAGTCGAGCACCGCCAGGCAATCCTCGGTTTCACCACGGCCGTCATCATAGACGCCCGTACTCCCCCCCACCCCGCGAAAATTGAAGCGCAGCGACGGGACGCCCAACTGGTTGCAGGTCTTGCTGAGATAATACACGACCTTGTTGTTCAAGGTACCGCCGTAAAGGGGGTGCGGATGGAGAATGACCGCCACCGCACCGCGTGTCTCTTTGTCGGGGCAGGCCGTGACACCCTCCAGCACACCCGCCGGACCCGGAATGATGACCCGCTCGCCCACGCATTCCGGGCTGGCGAGTTCACCACCATCATAGAGATGACTTCGGTCGATGGGCAGCATCAGATCCGCAACCGTTCGACGGGTATGCCGTCGCGCAGGTGAGACTCGACGATCTCGCGAATATCGTCGGCATCCACGTAGGTGTACCAGACGGCATCTGGGTAGACTACGGCAACCGGACCCTCATCACAGCGCCCCAGACAGCCGCAGCGGTTGACCCGCACCTGTTTTTCGCCGTGAATGCCGAGCGCTTTGGCATGCTGCTTAGTCGCATGAAACACCTCTTCGGCGATTCCGCTATTATTGCAGGCGGACTCGCCATTCTCGCGCTGATTCAGGCAAACGAACAGATGCCGTTGATAAAAAGCATCACCCATAAGCGTTGACCCTCTATCCATAGAAGGACATCATACCCTAATTAGCCCTTACTGACAGCGTGCGGAGGTGTCATGTTCAGCGATCAAGTCATTGCCAATATCGATAACGCCTTGCGTACCCTGACCGGACAGCAGGTGGGCAGTGATCGACCCTATCCGGCCAGGGATATTCCCGATACCCTCCTGCGCCCCTGGGAGCGACAGCGGGCCGGACGCATGATGCGGGTCAACCATGCGGGTGAGATCATGGCGCAGGCACTCTATACCGGCCAGGCAACCGGCACCGATGACCCTGAATTACGGGAGCAACTGCAGCGGGCGCGAACCGAGGAAGAAGACCATCTGCGCTGGTGTGAAGCCCGCCTGCGGGAGCTGGACAGCCGCCCGAGTCTGCTCGCTCCGCTCTGGTACGGCGCGGGCTGGAGCATGGGCTTTCTCGCCGCCCGGCGTGGCCGCGCCAGCAATCTTGGCCTGGTCGTCGCGGTAGAAAACCAGGTGGAAGAGCATCTCAACAGCCACCTGGATGAACTCCCTGCCGACGATGACCGCAGTCGCGCCATCGTGGCGCAGATGCGCGATGACGAAGTCGGGCATGCCGCAAAAGCGGAAGAACTGGGCGCGGAAGAACTCCCCATGCCCATCCGCCTGGCAATGGGGGTTTTTTCCAAGATTCTGACGCGGGGGGCGCTGTGGATCTGACGGCTCAGGAAAAGCCATTGCCGGATGTCGGCGCCGGGCGAATATGCAATTGGGCCCCACCCGCCAAGTGGATGCGATAACGACCGGCCATTACGGCCTCCGCCATGCTGGCGATGGTCTGCCTGCCGAGCAGGTCGATTACCTCGGCCTTGAGCGGCTTCCACTGGGTATGCACGGGGCAGGCGGTTTCATCGGCGCATACCTTGAGGCCGAGTACGCAGCCCTGACCAAACGGCTGCCCTTCTACGATCTCGATGATGTCGAGGATGTTCATCTGTCCTGCTCCGGGGCGCAGGACAAAGCCGCCGCCACGGCCCTTGAAGGAATCGAGCACCCCGCGCTTGGCCAAATCCTGCAGGATCTTCGCCAGATACTGGGCCGGGACGTGTAGATAATCGGATATGTCCCGACTCAGCACCGGCTCCCCGGCTGGCTGTGCCGCGAGGTAGATCAGGGCCTGTAAGGCGTATTCGCTGGTTTTACTCAGTAGCATGGAGGCATCCTCAGCATTCTTCTCGAATCTCATAGTCATGGGTGATCACCGCAGTTTTGCCCAGCATAACGCTGGCCGAGCAATATTTTTCTGCGGACAGGCCGATGGCGTGGCTTACCCGCTTGGGATCAAGCGCCTTGCCGGATACCACAAAATGCAGATGAATCCCGGTGAACACCTTCGGGTCCTGCTCCGCCCGCTGGGCAGTCAGCTCCACCACACAGCCACGGATATCCTGCCGGGACTTCTGAAGAATCATCACCACATCGATACTGGAGCACCCGCCCAGACCCATCAGCAAGAGTTCCATGGGGCGCGGGCCGAGATTACGTCCGCCGATCTCGGCGGCGCCATCCATGACCAGGGCGTGACCGCTGTCGGCGTCGGCGACGAAGCTCATCTGCCCAGGACCCATCCATTGTACGCGTGCTTCCACTCTTTGCTCCCTATTCCCGGAAACCACCGATTCCCATTTAATGACAATCAACTAGCCGTGTAAACTGCGTTTAGTCAAAAAACAGGCGTTGCAAGGCGTCTCCCGGCTGGGCAGTGCGCATAAATGCCTCGCCAACGAGAAAGGCACCGACTCCCGCAGCGCGCAGGGTGGCCACCTCCTCCCGGCTGCGGATGCCGCTTTCGGTAACGACGATCCGCTCTCGGGGGATCTCCGGGAGCAGTTTCAGCGTGGTTTCAATCTCGGTGACAAAGCGCCGCAGGTCCCGGTTATTGATGCCGATCAGCGGGGTACGCAATTTTAATGCGCGCTGCAACTCGGCTGCATCATGCACCTCCACCAGCACCGCCAGACCCAGGCTCTGCGCCGTTGCCTCCAGACTCTGCAGCTCGGCATCGCTCAGGGCCGCAACGATGAGCAGGATGGCGTCGGCCCCAATGGCCCGTGCTTCCCAGACCTGATAGGGATCGATGCAGAAATCCTTGCGCAGCACGGGCAGTGGGCAGGCTTCACGGGCGGCGGCGAGATAGAGGTCGGCGCCCTGAAAATAGTACTCATCGGTCAGAACCGAAAGGCAGGCTGCGCCATGGGCGGCGTAGTCTTGGGCAATGGTCACCGGATTGAAGTCTTCGCGGATTACCCCCGCCGACGGCGATGCCTTTTTGATTTCGGCGATCACTGCGGCCTGTCCCTGGGCCATTCTGGCCCGAATGGCGCCGACGAAGTTGCGCGGCGGTGCCGTCAGGGCCACTGCCGCCTGCAGCTCCGCAAGGCCCAGACGGGTTTGGCGCTCCACCAGCTCCTCCCGCTTATGGGCAATGATTTCCTGAAGTATGTCGGTCATGTCTTATCCCTGTGAAGTCCTGCCCAGCAATGCCTGCCACTTATTCCAGGCGGCGCCGGATTTGAGCACAGCCCGGGCGACCACCACGCCGACCGCCATATCGGGGACCACATCTGCCGCATAGAGGGCGGCCCCGGCATTGAGCAGAACCACGTCGCGACGCGGTCCGGGGCGATTCTGCAACACCTCTTCCGCCGCCGCCAGGGCCGCCGCCACGCTGTCGATTTGCAGGGTCGCCAGCGGTGCTGATGACAGCCCGAAGTCCTCCGGCTGAATCCGGCTGCGACTGATCATCCCGTCTTTTAACTCTGCCATGTCTGATGGCCCGGACAGGCTGATCTCATCCAGGCCGTCGTGCCCATGTACCACCAGCACATGGCGTGATCCCAGTTCCCGGGCGGCTTCGGCCATGGGAATCAGCCAGCGCTCGGCATAAACGCCGAGCACCTGATGCGGCGCCCCCGCCGGGTTGCTCAGTGGCCCCATGAGGTTGAACAGCGAACGGATGGCGAGCTCCTTGCGCGGAGCAACGGCGTAACGCATGGCGCCGTGGTGCGCCGGCGCGAATAGAAAACCGATACCGATACGCTCGATACTGTCGGCGACTTCTGCGGGGCTCATGTCCATGCGCAGACCTGCGGCTTCCAGCACGTCAGCGCTGCCGCTGCGGCTGACCATGGAACGGTTGCCGTGCTTGGCCACCCGCGCCCCGCCAGCCGCCGCCACCACGGCAGACACCGTCGATATGTTGAAGGTGCTCAGGGCATCGCCGCCAGTGCCACAGGTGTCCAGCAGGTGATCGGTGGAGACCTCTACCCGCGTCATGCAGGCGCGCAAGGCCTGGGTGGCGCCGACCAGTTCCTCGACCCGCTGCCCTTTCATGCGGAGGCCCATGAGCAGGGCGCCGATTTGTGCGGGCGTCCAGTCCCCGGCCATGATGCCGGCGAAGACCGTTTGTGCCTCTGTGCGCGACAAGTCCTGCCCCGCCACGATTTGCTCCAGTATGTCCCGGACGATCATCGCGCGCCCCCTTGCAGAAAGTGTTGCAGCAAAGTCTTGCCGTGCTCGCTGAGAATGGACTCGGGGTGAAACTGTACGCCCTCCACATCCAGGGTACGGTGGCGCAAGCCCATGATTTCTCCTGCTGCGGTCCAAGCCGTCACCTCCAACGCATCCGGCAGTGAGTCGCGCTCGACGATCAGGGAGTGATAACGGGTGGCGGCAAAGGGGTCGGGTAAGTCGCGGAAGACTCCTTTGCCGTTATGGAAAATTGGTGAGGTCTTGCCATGCATCACTTTATCGGCGCGGATGACTTTGCCGCCGAAGGCTTGGCCGATGGCCTGATGCCCGAGACAAACGCCGAGCAGCGGGATTTTCCCCGCGAAATGATGAATGACGTCCAGCGAGATGCCCGCTTCGTTGGGCGTGCAGGGGCCGGGCGAAATGCAGATGCGGCTGGGTGCCAGTTTCTCAATGGCCGCCACGTCGATGGCATCATTGCGCTCGACCCGCACTTCCGCCCCCAATTCGCCAAAATACTGTACCAGGTTGTAGGTGAAGCTGTCGTAGTTATCAATCATGAGCAGCATGATCTGCCCTCCCTTCGGGGTCGAGACCGTTTTCGGCCAGTGCTACGGCGCGGAACATGGCGCGGCGTTTGTTCATGGTTTCTTCCCACTCCGCCGCAGGCTCCGAGTCGGCGACAATGCCGCCGCCCGCCTGGATATGCAGCATGCCATCCTTGATGACGGCCGTGCGAATGGCGATGCAGGTGTCCATGTTGCCATTCCAGCCCCAGTAGCCCACCGCTCCCGCATAGACGCCGCGCGCTACCGGCTCCACCTCGCGGATGATTTCCATGGCGCGAATCTTGGGCGCACCGGAAACCGTGCCGGCCGGGAAGGTCGCTCGCAAAGCATCCATGGCGTCCAGCTCCGGACGCAATCGTCCCGTGACCTGCGAGACAATGTGCATGACGTGGGAGTAGCGTTCGATACCGAACGAATCGGTCAACTGCACCGAGCCGGTATCGGCGATTCGCCCCACATCGTTGCGCGCCAGGTCGATGAGCATGAGGTGTTCGGCGCGCTCCTTGGGGTCGGCGAGGAGTTCCTGCTCCAGCGCCTCATCTTCGGCGCGGGTCTTGCCGCGCGGTCGGGTGCCGGCGATGGGGCGCACCGTGACCTGATCATCTTCGACGCGCACCAGTATCTCCGGCGACGAGCCCACCAGATGGGTATCACCCAGGTCCACATAAAACATGTAGGGGGAAGGGTTGATGCCACGCAGGGCGCGATAGAGATCCAGCGGGTGCGCGGTCAGCGGCGTGGACAGGCGTTGGGAGGGCACCACCTGCATTACGTCGCCGGCGCCGATATAGGCCTTGATGGTGCGCACCGCCGTCATATACCCCTCACGACTGAAGCTGGCGGTGAAATCTTCCTCGCGGACATGTCGGGTGCTCACCGGCGGTGGGGACGGCAGTGCCGACTCACGCAGCCGCTGCTGTAGCTCCCGCAGGCGGGCGGCGCCACGCTCCCAGGCTTCGGGTTGGGCGGGGTCGGCATGCACCAGCAGGCGGAGGGTCCCGCGCAGGTTATCGAAGATCAGCAGTTCGTCGGCCACCAGCAACTGAATTTCCGGCAGCCCCAACGGGTCGGGCAAGGGCGTGCTGCGGGCGAGGCGGGGTTCGATGCTGCGGACGATGTCGTAGCCGAAATAGCCCACCAGGCCACCGCTGAAGCGCTCATCGGCATTTTCCAGTGGTGCTACATGGAAGCGCTTGCGGAAGGCGCTGATCCATTCCAGGGGGTCCGCCGGGGTCGCCCGCTCGGTCTCGACGCCATCCACATGAACAGTGACAACGCCCTGGGCGACCCGCAATATCTGCTGTGCCGGAAGACCGATGATGGAATAACGGCCCCATTTCTCGCCGCCCTGCACAGATTCCAGCAGGTAGGCATAGGGACCATCGACCAGCTTGACATAGGCCGATAAGGGAGTGTCGAGGTCGGCGACGACCTCACGGGAAAGGGGTATACGGTTGTAGCCCTGGCGTGCCAAAGCCTCAAAGGTTGCTTTTGGAATCACGGATCACCTCGTTAGAGCGATAGAAAGTGAAGTCACTGCCTTTCAGCAGCAACGCCATCGCCTCTCCCAACCCAGTGTTTTCCGCATGGTGCCTCTGATCCCTCGCAAAGCTACGCCAGAATATCCAATAATTCGCTCATGTTGTCCAGTATCGCGTCGGGCTCCAGGCAACGGACGGGCTCATCGCCGTTATAACCGTAGGTCACGCAGGCAATGGGCATACCCGCTGCCCGGGCCGCCTGCGTGTC
>DAIEIW010000079.1:0-23069 GCA_027351205.1 Acidithiobacillus sp.
GCTTTTCTTGTCAAAGGCATCATTGAGCGCACGGTCCAGAAACTTCAGCGCCTGTTGCTGGGGGTGGAAGGGGGATTCGGACAGAAAGCCGAAAGATTCCCCGTTCCGCCAGGTGGTCAGGCACTTGGCCATGTCCATATAGGACAAGAGGCCGCAACCGTGCTCCAGATAACTTTTCTGGACCGAGAGCGCCCGATTCCAGACGAAGCGCACACAACCGACCGCACGGGACAGGAGATGTTCCTGCTCAGGTAAGGGTTCCAATCGGTAGCGCACGGCTTTGCGAATCAGCATGGTTCTATTGTATGCTTGGCCGATGGCCGATGCAAACGAGATAAGACATGGCAGGCATTGCGTTTTTAACCTGCATATTCATTTGGTCTTTGTGACCAAGTACCGACGTGGTGTATTCACCGGCGAGGTGCTGACCGACCTGCGCGGCATCTTCGCCGCCGTCTGCCAGGATTTCAGCGCGGAGATGGTGGAGTTCGACGGGGAGGATGACCATGTGCATCTGCTGGTGAATTATCCGCCGACCGTGTCCGTTTCGGCACTGGTGAACAGCCTCAAGGGGGTTTCCAGCCGTCTGATCCGCAAAAAGAACTGCCCCAGCGTTAAATTGTGGGGCGGGGCACTCTGGTCTCCCATTTATTTTGCGGCCAGTTGTGGAGGTGCGCCGATATCCATTATTCGCCAGTAAATCGAGCAGCAACAAACACCGGATTAGTGTCGCCCCTTGCCATGACGGGAGCGGTGGCATTGAGCCACCTCACCGCAGCGCTCTTGACCTCCCCCTGAACGGGGAGGTTTGCCGCGCAACTGATCAAGAGAACGGTCGAAATATTATTCCATCAACAGCAGCATTAAATTGCGAGCATTAATAAGCCATAATTGGCTTTTCGTTATTCCGAGTGAGTAGATCAATTGCTGACCGGCAATTCCCCTGACAGGCGTACAAAAAATCTTCCAATTTGCAATGAACAATAATTAGGAGCGAGCACTTGGGCACGGTACGAGTCTTATCCACCTGCAGGGCCGCCTGCTGCTAAATCTCGGTGCGCTCAAACAACCTCTGACATGGTAACCGTGAACCATAGGATGGATTTTGTTGAGCGTTTCCGGCCTTCCCATAATTTCAGGACAAGGGGAACCTAACATGCGGCTCGACAAGATATTCGAAGACAAGGTGTACGGCATCATTCTCTTGGCCTCACTCGGTCTCTCCGCGCTGAGCGTTTTGCTGATGCCGATCATGCTTTGGGGGCCGATCATCCTGTTGGTCTGGTTGATCACCTGGTTTCTGCTCGCCAACGTCGAAGATCTGCCGATTATTGGGAAGCGGGTGCGGGATGGAAATTCCGAGACCTCTAAGGAAAAGTAGGAGATAAATATGCAACCGACTCCAAATCGTATTTTGCGACTCCCTCAAGTTCAAGAGCTTGTCGGCTTGCGCAAGACTACAATTTACCAGCGCATCAAGGATAAAGACTTCCCGCCACCCGTTAAGCTCGGCGCGAGAGCGAGCGGTTGGATGCAACAGGACATTGACGCCTGGATCAGTCAACGAGGGGAACACCCGCCAGTTGAGTAAGCCAGTCGGACCATTGTTGCATCATTTTTTTCCGCTCTTCCAGATAGTGCGTGCGGTTGTATGCGCGACCCAGGTGATCTTTAACGGTGTGTGCCAGTTGCATTTCGATGACTTCCGGGCGGAACCCCAGGTTTTCATCCAGAAAGGTTCGAGCTGTCGCGCGAAATCCGTGGCCAGTCACCTCCTCCTTTTTGTACCCCATGATTCTCAGAGCCGCCAATACCGTATTTTCTGAAATTGTCTTGTCGGCATTGTTTGTGCCAGGAAATACATAGATACTGTTAACGCTCATCTTGCGCAACCCTTTAAGTATGTCGAGGGCGTGTGTGGATAAGGGAACCATATGGGGTTCTCGCATCTTCATTTTTTCTTTAGGGATATTCCAGGATCCATTTTCAAAATCGAACTCCTTCCACTCCGCCTTTCTCAATTCGCCAGGCCGCACAAACCATAGCGCTTGCAGCATTAATGCAGCCACTACGGTTAGGCTACCTCTGTAATTTTTAGCGCGACGCAAAAACTCCCCCAAGTCATCGGGTGTCAAAAGTGCTGCCCTATGCCGGTCCTTGTAAGGCATTAACGCCCCACGAAGGGGAACGGTGGGATCGGATTCCGCTCGAAGTGTAGCCACCGCATACCGGGATATCCGGCTGATAATGGAAGAGAGCCTGTGCGCGGTCTCCTTTCGTCCGCTGGCCTCAATAGGCATCAGCAGCGCCAGCACATCGGCAGGACGGATTTTGCTGATGTCCATCTTCCCTATATCTGGATAAACAAGCCGTTCCAGCCGCGATTCAAGGCGCACTGCTGTAGCAGGAGTAATAATCGCTTTTTGCTTTTCCAGCCACTCCGTGGCTATCTGCTTGAAGGTTGTAGCCGACAACCCCTCATTTGGCGCCGCGTCCACTCCGGACTTTCCTGATTTTTCCGCCTTCTTCTGCTCACTCGGGTCAAAGCCATCGGCTAATAATTTTCTGGCTTCATCTCTCTTTTCCCGAGCGCCACTGAGAGATACTTCCGGGTATGATCCGAAGGCTATGGTCTTCTGTTTTCCGCCAAACCGATAGGCCATACGCCAAAGCTTCGATTTGGCGGTGACATACAGGTAGAGTCCCTTTTCATCGGAAAGCTTGTAGGGTTTGTCTTTGGGTTTCAATGTTCGGACGCGGGTGTCGGACAGAGGCATGATACTTTTGGCTCCTGGAGAGTAGGATACCAACAATAGTACCAACAACAACAACCGGATGTACACGGACCCTACCGAACCAAAACGAACGCTAAATTATATAACGTGCTGTTTTTTATGACACCTGCGAACCTTAACGAACCTTAGTGAACGTCGTTTTTGTGGCAGTCCCCGGTACCAAAAGCAAAGGGTAGACCAAATGGTCTTCCCTTTTTTTATTGCACTGCTGCGTCACAGTGCCTCAGTACGTAAAATGGTGTCATCCCGATCCGGCCCAGTGGAGATAATCGCCAGAGGCCGTCCGGCGCGTTCTGCAATGGCCTCCAGATAGCGACGAGCTGCCTCGGGAAGGTCGTCCCAGTGCCGCACGCCTGCCGTGGATTCTGACCAGCCTGGGAAACTCTCGTAGATGGGTTCACAGGCCGCCACTGCCTCCGCTCCACCGGGCAGTTCCTCCTGAACCACTCCGTTCACACGGTAACCGACGGCGACGCGAATTTCGCTGAGGCCGTCCAGCACATCCAGCTTGGTGATGCACAGGCCCGTTACCCCGTTGACCCGGCAGGCAGCCCGTAAAGCCACCGCATCAAACCAGCCGCAGCGCCGCGCCCGACCGGTGGTTGCACCCACTTCCGCGCCCCGCTCTGCAAGGAAGACGCCCGTCTCATCAAAGAGCTCCGTAGGAAATGGCCCGGCCCCTACACGCGTCGTGTAGGCCTTGGTAATGCCCAGTACATAGCCCAGTTCCGCCGGCCCCACTCCGCTTCCGGCGGAAGCGCCACCCGCCACCGTATTGGAGGAAGTCACAAAGGGGTACGTGCCATGATCCACGTCCAGCAGCGTACCCTGGGCGCCTTCGAAGAGAATCCTCGCGCCTTCCGCCCGCAAACACGCCAGACGCACGGAAACGTCCACCACCATAGGCGCCAGACGCTCCGCAAGCCCCAGATACTGTTCCAGGATGACATGAAAGTCTTGCGGCTCCTGTTTGAAATAGTGTTGGAGCACAAAGTTATGGTAGTCCAAGGCCTCGCCCAGCTTTGCCGCAAACCGTTCGCGATGGAACAGGTCGGCGACACGCAACGCGCGCCGTGCCACCTTGTCCTCATAGGCCGGCCCGATGCCGCGACCGGTAGTGCCGATCTTTGCCGTACCCATCGCTCGCTCGCGCGCCAGATCAAGACTCTTGTGGTAAGGCAGAATGAGCGGGCAGGCGTCGGAAACGAACAGGCGCTCATGGGCATCGGGCATCACCGGCCACAACTCGTCCAATTCCGAAAACAGGGCGAGAGGATCGAGCACCACACCGTTACCAATGAAACAGGACACCCCGGGCCGAAGAATGCCCGAGGGAATCAGGTGCAGTACCGTTTTTCGCGCTCCAATCACGAGGGTATGGCCAGCATTGTGCCCTCCCTGGAAACGTACCACGGCTTGGCAACGCTCCGTCAGCCAGTCGACAATCTTGCCCTTGCCCTCGTCACCCCACTGGGTGCCGATAATTACAACATTTGAATTTATAGCCACGAACGACTCCGCAAATGGGTCATTGGAAAATAAAATTAAACTTCACGAGTCGAGACGCTGTACTTTCCAACCCGTTGCTTCCTCGATCAGGACGGCGTCAAATCCCTGTGCCTGCAAGCTCTGCGGACTCGGCACATCCTGACGCAGCAGATCCTGTAAAACTACAAAACCAGCCCGGCGGTGTTCCTGTATCGACTGCCACAACAGATCATCCATGCCAGCCGGGGCCCAAATCCGCCCTATTCTCCCCGAATCCGGAAATTCCCGCAGCAGCGGTTTGATATCCAGGCTAAAGCCCGTCGCCGCCCGTCGCCGCCCGAAGGCGGCACCGATGTCATCATAGCGCCCGCCGCTGGCCAACGCCTCACCGCGCTGCGGACCGAACAGCGAAAACAGCAGGCCGGTATGATAGCGATGTCCGTGAATCTCCGAGAGGTCGCATTGAATCGCCAGGTCTGGATAACGTGCCCGTAATACCGACCATACGCATTGCAGGTCATCCAGGGCAAGACGAACGGCGGGGTAATGCCCCAGATGCTGGCGTGCCTGCTCCAATACGCCGAAATCCCCCTGCAAGCCGGACAGGGCATCAAAGTCGGCGGTCAGTTCCATACCGCAATGATGCTCCCGCAGCCACGTCCGTACATCCGACCACGCCTTGCGCTCGACATGCCGCAACAGCTCAGCGCGCAAAGCGCCTTCCAGGCCTGCCGCATCGGCCAGAGTTTGGGAAATACCCACGTGGCCGATATCCAGCAACAAATCCGGCACGGCACAGTGGATGAGGCTCTCCACCATCAGGGAAAGGACCTCCAGATCTCCCTCCGGCCCCTCCACCCCGAAGAGCTCGGCGCCCATCTGAAAAGGGGCACGGCTCCCACCGAGCAGATCGGGGCGGGCGCGCAGCACCGTACCCGCATAAGACAGACGCCGAACCTCCTTTACGGAAGATGTCTGGGCGTCTATGCGGGCCATTTGCGGCGTCATATCCGAACGCAACCCCACCAACCGGCCACTATCCTGATCCAACAGCTTCCAGGTCTGTAGGTCGAGGTCTGCGGCACTCCCGGTCAGCAAACTCTCCAGATGTTCTACGAGGGGGGGAATGACCTGACGGTAACCCCATTGCGCGTAAAGATCGAGCAACGCACGGCGGCAGCGCTCCAGCGCCTCCGTCCGTGCGGGGAGAACATCCTCAAATCCGCTAGGCAGCAACCAGGTCGGGTGGCTTTCGGTACGCGTCATTTGCCTGCTGGCTCCAACGAGTGGCGGAAATACCGGAAGAATGGCGCATCCGGACTGAGCACCAGCACGTCTTTGTCACTCAGGCTGTGGCGGTACGCCTCCAGACTGCGATAAAACGAGTAGAATGCCGGATCCTTGCCATATGCGGCACCATAAATAGACGCCGCTTCGGCGTCTCCCTGCCCCTTCAGCTCTTCCTGCTGCCGGTAGGCACCCGCCATAATCCGGGTTTGTTCCTTATTCGCCTCAGCGCGGATTTTGGCAGCATCCGCAGCCCCCTGGGAGCGGTAGGCATTGGCCTCCTCCGCACGCTCGGCCTCCATCCGTTTATAGACGGCTTGCAGCACCTCCGTGGGCAAACCCACCTGCAGAATACGCAGATCGGCGAGATGCACACCCAGTGGCTGAAGACGCTTATTGGCCTCCGCCAGCACCGGATCCATCATTTCGCTGCGTTGACCCTGTATCACCGACTTCAGCGTCATCTTGCCGACCTCACTCCGCAACGCAGAACGCAGAACATCGCCAATTCGGCTCTCTGCGGTTCCGTCGTTATGCAGGCGGGCGTAGAAAACCAGCGGATCGGCTACCCGCCATTCGGCAAAAAGGCCGATAAGCACCGGCTTTTTTCCCACCGTCAAGAATGATTCCGGCTGCGTGCTATAGCTGGACAGACTCTTATTGATAAAAGCCACATTCTGCGCAATGGGCCACTTCATATAGAGCCCAGGGGATTCCACCACGCGCACCGCTTTGCCAAATTGCAGCACCACGGCGGTCTGGGTCATGGATACGGAATAAAAGCTTGCCGACGCCAGCAGCACCAGCGCCAATACCGCAATAATCACACTCCAGGCCCAGTTTTTCATGAGCTGGCTCCTGACACAGCGGCCGGCAGAGCCGCCGGGCTGATCGTCGGTGCGACCGGCGGGGCCACCGATACGGCCGGCGCGGTTTCTGCCGCAGATCTCGTCGGACTACTGACCGCCGCGGGAGTCCTGGCGGGCATATGGAGATATATCACGGGCTGTCCCTTGCTCTCGACAATCACTTTCGGGGTATGGCTCAGAATGTCCTGCATGGTGCGCAAGTACATGCGCTCACTTACCACTTTCGGATTTTTTTGATAGGCCTGGAGAATGTCGGTGAAGCGTGCGCTGTCCCCCTTGGCCCGGTCGACCACCTGCTGTTTATAACCTTCGGCGTTCGTCACCATCGCTGCGGCCTCCCCAGTGGCTTTGGGAACGACTGCGTTCGCATAGGCCCGAGCTTCGTCGCGCGCCCGTTCCATGTCTTCACGCGCCTTTACCACATCCGCAAACGCCGGCTGGACCACCTTGGGAGGCGTCGCGTCCAACAACTGGATCGAATCAACGCTGACGCCCGCGTGGTAACGGCTGAGCAGGTTTTGGGTGATTTGCTGCACCTGTTGCTGAATGGCGCCTTTGCCGGAAGTGAGCAGGTCGTCGATTTTGCTGCGTCCCACGACCTCCCGCATGGCGGATTCCGCACAAAAGGAAATCAACTGATCCGGATTCGCGGTGGCAAACAGGTAATGTCCGGCATTGGTGACGCGATACTGCACAGCGAAACGGACATCCACCACACTTTCGTCCGCAGTCAGCATCATACCGGGATTCCGCGTGTCGGCAGCACCGCTATAGCCCAGAACCAGACGCCGGCTCTGCGCTACATTGGGCAAGTATACCCTCTCAAAGGGAAAAGGGAGGCGGTAGTGTAAACCAGGTTGGCTGATACCGACCTCTCTGCCAAAACGCAGCACCACGCCTTCTTCACCCGGTCCCACGACATAAATGCCGGAAGCAATCCAGAACAGGATCAGCACGGCGACCACCAGGAAAGGCAGGAGGTGCAGCCATTTATAATCCATCTTCGGTCCACCGCTGCGACCACCGCCCGAGCCGAAAATACCACCCAGCTTTTTCAACTCCCGGGTAATTTTCTGAATGTCGAAAACCGGCTTTTGCGCACCGGGACGTCGTCCCCAGGGGTTGTTATCGTTTTTGTTTCCGTTCCCGCCCGGATCACTCCACGGCATACTGCTCTCCTTCCTCAGCCATCAGCCGGTATTGTAGGGGGCGCGTCCATCGCCTGACAACCGCTATCGCGCATCTGCGTATGCAGGCGCCGCCAGTTGAGATCATCAATGTCAAAAGTCAGATGTGTCCTGCCCTGCTCATCGAAACGCTCATCGACAACACTGGCCAGACGATGTATCCGCGCACGCAGGGCTCCTTCTTCAGGCAACAGCGTCAGATCAGCGCGCAACATGGAGCGCCCCACATGCTGCGTCATGGCCTGCAGCAACTCGAGTATGCCGACACCAGAGCGCGCGCTGACACGCACCACCGCCAGTTTGCCGGAGCTCTCATACACGTTTCCCGGCATATCTCCGGTGAGATCCACCTTATTCAGTACCAGCAGGCGGGGAATATCCTCCGCGCCAATTTCCTTCAATACCGTGTCTACCGCGGCAATCTGGGCATCGCGATCAGGCGCGCTGCTGTCCACCACATGAAGAAGTAATTGCGCCTGGTTTACCTCTTCCAGAGTCGCACGAAAAGCGGCAATCAAGTCGGTGGGCAAGTCGCGCAAAAAACCGACGGTATCGGCCAGGAGAATGGCTTCATGCCCCTCTATCTGCAAACGCCGGATGGCCGGATCGAGGGTCGCGAAAAGACGGTCCGCGGCATAGCTGGAACTTTTCGTGAGGGTGTTGAAGAGGGAGGATTTGCCGGCATTGGTATAACCGACCAAGGCGACCGTCGGCAGGGGTGCCCGCTGCCGCGCCCGCCGCTGTGTTGCCCGATGTGCAGCCACTTTGATCAGGCGCCCGCGTAGGGAAAGAATGCGTTCGCCGATGAGACGACGGTCCGTTTCCAGTTGCGTTTCACCCGGGCCCCGCAATCCGATGCCGCCGCGCTGGCGCTCCAGATGGGTCCAGCCGCGGATGAGGCGGGTACGGAGGCGCGTCAGTTGCGCCAATTCCACCTGCAGTTTGCCTTCATGGGTCCGCGCCCGCCGCGCAAAAATATCGAGGATGAGACCTACCCGGTCGACAACCCGGCAGTGGAGTGCGCCCTCCAGATTACGCTCCTGCACAGGACTCAAAACCCTGTCGAAAAGAACGAGGTCTACGGATAATGCTGCAACTCGCTCTGCCAGTTCCGCCACCTTGCCACGCCCCAGAAAGGTCGCCGGATCGGGACGTCCGCGCTGAACGGAAAGCAGTTCCAACACATCCGCGCCACTATCGGCGGCCAGATGAAAAAACTCCGCCCCGGCGTCGGGATCCGACTCGCCATGTAATACCACATGGACGAGCAGAATCCTCTCCCGGGGCGAGGCCACAGCGACTGCGGTATTCGCCAGAATCAGGCCTCTTCTTCGGCGCCGCTCTCACCTTCGGCTTCCGGCAAGGGCAAACGCACATCGCGACCAGGGACCACCGTGGAAATGGCGTGTTTATAAATCATCTGACTGACGTTGTTGCGCAATAGCACGACAAACTGGTCAAAGGACTCCACGAAACCTTGCAGCTTGATGCCGTTCACCAGGTAGATGGCGACAGGAACATGTTCTTTACGCAAAAGATTGAGAAAAGGATCCTGAAGGACCTGTCCTTTTTGTTGTCCGGCCATTTTTATCTCCTTAAGACTGTCGCTTTATGGCGCTTTTAGGTGTAGTGAAAAAGCCTGCGGGCCTCCTTCCACTGCGAGGACCTCAGCCTACCGCAAAAACAAACCGAATGCCATGCATTGCGCGACATAGGGACACTGCCTCTGGGCGAGGGTTGCGGAGACCGGCCGTCACTGTGAATTGACCTGTCGCACACTTGCCATTACGTTAGATACAAAGCCAGCCGTCGAAAGTGATCTCACGTGCCGTTCTGCTCCCCGCCTGCCCGGAACAGAAAGCGGCAACAGGGGGTTTGCCGGGCGGTTTCTGGGCAGATCAGCCTCAAAGGAGACGAAATACGTGGAAAAAAAGGCCCTCAACGGTAAAGCGCTCCGTAGCCGGGTCAAGTTGCTCGGCAACCTGCTGGGAGAGGTCCTGCGCGAGCAGGCCGGACATCGCGTATTCAACGCTGTGGAGCAACTGCGCCAGGGATACATTCGCCTCCACAAGCGGGAGGATCTTCGCCTCCGGGAGCGACTCGCCCGTTTCATCGACGCCCTTCCCCAGGACGATCTGGTCCTGGTCATCCGTGCGTTTAACACCTATTTCAGCTTGGTCAACATCGCCGAAGAGGAGGCCCAGCACCTGCACCGCCGCCGTCTGCTCCAAAAGGGAAGCATGCTGTGGACCGGGTCCTTCGAGGAAACCTTCCGCGAATTGCAAGGCCAGGGTATCAACCCCGGACAATTGCAATTTCTCCTGGATCAGATCCGTTATCTGCCGGTATTCACGGCACACCCTACGGAGTCCAAGCGCCGGACGGTCCTCCATGGCCTGCGCCGCATTTTCGTGACCAGCAAGATGCTCGACGATTCTGCGCTCAATGACGAAGAAGAACAGGAGGTGATGGATAACCTGCGGGCGCAGATCCAGATACTTTGGGAAACGGAAGAGGTGCGCACCAACAAGCCACAGGTGCAGGACGAGGTGGAAAACGGCCTGTTCTACTTCCGCGACAGCCTGTTCGAGGCGGTACCTCTCACCTATCGGGCCGCGCGCCGGGCCGCGCGCCGGGTTTTTGCAAATGCCGATATTGATATTCCCGCGTTCATCCGCTTTGGTTCCTGGATCGGGGGGGACCGGGACGGCAACCCCAATGTGACCGCGGCCATCACCGGCTGGGCTTTGCGTACCCAGAGCATTGAAGTATTGAAAGAATATCAGCGGCGTCTGAGCGATCTCTATCAGTTGCTCGGACATTCCAGCCGATTCTGTGCCATCTCTCCCGTTCTGCTTGCCTCATTGGAACGTGATGCCGACGACTTTCCAGAGCTTGCTGAGTGGGTGGACCAACGTTTCCCCAGCGAGCCCTATCGCCGCAAGCTGCGTTATATGATGACCCGCCTCGACTTGCGTCTGCGCCAACTGGAAAACGGCCAGGTCTTGAATGAGACGGCGGGCCCCGCCTATGCCGCAGCGGAGGATTTCCTTGACGACCTTTTGCTGGTACGTGACTCACTGCGCGGCCACAATGACGGGTATATCGCCGACAATGAGGTCCAGGAGATCATATGGCTGGTCCAGACCTTCGGCTTTCACCTGGCCAACCTGGATATCCGCCAGGAATCTTCCGTGCACTCCCGCACCATCGCCGAGCTTTTCGCCGGAGCTCCAGGCTTCGCCAACTACCTGGAACTTCCCGAAGAAGCGCGCATGCTGGCGCTTTCCGACGCGCTGCGCCGCCCCGGTCCGCTGGTAGAGCAAGCGCCTGACCTGTCCCCGATGGCTGCGGAAACCTGCGCGATGTTCCGCTGCATCGCCCAGCTACGGCGTGAAGTCAGTACCGCCGGCTTTGGCAACTACGTCATCTCCATGACCCATGAGGCGAGCCACATTATGGAGGTACTGGTACTCGCCAAGGAGTTCGGCCTGGCCGGATGGTCACGGCAGGGTCTCTACAGCGAGATCGCCATTACCCCGCTGTTTGAAACAATTCACGATCTGGAGCGTATGGATACGGTGATGTCCACCCTGCTGGACAACCCGGTTTACGCCAAAATTCTCAGCAGTCAGGATGACATCCAGGAGGTGATGCTGGGCTATTCCGACTCCTGCAAAGATGGCGGCATACTTTCTTCCAGTTGGTCCCTGTATCAGGCCCAGCTACGGCTGGCAGCTCTGGCAGACAAGCGGAAAATACGGATTCGAGTTTTTCACGGTCGCGGCGGCAGTGTGGGCCGCGGCGGTGGCCCCACCTATGAAGCCATTCTGGCCCAGCCACCGGATACGGTACGCGGGCAGATCAAAATTACCGAACAGGGAGAGGTGCTTTCCTTCAAGTACGCCAATCTGGAGACCGCAGTGTATGAACTGACCGTAGGTACGGCGGGTCTCATCAAGGCGAGCATAGGACTGGTTCGGCCAGCGTCTGGCGACAACCCGAACCATCTGAAAATCATGGCGGAACTCACCCGGACCGGGGAGGCCGTATACCGCGATCTCACGGAAAGCACTCCAGGGTTCATGGATTATTTCTACGAAGCCACCCCCCTCAACGAAATCGCCCACATGAACATCGGCTCGCGCCCCTCCCATCGCCAGCGCGGCGATCGCTCCATGTCCTCCATCCGTGCCATTCCGTGGATATTCGCCTGGGCTCAGTCACGGCATGTTCTTCCGGCATGGTACGGCCTGGGTTCCGCCCTCGCCCGCTGGCGGGAGGACAAGCCTGAACGTTTGCAGGTACTACAGGACATGTACCGGCACTGGCCGTTCTTTCGGGCGCTCATGGGGAATATCGGCATGGCGATGGCCAAGACCGACATGGCGATTGCCGGAGAATACGCAGGCTTACCCAATGATCGGGACGCCGCCAGCGTAATCTACCGTAAAATTCAGGCAGAATTTGAAAGCAGCCAGGCGGAGATGCTCGCCATCGTCGGGGCTGACCATTTGCTTGCCGACAACCCAACCCTAGCGTTCTCCCTGCAACGGCGCAATGTGTATATGGAACCTCTGAACCATATTCAACTCGCGTTGCTGCGGCGCTATCGCAACGACGAGACCCCCCCGGAATTCCGGGAGATATGGTTGGATCCCTTGCTGCGCACCATCAACGCCATATCTGCCGGTCAGCGCAATACTGGTTAAGGACGCGTGCGCATGGCTTTACCCGAACTGATTCTGGCCTCCACCAGCCCTTACCGGCGGGACCTCCTGCGCCGGCTGCAGATCCCATTTCGGGTGGAAATCGCAGCGGCGGATGAAACCCCCTTACCAGACGAAGCCCCTGAAACCCTGGTGTGCCGTCTGGCGGATGCCAAGGCGCTGGCCGTCGCCCAACGCTTCCCGCAGGCAGTGGTGATTGGTGCCGATCAGGTGGCCGTCTGTGCTGGCCGCATTCTCGGCAAACCAGGAAATATCGAACAGGCGGTTGCGCAACTGACCTGGATGCAGGGCCAGGCGGTGGATTTTTTGAATGGTGTGGCGGTAGTCGCCCCGTCAGGCACAGAAGCGTTTCTAGTGCCATATCGCGTCACCCTGTACGCACTGACCCATGCGGAGATCCGTCGCTACGTGGAGCGGGACGCGCCTTTGGACTGTGCCGGGAGTTTTCGCTCCGAAGGGCTGGGAATCAGCCTGGTGGAACACATGGAAGGCGAGGATCCCAGCGCCCTGATGGGTTTACCGCTGATCACCGTCTGCCGGGCGTTGCGCAACCTCGGTTACCCGTTGCCATAATACCCAGAAACGAATTAAAAAAGGGGCATCCAGCGATGCCCCTCCAGATTTGCAAAACAAGCGGCTCAACCCCAGCCGTCTCCGCCATCATCCGTACCGAAATCATCATTGGACGCTAGTTGATCGTTGCCCCAGGAGTCGTCCGTCAGGCCGAGAGCATTATTGCCGCCGTCACTGCCCATATTACCCGACTCGCTGCCATGTCCGAAGAGGCTTCCCGCCAGCGCCTGCCCGGCCGCTAGGCCCGCCCCCACCCCTACGCCGGTCGCAATGCCGGATGCCAAACTCGACCCCAACCCGCCGCCTTGCTGCGGCATCCCGCCCATGGCACCTCCGCCGGGATACATAGGCCCATTGGACCCGTAACCATTCGTACCACCGAAAGGTCCAGAAGGCTGTCCGCGGTATAACATCCCTGGCTGTTGGCGCCGCCGCCGGAGCATGGAGATCAGCGCGATCAAAGCCACCAATCCGAGGAAAAAGGCCAGCACCGCACCCCAGTGACCGGCTTTGCCGACCGGTTTATCAACATGGCGCTGCAGAGACTGCTTAAAAGTTGCCAACACCTGCGGTTTGACAAAGGGCATAGCAGGCGCGAGCTGTTCCGCTTTTTGCAAAGCCGCGCCAGCCCCGGCCCAGTCACCCTGACGCGCCAGAATTCGCGCTTCCACATACTGTGCTTCCGCAGAGTGCGGATGCGCAGCCAACACCTCCTGCATCATGCCTTGCGCCTGGCTCAGGTGGCCCGCCTGCACGGCCTGGGCAACTTGGGCTACGCTGGGCTCGGCCCATGCGGCAGGCGCTGCCAGCAGGCAAAGCATGGCAATGGCTCCAAAAAATTTTGTCTTCATACGCTCCTCCAATCAAAGTCCTCGGCTTCCAATATGGGGTGAAAGCCTCTCTAGTTCAAGAGGTGATATATACTTCTTTAGGGCAGATCATCCCGCCCCGGATGCACCTCTGCGGGCGTCCAACGTGCGCCGACGGAAAAAGGGAGGTTGGTTTGACAGAAAGGGGGGATTCTCGCCATTATACTGACCAGTCGGTACAGGCCGTTGAGAGGTGTCGTTGTGCAAAAACCACTACCAAGACCCGTCGCTGCGGCACTGGCAACGGCACTTGCGGGAAGCCTGGCGGCCTGCAGCTTTGAGCCTCCGCTGCGTGTTCCCCAGGCACCGGCCGATAAAACACCTTACACGGCGGGTATCAGCCCCAAAGAAACCGTGGCTCCAGGCGGCCCTTCCGGTCACGCCCAGGAGATCGCGTATGGCAAAGATCTGCACGAGGAGTGGTGGAAACTCTTTCACTCAAAGGCGCTCGACGAACTAATCGCGGCAGGCCTGAAAAACAGCCCGAGCGTCGCTCAGGCTCAGGCCCAGTTGAAACAGGCTGAGGCCACCGCGCGCGCGAACGCCAGCATCTTCTATCCACAGGTCACCGGCAATCTGCAGGCTAATCGGAGCAAGTCCAGCTCAGCGGCCTTTGGGGGGAGCGGCGGCTTTCACTACTCTCTGATCACCGGAAGCGTTGGCGTTTCCTACTACCCGGATATTTTCGGCGTTAATCGTCTGGTCTACCGCAACAGTGAAGCCTTGGTGAAGTATCAACAGTGGGAACTGGAAGCGGCGCGACTGACCCTGACCGGCAATATCGTCACCATCTCTATCAGTGAGGCGGCTGCAGAGGGGCAAATCCGCGCCACCCGGGCTATCGTCGCACAGGAGCAGCAGCTTCTGGATCTCACCGAGAACCAGTATAAAGCGGGTGCCGTGGGCTACCTCAACGTCGTCACCCAGCGCAGCCAGCTCGCCAGTGAAATGGCTACATTGCCCCCATTGGAGCAGCAGCTCGCCGTCTATCGCCACGAACTAGCCATACTCGTGGGCGCATTCCCTGGAGATGCCAGACGGCAGTCCTTCACCCTGACCGAGTTGCAACTACCCGAAAAATTGCCGGTAAGTCTCCCGTCGCAACTGCTCAAACAACGCCCGGATATCCGCGCTGCGCTCGCGCAGATGCGGGCGGCAAATGCAGTCATCGGTGAGGCACGGGCACAATTTTATCCTACCGTCCAACTCAGCGCCGCCTTCGGCGATACGGCAAGTCACCCGGGCCTCTTTTTCAACCCAGCCAGCAGCATCTGGAGTCTGGTGGGCGCCCTGTCGCAGCCGATCTTTGAAGGCGGCAAGCTGGAGGCACAGAAGGCAGAAGCGCACGCCGCTTATGACGTAGTGTATGCCGCTTACAGAAGCACAGTGCTCAGCGCCTTTGACCAGGTAGCGAATGCCCTGCGTGCGGTGGAGCATGACGCGCAGACCCTTGCTGCGCAACGTGCGGCGCTGCAGGCCTCCGCGGAAGCGCTGCGACTGGCGCAGGCGAGTTATCGTGCGGGGGCATCTGACTATCTCACCCTCCTCACTGCAGAAGTGCAGTACGACAACGCCAAAATTGCTGAAATAACCGCCAGATCGCAGCGCTATCAGGATACGGCCGCGCTGCTGGTCGCATTGGGCGGCGGCTGGTGGAACAAAACCGACAGGAAATCACCGCCCGCAAATACACAGGACAAGCCCCATCCATCTGCTGGCGCGTTGCCGGTAACACAGGTAAAGCCATGAGCCATTCAGCATTCAACACAGCCATCCGCCGCGGAGACTGGTCATGAAGAAAGCATTTGTCATCGTCATTCTTGTATTGCTGATCCTTTTCGGCGGTATTTTCGGCTTCAAGCTCTACGGTAACTATATGATGCACCAGGCCCTGGCGCATATGCCCGTACCGGTGGTCAGCGTCAGCGCCAGCAAGGTGGTAGAGCGGGAGTGGCACCCGGAAGTAACTGCCGTGGGATCGTTTGCCGCCATCCAGGGTGTGGAGGTGACGCCCCAGTTGGGCGGTGCCATTACCGGTATCTATTTTCATTCCGGAGAATACGTCAAGGCTGGTACCCCTCTGATTCAGATTGACAACAGCAACCAGTTGGCGCAACTGGCCAGCGACGAGGCTCAGCAGCGACTGGCCCAGATCAATCTCCGCCGGACGCAGACGCTGATCGCCACCAAGGCCGCCAGCCAGTCTCAGCTCGACTCCGCGGTGGCTAGTTACCAAAGCGCGGTCGCCGCCGTAAAAAATGACCACGCCACGCTCGCAAAGCTGGCCATCCGCGCGCCCTTCAGCGGCTATCTCGGGGTTCGCCAGGTAGACCTGGGGCAATACATCATCCCCGGGACCGCCATGGTCGACCTCCAGTCCTGGGATCCCCTCTTTGTGAACTTTACGGTGCCCCAGAGTGATTTCGCCCGCATCCACGTAGGCACACCCGTTCAGGTGGAGGTGGACAGCTATCCCGGCCAAACCTTCAGCGGCAAGATCACCGCCACGGGTGCGGCCATCAATGCCGCCACGCGCCAGATCGATGTCCAGGCCACGGTACCCAACCCCAAGGCCATCCTGCGGCCGGGTATGTTCGGAAATGTCGTGGTCATCGAGAAAAGGCTGGAGAAAGTGTTGACCGTACCGGCCAGCGCCATCACCTACAATACCTTCGGTGACTTTGTCTATGTGGTGGAGAAAAAAACCGTCCATGGCAAGGAAAGCCAGATTGTTCTCCAGCGCATCGTCAAGGCCGGCATTCAGCGAGGCGGCGAGGTACAGATTCTGTCGGGACTGCATGCGGGAGAACTGGTGGTCACCGGGGGGCAAATCAAGCTCCACGAGGGTAGTCCTGTCGAAATCCCCGCCAGCGGCAAAGTCTGAGGACGGCGGCGATGAAATTTACGGATATCTTCATTCATCGACCGGTTCTGGCCACTGCCTTGAGTCTGGTGATCCTCCTTCTCGGATTGCGGGCTTACACCGAAATGACGGTGCGCGAGTACCCTGCCATCACCAACACCGTGGTTACGGTAACCACAGCCTACCCCGGCGCCAATCCCAACACCATCCAGGGCTTCATCACCACCCGCCTGGAGCGGGTGATCGCCAGTGCTCCCGGCATTGATTACATGACCTCCAACAGCTCCAAGGGCATGTCCACCATTACCGTGTACATGAAACTGAATTACAGCCCTGACGCGGCGGTGGCCAATATCCAGTCAAAGGTCCAGCAGGTGACCAACGAACTTCCCGCCGGCAGCCAGTTGCCGGTGATCAACGTCACCGTGGGCAACACTACTGACCTCATGTACGTCGCCTTTTACAGCAACCAACTGAACCAGCAGCAGATTACCGACTACCTCCTGCGGGTGGTCCAGCCCAAGCTTGCGGCCGTCAGCGGCGTGGGCCAGGCGCAGATCCTGCCGCCCGGCTCAGGGAACGGCAACACGTACTCCATGCGCGTCTGGCTCAACCCCCGGAAGATGGCTGCCCTGGGGATCAGCGCGTCCCAGGTGTCGCAGGTTCTTGCAGCCAACGACTTCATCTCGGCGGTAGGGAGCACCCGGGGAACGGAGACGGGGGACACCATCGTCGCCACCACCAACCTCCATGACGCGGCGCAGTTTCGCAACCTCGTGGTCAAAAACGTGGGTAATACCATTATCCGCCTCAAGGATGTCGCCCAGGTAGAACTCGGGGCGCAGAATTATGATTCCAGCGCTTATTTTGACGGCAAGCCGGCGGCTTTCATCGGTATTCAGGAGGCACCGTCGGCTAACTCGCTGAATGTCGCGGCGGGGGTCAAGGCGGCACTGGCCGAACTCGGCACTGCCCTCCCGCCGGGCATGCATATGGCCATCCCCTACGACGCAACGGACTACATCAAGGCCTCCATCAACGACGTCCTCATAACGATCGGTATCACGCTGGCAGTGGTGGTTCTGGTGATTTTTCTCTTCCTGGGTTCCTTTCGCTCGGTGCTTATTCCGGCGGTGGCCATTCCCCTGTCCATCATCGGTGCCGGCTTCATCATGTGGTCCATGGGTTTCACCATCAACCTGCTCACCCTGCTGGCCATCGTTCTGGCCATCGGCCTGGTGGTGGATGACGCCATCATCGTGGTGGAAAACGTTCACCGTCACATCGACGAGGGCAAAAGCCCCCTCCAGGCGGCCTTGATGACCGGCAGGGAACTGGGCACCGCCATCGTGGTGATGTCCACCACGCTGATCGCAGTCTTTGCCCCGATCGGCTTCATGAGCGGGCTGACCGGCAGTCTTTTCAGCGAGTTCGCCTTCACTCTGGTGGCTACCGTGCTGGTTTCCATGGTGGTGGCGCTGACCCTGTCGCCCATGCTCAGCAGCAAGATACTCAGAGCCAGCAGCGCACATGGATTCGCTCACTTCATCGATACCCGCTACGAGGAACTGCGCCATCTGTACGATCGGCTGCTCCGGGGTAGCCTCAACTTCGTGCCGGTGACCCTACTTTTTGCTGCTGTGATTTTCGTGAGCATTTATTTCCTCTTCACCACGAGCAGACAGGAACTGGCGCCGCAGGAAGATCAGGGCATCATTTTCAACATGGGTACGGGCGCGCCCAACATCACCCCAGAACTACTGGGCAAGTACGGCATGAAAATCGTCCATGAGCTGGACAGGTATCCCGAGACCAAGGCGACCTTCATGGTCACGGGGATATCCGTTGGCAGTGGTGGCGGAACTAACAGTCTCATCGCCGGCATGCGGCTGAAAAATTGGGATAAGCGGTCGGTAACCGCCATGCAGCTGGCGCCTCAGGTACAACAGCAAATGAATGGGATCACCGGTCTGCAGGTGGCGTCGTTCCAACCGCCGTCCCTGCCAGGGTCCGCCGGTGGCCTGCCGGTTCAATTCGTGCTGCAGTCGAGCGGAGGTTACGACAAGCTGGACCATGTGGCCAACGATGTCATCGATCACGCCCAGAAAAGCGGCCTGTTCGTCTACGTGACCAAGGACCTGCGCATCGACAATCCGGAAATCGTCCTTCATATCCACCGCAATATGGCCGCCGACCTCGGTTTGACCATGGCGGATATCGCGCAGGATCTGCAACCGCTGCTCGGCGGCAATTACATCAATCGTTTTGACCTGAAAGGCCGGAGCTATGAAGTGATCCCGCAGGTGCCGGACCACTTCCGCGCCAACCCGGGCATGCTCAAAACCTACTATGTAGCTACCGCAACGGGGCAGATGGTGCCGCTATCCACCCTGGTGTCGGTGGAAACGGAGGTGCAACCGCAGTTTCTGCCCCAGTTTCAGCAGCTCAATTCCGCCACCATTCAGGCGGTACCAGCCCCCGGCGTGACTCTCGGCCAAGCCTTGGCTTACCTGAAAACCCAGGCCCAGAACGTCATGCCCAAGGGCTTCTCCATCGACTACTCCAGCCAGTCGCGGCAGTATATGCAAGAGAAAAGTGGGCTGCTGGTCACCTTTGCCTTGGCGATCCTCCTCATTTATCTGCTCCTCGCCGCGCAATTCGAGAGCTTTCGTGATCCGCTCATCGTGCTCATCACGGTGCCTATGTCCATCAGCGGGGCGTTGATCTTCATCAGTCTGGGGCTGGCCACCATCAACATCTACACCGAGGTGGGCCTCATCACTCTCATCGGCCTCATCGCCAAGCAAGGCATCCTCATCGTCCAGTTCGCCAACCAGATCCAGCGACACGAAGGGCTGGACAAGCGCGCAGCCGTGGAAAAAGCCTCCAGCATCCGTCTGCGGCCCATTCTCATGACTACCGGTGCGATGGTGCTGGGCGTATTGCCCCTCTTGCTGGCGAGCGGCGCCGGGGCGGTCAGCCGTTTCGACATGGGTCTGGTAATCTTTACCGGGCTGGCGATCGGGTCTTTTTTCTCCCTCTTCGTTGTGCCCGCCATGTATATGGTACTCGCCAAGGATTTACGGGAACCTCAAAATTCCCGGGAAGCCTGATACGACGGTTTCATCTTGTTGGACATCATGGACCGGGGTACCCTTCCATGCCCCGTTTTAGCTTGACAAAAGAAGGGGCCACCAGAAGAATATCCGGCAAACATGGCTCTCGTTTTCCGGGATGCTCCGTTTTGCCGCCACCTGTCCGGTTGACGCGCCCGCTTTTCACACAGGTAACTTTTTCATGGGTGAGCATTTTTTCCTGAGTAGCGAGACCTCGCCAAAGAGGCCCAAGTGACTGCACGACGCATTGATGGCAAAGCCATCGCGCAAAAAATACATGCCGATATTTCCCTTCGCAGCGATGCCTTTCTCCGCCAATGGGGGCGCTCCCCCGGCCTTGCGGTGGTACTGGTCGGCGCCGATCCGGCCTCCCGGATTTATGTACAGAAAAAGCGGGGGACCTGTGCTTCCGTGGGAATTGCCTCATTCTCCGCCAATTTGCCAGCAGACACTAATCCACAACAGCTTCTGGCCCACATTGCGGAGCTGAATGCCAATGACGCGGTCGACGGCATCCTGGTACAACTGCCACTCCCTCCCCATTTTGACCCGGAAGAGATCATCGAAGCCATTGCGGTGGAGAAGGACGTGGATGGTTTCCATCCCTACAATATCGGTCGTCTCGCCTTGCGCGCGCCATTGCTTCGCTCCTGCACACCTGCGGGCATCATGACCCTCCTTCAGGAATCGGGCATCGATATCAAGGGAAAAGAAGCGGTGATCGTTGGTGCCTCCAACATCGTCGGGCGCCCCATGGCGTTGGAACTCCTCCTCGCCGGAGCAACGGTGACCGTCTGTCATCGATTTACCCGGGACTTGGCGGCTCATGTAGGGCGCGCCGAACTGCTGGTTGCGGCGGCCGGCAAACCGGGATTGATCTCTGGTGCGTGGATTCGTGAGGGCGCAGTGGTGATCGATGTAGGAATCAACCGTCTTCCGGATGGGCATGTGACCGGCGACGTGGACTTTGCCGGTGCAGAGCAGCGTGCGGCGTGGATCACCCCGGTCCCCGGCGGGGTCGGACCCATGACTGTGGCCACCCTTCTGCAGAACACCCTGATCGCCGCGGAGCGCCGCATGGGGGCACCGCATGTCTGAGGTGTCTGCGCCGGAAAAAGCCCGTTCCGCGCCGCCTCTCGACAACCCCGAGCTGTACTTCAACCGAGACCTCAGCATCCTCGCCTTCAACCAGCGGGTACTGGCCCTGGCTGACGACCAGCGCGTACCGCTGCTGGAACGTTTACGTTACCTGACCATCGTTTCCAGCAATCTGGATGAGTTTTTTGAAGTGCGCATGGCCGGACTGTTGCAGCGGCTTAAATTCGGCGCCGGCCCCCTGGGACCGGACATGCTTGGGCCTCATCGTGAAATCGAGGCGGTAGCGAAAAAGGCCCATGAAATCATTTCCGAACAATACCGATGCCTGAATCAGCGCCTGCTGCCCGCTCTGGCTAAAGAAGGTATTCGTTTGTTGCGTCGCCGCGAATGGCGGGCGGCGCAGAAGCGCTGGATCGGCAATTATTTCCAGACCGAGGTGCTGCCTCTGCTCACTCCCCTGAGCCTCGACCCCGCCCACCCCTTTCCCAAGGTACAGAACAAAGGGCTGAATTTCGCTATCGTTCTGGAAGGCCAGGATGCTTACGGGCGACACAGCCCCATCGCCATCGTACAGGCGCCACGCATCCTCCCCCGCATCATCTGGATTCCGGAACATCTGGCGGGTCCGAATGATTTTGTGTTTCTCTCCTCCGTCATCCACGAACATGTGCAGGCGCTCTTTCCGGGCCTGACCATCCAGGGTTTTTATCAGTTTCGGGTGACGCGCAACAGTGAACTCTTTGTGGATGAGGAAGAGGTGGACAATCTCCTCGACGCGCTGGCCGATGAACTGCCGCTGCGCCCCTTTGGCGAGGCGGTACGGCTGGAGGTCGCTAACAATTGTCCGCGGGAAGTGGTTGAATATCTTCTGAAACATTTTGAACTGAGCGAGAGCAACCTGTATTCGTTGCAGGGTCCGGTGAATCTGTCACGGCTCGCGGCCATCATCGAAATGGTCCCACGTCCCGACTTGCTTTATCCACCCTTCGTACCGGGGCTGCCACCGGTTTGTTCACACCCCGAGAACATATTCGCGCAACTGCGGGAGGCGCCCATCCTGCTCCACCACCCGTACCAGAGCTTCAACCCGGTTCTGGATTTTCTCCGCCAGGCAGTCAGCGATCCAAAAGTCATCGGCATCAAGCAGACGCTGTACCGCACCACCCCCGACTCTCCCATCATCGACGCGTTGATAGAAGCGGCCATGGCTGGGAAACAGGTCACGGCAGTGGTCGAACTCAAGGCCCGCTTTGACGAAGCCAATAACATCCGGATGGCCGAGCGCCTGGAAGAAGTGGGAGTGCAGGTGGTATACGGCGTGGTCAATCACAAGGTGCATGCCAAGATGATTCTCATCCTGCGCCGTGAGGAGGACGGGATCCGCCTTTACGGGCACCTGGGTACGGGCAATTATCATCCCCGCAATGCGCGGATTTACACCGATCTCAGCCTGCTCACAGCAAATCCCGATATCACGGCGGACATGAATGACCTGTTCATGCATATCACCGGCATGGGCAAGGCGCCACAATTGCGCTGCCTGCTGCAGAGTCCCTTTACGATGTTCCAGGGAATACAGGATGCCATCGATACGGAGATCCGGCACGGAAGCAAAGGCCGCATCATCGTGCGGGTGAACGCGCTGGTCGACCCCGATCTGATTCGCGCCCTGTACCGGGCCTCCCAGGCCGGGGTGGAAATCGACCTGGTGGTGCGCGGCGCTTGTGCCTTGCGCCCCGGCGTACCGGGTGTCTCCGATCATATCCGGGTACGTTCCGTTGTCGGCCGTTTCCTCGAACACAGTCGCGTCTATTACTTCGGAAACAACGGGCATCCCCGTCTCTGGATATCGAGTGCCGACTGGATGGGGCGCAATCTTTTTCGCCGTCTGGAAGTCGCGGTACCCATTACCGACCCCGACTTGCGCGCCCGCATACTCACGGAAACCCTTCAGCTATACTTGGAAGATGACTGTAACGCTTGGGCGATGCGTGCAGATGGCGATTATGATTTTTTGCGCAACCCCCCGGATGCCAACTGTAAATCTGCACAAGACCGTCTGCTGGAACACTACAACAGGAGCAGTCATTATGGGTGAAAGGCGCGAGCAGTGATCCGAGTGCTGGTGCTCAACAGCAAAGGGGGTGCCGGAAAAACAACCGTCGCCACCAACCTCGCCAGCCTGCTGGCGCTG
>DAIEIW010000226.1:0-14143 GCA_027351205.1 Acidithiobacillus sp.
GGGATTCTCCAGTGTTTGCCCCAGTGGCGGGCGAGCAGCATGGATTGGTTGTAACCGCGTTCGCGCAGGCGCCGGCGATGCAGGGGCACGGGCAGCAGCGCGTCCGGGCGGGACGGCGGATGCTCGCCCCAGGCACTGGCCCAGGCATCGGCCAGAGGTCTGGTCCAGTCCAGACGCTGCTGAAACTTCCACGCGATGATGGCGGTGTTCAGGGGTTCGGCATAGATAAACGGGGTATAGACATGGTCATAGGCGGGGGCTTCCACCGAGCAGACCGGGCAGTCCCCATTGTCCAGCAAAGGCAGCGCGCAATAGCTGCAACGCTCGGCGGGCAGACGCGGCCAGTCGCCGAAGCAGTCGGCGCAGAGCGGAGCGCCAGG
Organism: Acidithiobacillus sp.; assembly: GCA_027351205.1. Lineage (GTDB taxonomy): Bacteria > Pseudomonadota > Gammaproteobacteria > Acidithiobacillales > Acidithiobacillaceae > Acidithiobacillus. Next base: position 381 of record DAIEIW010000226.1, read on the forward strand.
CGCACCGCAGGCACGACAGCGTTCCGGGAAGAGCCAGTGGTTGAAACGCCCCGCTGCGTCGTATAGCCGGGACAGGTGTGGAAGAATCCGTTGCAAGAAGTTCCTCGGGCTGTTTAGCCATCTGGCAGGGCGAGTATTGTCATCGGGTTCGATTCTCCCGCTCCAGCACTCCATTGACAAGGCGCAGGCCCCTCCCTATAAGAAGCTATGCATAGCGAACGGGAAGAATCATGGCGCGCTGAATTGTCCGCCTTGCGTGCGCAGGACCTCTGGCGGGAGTTGCAGGTCCTGCAACCTGCGCCGGAGCGTGGGCCGCCCACTTTTGTGGGGGCGCAGGGCGAACCGCTTCTGTCCTTCGCCAGCAATGATTATCTGGGCCTGAGCGCAGAGCGGGCCTTACGTGATGCCGCCATCGCCGAGATCCAGCAGAGCGGGGTAGGGGCTGGTGCCGCGCCCCTGCTCGGTGGCGAGCGGCCCGCCCATGCAATGCTGGCGGACGCCCTGGCCCGCTGGCTGGGAGTGGAGGCGGTGCTGCTCTTCGGTAGCGGTTATCTGGCCAATCTGGGGGTCATCTCCACGCTGGTCGGACGCGGTGATCGCGTCTACGCCGACCGTCTCAACCACGCCTCGCTGGTGGATGGGGTGCGTCTCTCCGGCGCGCGCCTGCATCGCTACCGGCATGGCGACATGACGCATCTGGCGCAATTGTTGGAACGCGGCGGCCGGGGACAGCCCTGGATCATCACGGACGGGGTGTTCAGCATGGATGGTGACATCGCCCCGCTCCCTGAAGTCGCCACTCTGGCACAACGGTATGGTGCAGGGATCATCCTCGACGAAGCCCATGCCTTTGGAGTGCTGGGGACAGAGGGGCAAGGCACTGCGGCGCACTGGAACACGGACGTCCATGGGGTAGACGTCGTCATGGGCACCCTGGGTAAGGCTTTTGGGGTTTACGGCGCCTTCGTGGCAGGGAGTCAGGACTTGATGGATCTCCTGCGCAATCGCGCCCGCAGCTTCATCTACCATACCGCCCTGCCTTCCGCCCTGGCGGCCGCCGCCCTCGTCGCACTCGACCTTTTACGGCATGGGGATGCCCGGCGCGAGCGATTGACGCAGCACCGGCAGCATCTGCGTGCGCAAGTGCCCGACGCCCCCTGGTTAGCCAGCGAGACACCTATTCAGGGCCTCCTGCTGGGCGACGCGCGGCGAGCGCTGGCCGTCAGCGCGCAATTGCGCCGTGCCGGCCTCTACTGCCCGGCAGTACGGCCACCCACGGTGCCTGCCGGTAGTGCCCGGCTGCGCATCACCCTCAGTGCGGCACACAGCCATGATGATATTGAAGTTCTGGCTGTCGCGCTGCGGGAGGTCCTGTGAACTGGGCGCGTCAGGTCAGTGGTCGGGGACGCCTGCTGGTGCTGCTTCATGGCTGGGGGATGGAAAGCCGGATATTCGCCTCCTGGCGGCTCCTTCTGGATCCCCATTTCACCTGCATCAGCTATGATCTCCCCGGTCACGGACAGACGCCCTGTGCACCCTCTGGCCTGACCTGGTCGGCCAGTCTGGAGGGTCTCCGCCAGATGCTTGCTCAGGAGGCCTCCAAGCCCCTGTTGCTCGGCTGGTCCCTAGGGGGCCTATTGGCCCTGGGTATCGCCTTGCGGCACCCGGAATTGCTGGATGGATTGGCGCTGATTTCCAGTTCCCCTGCCTTTTGTCAGCGTCCCGACTGGTCTCCGGCCATCCCCGTCACGACCCTGGAAGATTTCGCCGGACGTCTGCGCGAAGACCCGCAGGGCACCCGGCGGCGCTTCCTCGCTCTGCAGGTATTGAACGATCCGCAGGGACGCCGTGCCCTGGAAGGTCTGAGCGCCTCCTGGCCCATGCCGGATCAGGCCTGTCTTGCCGACGGGTTGGGGCTGCTGCGGGAAGTGGATTTGCGCAGCCAATTGAGGACATTACCCATGCCGGTGCATCTCGTGCATGGGCGACAGGACCGTATTGTGCCCGTCGGCGCCAGTGAATATCTCCACGAGCGCTTGACCGGCAGCCGGTTTACCCTCCTGGAACAGGCTGGTCACGCCCCTTTTCTGTCTCATCCCGAAGCTTGCGCCAACGCGCTGCTGGAGACCTGGGGATGAGTTCCGGCAATCCGTCCTTTTTCATGGAAAAACGCGCCGTGCGGCGGGCTTTTGAGCAGGCAGCGGCCGGGTATGAAACCAGTGCCGTTTTGCAGGATCAGGTCGGCGCGCAACTCATTGAGCGACTGGACTTCGTCAAGCTGGAACCCCGATGGATACTTGATGTGGGCAGTGGTACCGGCCTCCAAAGCCGCCGCCTCAATCGCCGATATCCGCATGCGCGACTGCTCGCCCTGGATCTGGCGTCGAACATGTTGCAGCAGGCCCGGCGTCGCAAGGGCTGGCGTCAGCGTCAGCATTTTTGCCAGGGCGACGCGGAAAATCTGCCGCTGGCGACGGCCAGCATTGACCTGCTCTACGCCAACATGTCCATTCAGTGGTGCAATGATCTGGATCAGGTGTTACGCGAGTTTGCGCGGGTGCTCCGTCCTGGCGGCCTGCTCATGTTCAGTACCCTCGGTCCGGACACCCTCAAAGAATTGCGTCAGGCCTTTGCGGCGGTGGACGACCGGCCCCATGTCGGTCATTTCATCGACATGCATGATATCGGCGATGCCTTGGTGCGTCAGGGCTATGAGATGCCGGTCCTGGATGTGGAACATTATCAGCTCACTTATGGAGTGGCGGACGATCTTCTGCGGGATCTGCGGAATATCGGTGCCACCAATGCCGCCGCAGGTCGCGCCCGTGGCCTGCTCACCCCCCGCCGCCTGCAGGCGCTGCAGCAGGCCTACGAGGGTTTTCGCGCCGACGGCCGCCTGCCGGCCACCTATGAAGTCGTCTATGGACATGCTTGGGGCAGCGGCCCCCACGCGTCTCCGTGTGAAGACGGCAGTATCGTTTTTCCTCTGACGCGGCTGCGACGCCGTCCATGACCGGGGAGCATCCTTTGCCGCGTCGGCATGCGGGTCCACTGCGTGGCCTATTGGTCACCGGCACGGATACGGGCGTCGGTAAAACCGCCGTTACCGCAGCCCTCGCCCACAAATGTGCGCAGCACGGAATGCTGGTGGCGGCCCTCAAGCCCATTGTTTCGGGAGTCGAGGCCGACGGTACCTGGGAGGACGTGGAAGTTCTGCGTGCCGCCAGCCAGCCGCGGCGCAGTGTTGCCGAAACTGGCCTCTACGCTTTCGACCCGCCAGTGGCGCCCCACTGGGCGGCACAACAGGCGGGCGTCACCCTCGAGCGTGGGCGGGTAGCGGCTTTCGTCCGGATGCAATCCGTGGCGATGGATTGTGTGCTGGTGGAGGGTGCCGGCGGTTTTCTTACCCCATTGGGCGATGACTGGGGTGTTGCCGAACTGGCCGGGGATCTGCATTTTCCTGTGCTGTTGGTGGTGGGCTTGCGGCTCGGTGCCATCAACCACACGCTGCTGAGCGTCGAAGCCATCCGCGTACGGGGACTGCGCTTGGCCGGGTGGGTAGCAAACACCCTGAATCCCGCCGTCGCGGTGGGCACACTGGAGACCTTGCAAGGGCGGCTGGCGGCGCCCTGTCTTGGGGTGCTGCCTTACACGCCATACTGGTCACCCGCCATTCTGAGCCCTTGTCTGTCCCTTCCTGATGTCCTGTATTGATGTTAGACTATTTCCGTATTGTCATAAAAAACAAAAGGCAAGCGGCCGCGATGTCAGGGTGAAATTCAGTCGTCGCGGTAAGGTCGGTGTATTCTGATGGAGCGTGCGTGTCATGAAATCATTCAAGAGCATACTGCTGTTGGTGGTGACGAATCTGCTGATATTCGTCAGCCTGTCGATCAGTTTTACTATTCTGGTCAATTTCATTTTGCCGATCTTCGGTGTCGACCTCCGCGGATCGGTGAGCGGCGCGGACCTGCTCTGGGCGCTGCTGATCGGTTTTGGCGGTGCCTTTATTTCGCTGTTGATGTCGAAACATCTGGCGCGCGCGGGCCTGCAGATGCAACGCATCGATGCGCCGCAATCGGCCAAGGAACATCTGGTATACGATTCAGTGGCGCAGCTCGCCAATCGTTTGGGTATTCTCATGCCGGAAGTCTGGGTGTACTGGAATGATGAGCCCAACGCCTTCGCCACCGGACCGGGGCGCAACCACAGTATGGTGGCGGTCAGCAGCGGCTTGGTCAACCTCCTCGGCGACAATGAGGTGCGGGCGGTACTGGCCCATGAGATGGGGCACGTATACAATGGCGACATGGTGAGTACCACCTTGCTGCAGGGGCTGATGAATACGTTTGTATTCTGGTTGTCCATGCTCGCCGCACGGCAGTTTGATGACCGGCCCATGGTTGCTTTTGTGGTATCCATAGTTCTGCAGGTCGGCCTGTCTTTCCTGGCGCTGATTCCCATCACTTGGTTTTCGCGCCGTCGGGAGTTCGCAGCGGATCGTTTTGCCGCCGAGCAGGTGGGCGTGGCCCCGATGATCTCGGCCCTGCAAAAACTGCAGCGGGGTGCGGAAGCCCTGCATGTGGTGCATGACGCGGTGCGCGATCCTATGGCGACAGCCTACATTTCCGGAAGCTGGCGCGGCTGGTTTGCCACCCATCCCAGTCTGGAGGCGCGGGTGGCAGCCCTGCAGGCGTTGCAAAACGGTTATAGTTACCAGTAGTTGGTATCGCGATGGAGGAATTGGTCTTTGATGCAGCCAGGAGGCAGTGCAGTTGCGCCCTGAGGGCGTTCGTCCGGTCCTCCTGCAGTGCCATGACCGGTCAGCCCCCTTCCCCGACCCGGAGCAGGCCGACGGCAATCTGGTCGCCATCGGCGGCGATTTATCCAGGGAGCGCCTGCTCTTGGCGTATGCCCACGGCATCTTTCCCTGGTTCGGTGAGGAAGACCCCATTCTCTGGTGGTCACCTGATCCCCGCGGTATTCTGGAGCCCCCGGCGATACACGTCAGTCGCAGTCTGCGCAAATCCGCCCGTAACCGTGACTGGCAATATCGCATGGACAGCAATTTTTCCGGTGTCATCGACGCTTGCGCCGCGCCGCGCCCAGGGCAGGGAGATACCTGGATTACTCCGGCGGTGCGGGCCGCCTACCTGGACCTGTTCGCGGCCGGAACAGCACATTCCATAGAAGTCTATCAGCAGGACCGTCTGGTCGGGGGGCTTTACGGCGTAGCCCTCGGTGGACTTTTTTTCGGGGAGTCCATGTTCAGCCGGGTGCCCGATGCCTCCAGGCTGGCTCTCGTTCTGCTGGCGCGTCATCTTCAGCACTGGGGCTTTGGCCTGATCGATACCCAGTTCATCACCCCGCACCTGCAGAGCATGGGCGCGCGGGAAATGCCCCGCCGTGATTTCCTGCGCGCTCTTGCCGATCTGCGCACCCAACATACGCAAGCAGACTGGAACATCTCGTTACCGCTGCCCGGGATGTTTTAATCATGGCCTTTTATTTGTCCGCCTTGCAGAAGTGTCCCTACCTGCCGGATCAAGAAGAACTCCTGGTGCTCAGCGATCCTCGGGAGATGGTGGGCAGCGCCCAATATGACCAGCTTCTGCAGAAAGGATTCCGGCGCAATGGTCCGGTGGCCTACCGCCCGATGTGCCCGCAATGCGATGCCTGCATTTCCGTGCGCATCCCCGTTGCGGAGTTCCGGCCGGATCGTGGCCAGCGGCGTACCTGGGCATGCAATCAGGATATACAGATACGGGAACAGCCCCCCCACTGGGAAGCCGCCCACGCACGTCTCTTCGCCGAGTATCAGTGTTCGCGGCACCCAGGGGGTGGCATGGACGAGCATGCGGATCGCTTGTACCGGGAAATGATGGTCGAGAATGGTGGCGTGGATGCCCGCCTCCTGGTCTTTGAGCAGGATGAATACCCTTTGGCGGTGGCACTGGTGGATGTGCTCGACGGCGGTGTCTCTGCGGTTTACACTTTTTATACACCAGATCTGCCGCAACGCGGCCTGGGTATTTTTGCTATTCTCAGCCAGATTGAATGGACCAGGAAGCTGGGCCTTCCCTATCTTTATCTGGGCTATTGGGTCGCCAACAGCCCAAAAATGGACTATAAAAAGCGCTTTTGCCCCCTGGAGGGTTTTGTGGCGGGCGACTGGCGATTGCTGACAGCGGCGTTCCAACGCGGATGAACAGTGCCGCACCGGACATTTTCAGCACCTTTTCACCGTGGACCATGGCGGGGGTGACCGGCCTCCTCGGCAGTGCTTGGGCCTTGTCGGCTTGGCAAAAGCTGGGGGTGGGCAAAGAACTTCTATGGTCGGCGGCCCGGGCGACGGTTCAGTTGGGGATCATGGGGTTTTTGCTGGGTTGGCTGTTCCGCCAGCATCAGCCGTTTTTGCTGGTACTTTTTCTGATAGCCATGATCCTGATGGCCGGTCGTTTCAATCGTAAGCGTGGTGCCGGTATTCCGCACGCCTATTGGATCGGGGTGATCAGCATCACGGTGGCGACTACGGTCACCCTTGGTTGGATGCTCCTTTCCGGGCTGGTGTTCTGGCGAGGCGAATCATTGGTCCCCATTGGCGGTATGATTATCGGCAACGCAATGAACGCCGTATCGCTGGCACTTAACCGTCTGCGCAGCGAGGTGGACCAGCGTGAGGCGTTGTTGCTGGCCATGCTGGCGCTGGGCGCCACGCACCGTCAGTCGATGCGCAGCCTGTACAGTATGGTGGTACGCAGTTCCCTGATTCCGACGATAGATAGTCTGAAAAGCGTCGGCATGATCCATATTCCAGGAATTACCGCAGGAATGATTCTCGCGGGTATGGCGCCCCTTGCCGCGGTATCCATGCAATTGGTGGTGATGGTGATGTTGACAGCCGCTGTCACCTTGAGTGTCTCCACGGCGGTTTTGCTGGCCGCACCGCGTGCGCTGGTTTTTTCACAACAGATTGAGGAGTAACTTCTGATGGCGGCTTTGGCCGGACGGTTTCGCGGCTTTTTGCCGGTAGTAGTCGATGTGGAAACGGCAGGATTTGACTCCGAACGTAATGCGCTGCTGGAAGTGGCCGCGATTATCATCGGTGGCGAAGTGGGGCAGTTGCGGCCCGTCGCCACCCACCACTTTCAGGTCCAGCCCTTTGCCGGAGCGGTGCTTGACCCGGCAGCGCTGGCGTTTACCGGTATTGACCCCTTTCAGGCACTGCGCGGCGCAGTTTCCGAGGAGGAAGCCCTGCGCGGAATTTTCAGGCCGGTGCGCACTGCTGTAAAGGTGGCTCAATGCCGACGTGCCATTCTCGTGGGACACAATGCCGCTTTTGACCTGTCCTTTATCAAGGCCGCAGAAAAACGGACCGGTGTCAAAAACAATCCCTTTCATCTTTTCAGTACCTTCGACACCGTTAGTCTGGCCGGATTGGCCTATGGTGAGACCGTGCTGGCCAAGGCCGCCCTGGCAGCTGGTCTGGACTGGGATCATACCCAAGCGCATTCGGCACTCTATGATGCGCGCCAGACGGCGGAATTGTTCTGCCGGATCGTGAATCGCTACGATCTCAACCGGGAGTATCCGTGAAGCACGGTCATTACGCCGCGCATCTGCTAGAATGCCCGCTGAAACATTTTCAATCGTTATGAAAGGACGTGCTCATGCCTTACCGCCTGCATATTGAACCGAGCGGCCACGAGATGGATTGCGACGGCGATGAAACCATCCTGGAGGCCGCTCTGCGGCATGGTTTTCAAATCCCCTACGGTTGCCGCAATGGTACCTGTGCGACCTGCAAGGGACGTATTCTCAGTGGAGAAGTAGATTACGGGAAGGTGGAGGAGAAGATTTTATCGGCCGCCGAGAAAGATGCGGGCCTGGCGCTCTTCTGTCAGGCAATACCCCTGTCCGATGTGACGATAGAAGTCCGGGAGATCGGGGCCACCAAGGATATCCAGATTAAAACACTACCGTCCCGGGTAGCAAGAATAGTCGATCTGGCACCCGATGTGCGCGCGGTTTTTCTAAAAATTCCGACTACGGAGCGTCTCCAGTTCCTCCCTGGACAGTATATCGACATTCTCCTGAAAGATGGTGGCAGGCGGGGTTTTTCTCTCGCCAATATACCCGGTGAAGATGCGCTCCTGGAGCTGCACATCAAAAGAGTACCTGGCGGCGTCTTTACCGGGCATGTATTCAGTGCGATGAAGGAAAAGGATATCTTGCGTTTCGAGGGGCCATTGGGCACTTTTTTCATTCGTCAGGAATCCACCCGCCCTTTACTGATGGTCGCTACCGGTACCGGTTTTGCACCCATTAAGGCGATGCTCGAGTCGCTCTTTGCGCAGGGCTCCATACGTCCGATCCATTTTTATTGGGGTGTGCGCCATCCGGAGGATTTTTATTATCAGGATTTGCTGAGGGAATGGCAGGCGCGTCATGACTATTTTCAGGTAACCCGGATAGTATCCCGTCCCGATGCTTCCTGGTCCGGAGCAACCGGCTATGTTACGGCACAAGTGATCCATGACTTTCCGGACGCGAGCGCGCTCGACGCCTATATTTGTGGGCATCCGGATATGGTGTTTTCCTTAAGCGCCGCTTTACAGGAAGCCGGATTGAATCCGGAACACATTTATGCAGATGCGTTTGTATTTGCCAAAGCAAAAACAAGCTGACATAATTATTAAATTGGCGAGGGGTTCTGCCAAGTTAACCTGACTTAGAGGAGCGATAGCATATGGAAGCACAAGTAAAAAAACGTCACCGTCGTAGTTCGGAGGAGCGTCTCGCGGATTTGGAAGAGAAGCAACGCCAGACGGAAATGCGACTGCGTGAACAGTTGGCAAAAATCGAACAACAGAAGCGGAGCCTGCAGGAAAACCCGCGCGCCCGTCGTGAGCGGGAGGCACAACGGCGGTCATTGATGGACCGTATTTCCCGTCTGGTACCTGATTGGGAGCCCGCCCAGATTCTGGCGGCTGTCGCCGAAGTGCGTGACCGCGTGGGTGGTAATGACCATCTGCTGGGTGAACTGAACCACCGCGGTGATGCGCTCATGCAGGAGCTGAAACCCCGTCGCGGTCGTCGTCCCCGTTCCGCGATTTAAATCCTGGTCCGATCGGTTTTCCGCGTACAGAAGCCCCCGGCGCTGAGCGGCGGGGGCTTCTTTTATTAAAGAAGCGGCAGCGTTCTAACGCTTTTTGCATCCCCGCCAGCGAGCCAGTGTCGGCACGCGGTGTGCCATGTAAGCACGGACGTACCATGGAGCATTGCGTTGGCGCATCAGTTGCCGGACACGGTGCTGCATGGCATCCAGCGCCAGTTCCGGTTCCCTGAACCGACCCCCGGCATAGCAATAGCTGCAGTAACAGATGCTGTGGCTGCCATCGGCCTCCGTCCCCCCACCTTCGGGGTCAAACTGCAGCGGCATGCCACAACTCTGGCAGCGGTTTCTTTCAAGTTCCAGTTGGCGTATCCATTTTTTCATAGAGAAATTAGACATCCTCCGGTGCTACCAGTTCGAGAGCTTCAATATAGATGTGTGCCATGCCCAGCAGGAACACCACATTGGGGAGAATGAATACCAGTGCGCCGGCCAAGCCCATTCCCATGCTGAGTCCAGCGTTATACAAGGAGGTATTTGCTGCCATCGCCTGTACAGGCATTCCGCTGCCAAAAGCCCTGTCTCCCGACAACGCTCCCAGCATTTGCCAGAACATATCTGCACTGCGGCTGATTTCGTCAGCCAGCACCGGGGTGGCCGCCGTTAATGTCATGCCATATCCGATATAGAGAATCACTGCAATGATAATTCCCATGCCTGTCGCCAGGGCTGCGAGCAGCAACATCATCAGCAGAATGGAACCGGGTTTATTACGGGCGATGGCAATGGTGTGACGAAGTGATTTGCCCACGCCTTCGCCATGCCACAACGCTGGTCCGGAAAGATTGAAGACAATAATGGCGAGGACAAAAACAACGGCGTTTACCAGCATGATGGCAGGGAAAATCGGGACAAATAGTACCGCACCCACTCCGGGTATCTTGCAGGCGAGAAACCCCAATACTTCCACCACAAAAATGCCGAGAAGCAGGAGACTTTCGATAATCAGCAGTCCCAGCAGACGTGGAAGCGCCCATATGCCGAAGCGGAGGCTTTTGATTATTCCGGGCAGCGGGTCGCCGCGCGCTTCGTGCAGCAGTACGCCACCGGAGCCCAGGTAGCCGACACCAAAACTGATCAGCAAAATGGTCATCCCGATGGCGGCACCTGCCCACCCCCCCGGCCATTGTGCGAAAAATTCCAGACCGGCCATACCCAGGAAAACCGCGATCACGTACACCAGAATGGGCTGCCATAAAGTAATGCCGCGAAGCGCTCGCAACAACAAAGAAAAAGACAGGTCTCCCTGGCTGGGAGTGTGGGTAAACATGCGTGGTTCCCTTGCTAGAATTTCCAGCCCCTAGAATAGCAAATTGCAGGCGGATGGTGGACAACTTCCACCCGTGCCCACAGAGGGACAACTGCCACGGGTGATGCTACACTGTCTTTATATTGACCGATTGGTCGGGCGCCGCGCAAGTGTGGCCATCACATGCAGATTGGGGGCGGGAGACGGTTTCATGGGGGAGTTGCCACTGACACTTGAAGGCGAGGGGCGGCAGCGGATTCTGGCCGCTGCCGAAAAGCTCTTCTCCGATAAGGCATTTGATGCTGTCTCCATGAATGCCATCGCTTTGCAGGCGGGCATCAGCAAGGCCAATATCTATCATTATTTTCCCAATAAGGATGCCCTCTATCTTGCAGTATTGCGCGCGGCCAGCCGCAATTTGCGGAAACTGCTCAACGATGCGGTCGACGCCCACGGAACCGTGGTGGAGGTGCTCCGGCATTTTGCGCGCTGCCACCTCCAGGCTCTGCTGGATAGGCCGGAACTGGTGCGTCTGGTATGGCGGGAAATACTCGAAAAAGGCGCGCCCAGAGCGCAGGAGTTTGCAGAACAGGGTTTTGCAGATGTATTTTCGGCCTTGGTTGCGGTCTTGGAAAGCGGGCAGGTCCGGGGCGAACTGCGGGCGGATTTCAACCCTGCCCTGGTGGCAACCCTGATGTTGGGCGCGAATGTTTTCTTTTTTCAGTCCCGGGATATTCTGCGCCATTATCCGGCCGTGGGCTTTGCCGATGATCCCGCAGGTTATGACGCTGGGATTGTCGAGATTCTCCTGCGTGGGCTGATTCCGGAATCTTCAGCAGACACGGTACGTGCATGACAAACTCCATACACAATGATCCCCACCTGCAGGCTCGCATATTGGTGGAAGCCCTGCCTTACATGCAGCGTTTTCATGGCCGTACCATCGTCATCAAGTACGGTGGCAACGCCATGACCGATGCCCGACTTCAGGAGCAGTTTGCCTACGATGTGACCCTGATGAAACAGGTGGGCATGAATCCGGTGGTGGTGCATGGGGGCGGGCCGCAGATCGGTGCCATGCTGGAGCGACTCGGGGTGCATACCCATTTTGTGGACGGCATGCGGGTGACCGATGCCGCGACCATGGAAGTGGTGGAAATGGTCCTTGGCGGGCGCGTCAACAAGGAGATCGTGCAGGCCATCAATCGTGCGGGCGGCCGCGCCGTGGGGTTGACCGGCAAGGACGGCGGCTTGCTCCGGGCGCGGCCCCTGCGCCGGGATGGTGTGGATCTCGGACTGGTGGGCGAGGTCGCACGGGTGGACCCGGATATTATCCGGCTGCTGGATCAGGGTGATTTCATTCCGGTGGTTGCGCCAGTCGGGGTGGGTTCCCTGGGCGAATCCTATAATATCAATGCCGACCTGGCGGCAGGCGCTCTCGCCGCGACGTTGCGTGCAGAGAAGCTTATCCTGATGACCAATGTCGCCGGTGTGTTGGATTCTGACGGGCAGTTGCGCACTCGTCTGGAGGCCGCCGAGGTGGACCGGATGATCGCCGATGGCCGTATTTACGGCGGTATGTTGCCCAAGATCCAGTGCTGTCTGGACGCTGTGGCGGCGGGCGTGCAGGCTTCACATATCATCGATGGCCGGGTATCCCATGCATTATTGCTGGAGATATTCACCGACGCGGGGGTCGGTACATTGATCTCCGACACGCGCTGAACTTGGGTCGCCTGCGCGTGCGTCGGTGCGGATCTCGCCGCCACGGTTAAACTTCTGGCATTACGGGCAGGGCCGGGCCGGTAGGCGCCAGAGTTCAGAAGATCGGCCGCAGCGCCTTGACCCAGCCCGGTGCTCCACCCGTATCCACCGTTACCGACGCGCTGGTACCGATCCGTAGCGGGAACCTGGAGTCCGGATTGGTGATGAGCACACGCACCGGTACCCGCTGTGTCACCTTCACCCAGTTACCCGTAGCATTTTCCGGGGGCAGCAGGGAGAAGGCGTTTCCGGCACCGCCACTCAGGCTCACCACCTTCCCCTTGAAGCGATGGTCGGGGTACATATCCACAGTGATTTCCGCACTCTGTCCCGGGTGTACCCGGCTGAGATCGGTTTCCTTGTAGTTGGCCTCGACCCAGTATTCCGCATTGCCGATCAGGGGGAACAGGTCCTGATTGACATTGACCACGTCGCCCACATGGATTTCATCCACTTTGCTGACGACCCCCGCGATGGGCGCGTAGAGCGTGGTTTCAGACAAATAGAGCCGGGCTGTGCGCAGGGCGGCCCTGGCGGCGGCGATGCGGGCACCATTGAGGACTTGCTGCGCCTGCGTCTCCGCCAGGGCCGCCTGATCGGCAGTCAGCCGCGCCCCGGCACTTTTCGCAGCGGTCATTTCGTTATCCGCCTGTTGCGCGGACAGATATTTCTGCGCCGCCAGGGCCGCCGCGCGTTGGGCGTTGTGTCGGGCATTCTGGTAATTGACCTGGTCGGCGCTGATATTGGCGCGCGCTCCGGCAATATTGGCCTGAATGGCGACCGTCTGCCGCTCCGCCTGCGTCAGTTCGGCCTCGGCTTTCTGCACGTCGTAGAGATAGGCCCGCGGATCCACCTTGACCAGGGGCTCTCCAGCCTGCACGACCTGATTATCATGCACATAAATGGCGACAATATGTCCCGTAACCCGCGGCGCGATGTTCACCACATGGGCATGCAGATAGGCATCGTCGGTGTTGGGATAGTAATCAGAAATCTGGAAGTATGCATAGGCGCCAAAGGCAACCACGACGATGATGACCAGAACCAAAAGGCGTTTGAGCCAGCGCATATGTGTCCCTTGTTGAATCCAAGCAGCCGGGCGACTTTCCGGACCTGTTTCGACGGTCGACTCATGCGCAAACCCTGCTTACAATGGGCTTTGCGCACAGTATATATGCGGCTCAGGTCCATCAGGGTTTTTTGACATGCGTGCTGAGCGAACGCATACTGACCGTTCGGTTGATACCATAACGCAAACGATTCCTGTCGGCAAGGCGGCCGACACATCTTTACTAAGGAGCAGTCATGAAGGACGGTAATGGAATCCTGGCGAGGATTCTGGGAGTGACGGCATTGGGTCTGCTGGCAGCCGGGCCAGCCTGGGCGGAGGACGCGGGGTTGCATGTGATCCAGGGCGGGCCTGCGTATTTCAATGCCGGTATCGGCGCCTTTAACGCGGCTGGCGTCGAGCCCGGTCCCGGACATCGGGGTAATGCGACCCTTCCGGAGATCGATCTGGAATACCAGTCTGCCTCCAAGTTGTTCGGCATTGGCGCGCTATGGGGTATCGTCGCC